>JAFYSH010000004.1 GCA_017546605.1 Bacteroidales bacterium | reverse complement strand
CACGAATGATTTTAGATAAAGGAGCGTTGCACAATTCGTTGAAAATCATGTTCGCCGCTTCTACAATATCTGCTTGGCTACAGCCGGACTTCCAAAAGCAATCATACAACCATTCTTTGCTGCTTTCATCCTGAGCCAGGATCAAACTCTTCATTGTATATCTTATTTAAATATCTCTAAGCTGTTCCTGACAAAGATTATTTTGACGAGGTTTTTTTATTGTACTACAATCATATAACCTCTACCTTTTCTCTCAATGTTTCAATGAACTTTTGTTTTTTGACCGTCTCATTTCCGAAACGGGCTGCAAATATAGAGGCATTTTTTTGACTCTCCAAATTTTTTTGAAACTTTTTTCAAATTTTTTTCAAACATTTTTTCAACAAACGTACCATCTGTCTAATAATCAGTAAATTAATCAAAACATTAAAATTTGACTATTTTTCCCTACCTTTGTGTCATGGTCTATTGGAATTTATTTTCATGCTTTGCAAAGATTGGCGCATTCACCATCGGTGGTGGGTATGCCATGATTCCGATTATCGAAAAAGAGGTCGTCGAGAAGAGAAAGTGGATCGATACAGCAGATTTCACAGACATCATCGCGATCTCCCAATCCGCACCTGGCCTTTTGGCAGTGAATATTTCCATCTTTGTCGGCTATCGGATTAAAGGCATTTGGGGTAGCCTGATCGCCAGCATTGGCTGTATCATCGCCCCGTTCCTGATTATGCTTCTAATTGCAGCCGTATTCACCGATTTCAAAGACAATGAAGTTGTCGGCCGCATTTTTCAAGGAATCCGACCAGTGGTGGTCGCAGTCATCCTAGTTCCGATGATCAATCTGGCCAAACGCAACCGACTCAACTTCTGGAAAGGCTGCATCGCAGCAGGCTGCTTGGCCTTGATTTCATTTGCCGGCGTTTCTCCCGCCCTTCTAATCGCCCTAACCCTGTTGGGAGCGACGGGCTACACCACCTGGCAACTTAAAAACCAATCCAACGCCAACAAGCCGCAGCCATGATCTACTTTGAATTATTTTCCACTTTTTTCATCATCGGGCTGTTTACCTTCGGCGGCGGATATGCAATGCTGTCACTCATCCAAAATGAAGTAGTGGTGGATCACCAATGGATTTCCGCAACTGAGTTTACGGATATCGTCGCCATCTCTCAAATGACACCTGGCCCGATCGGCATCAATAGCGCAACCCACATTGGTTATACGGTCATCGAACAAATGGGTTATTCACCCTTCTATTGCTTTTTAGGCTCCCTAACCGCAACCACAGCCGTCGTTCTCCCTTCATTCCTAGTTGTTCTTTGGATCTGCGTCCTTTTTCACAAATTCAAGAACAATATTTGGGTAAACAATGCCCTCCAATGGCTCAAACCCATTATCATTGGAATGATTGGAGCTGCAGCCGTCATCCTCGTCACTCCGGAGAATTTCATCGACTGGAAAAGTTGGCTGCTTTTTGCAGCAAGTTTCATCGCCTGCCTCTTTTTCAAGGCCAATCCCATCCACCTACTGATAGCAGGAGGTCTTGCAGGCCTCCTACTGTGGTAAAACACAAGAGGTACTTAGTTCGGCCAACCCCCCGGTGGATTTCCTCCCCCTGGAGGATTGCCTCCGCCAGGACCACCACCCGGGCCTCCTCCCGGCCCTCCACCCGAACCAACAACCGTCGTTGTTCCGGTCGAAGTGAATGAACCCAACAGCGTACCCCCAACATAGGTTCCATCCAAATAACACCCATTCCAGGAATCCGTACTACCCTCAATAACTCCTCCGGTATAAACCGCATACGTCTGTTGTTGTATCAAGTCCGCCGACGAGAAAAACAACGCACAACTGTTCAGCATTCGAGGCAATTCATAGAGCAAAATCGGATGATTATCAGCATCCAAAATCGCCACCACTTTTCCCTCATCAGCCGCTATTCCATTGTAAATCAACGAAGATTGCAAACTTGAAGTAGCCGTAGAAACAGCTGCACCCCCCGTACCAATCAACAATCCCCCTGTCACAATAAAATCCTGACTCCGGTCACAATCAAAGCCTTCTTCGGGCACACCACTGCCCGAGGCAATCACCAATCCCCCATTGATCCACATCATCGCATTGGAATCGACCCCATCATTCTGCTCTGAAAAAGCATAAATCCGTCCGCCATTGACCTCTATTCCCACCGGATTGTCTCCCCCTACATTGATCGCATCGTCATAAGCCCGTACGTATATCTCTCCGTCGTTAATCGTAATCTTGGTTTTACTTTCCAATCCTTCCGAACCATCACTTTTCCCAGTCACATAAATGACAAGTCGTCCTCCTTGAATTAGAATTTCCCCATCGGCCTTGATGCCTTTTGGAGACGCATCCAACTCCAGAGCTGCATTATACACGTATTTTGTTCCTGAAGTTTCCACCTCTATCACACCTGCTTCGATCGTCAGATTTCCATCCACATTCAGCCCCTTTCCACCGGTTCCCGAACTAACGCATAACAATTCACCTCCTTGAATAAGCACATTTCCGTCCGCCTTGATACCAGCAGCCGAAGAAGTGTCATTCTCATCCTCCTCATACACAGCATCTCCAGTCGTGTACAGTTCCAATTTACCTCCAGCAATGGTCACATCACCATCAGAACTGATGCACTTTCCAGCCTCACCGGTAGCAAAGGCCGAAATCGTACCACCCAAAATAACAATATTATCCACCTTTACACAATTATCCTTCACCTGCGGCAATTGCAAAACCACCCCTGTGCGAACCGTACAGGTCTTTTTCACCGAAATCCCATGCTTCTTATTTCCGACTATTTCCAGACTACCCGTGCCACTGAAAACAACATTCCCTTTTGCATACAAACAGCCATTCCGTTTTTCATCCGAAGATAAAACTCCGTCCGGATAATACACTTCGTCCGACTGAGAAGCCGCGTCCTCCAGTACATTTTCCTTATTCGCCTTCAGGTGTACAAATAAGACCGAAGAATTCTGACAATTGATCGGCACACTCTTCTCTGATGCCAAGCGCACACCATCCAACGTCAGCTTGGTTTTGTTAGTTCCATACAACTTCAACTGTCCATCCGAACTTTCTCCCCGCATAATCACCTCAACTCCGGTCAAATCACCCGTATCAATCACCACATCTGCACCTTCCTGATAACAAGTCAAACCCTCAATACTGTGCTCAATCGTTGCCTCTGCTCCATCATAGATCACTTTCACCCTTTTATCAAATTCCGAGGCTTCCCAATAAACATTTTCATCATTACCCACATCACCACTCATAGGCTCATCATCATCTTCTTCAATTGGATCATCCTCCGGATCATCTTCCGGGTTCTGTTCGTCTTGATCTACATTTTCTGAATGTTCAGGATCATCCACAGATACAGACACCTGAGGATCACAAGCCCCCATCAGCAAAGCCAACAGACACATCAAAAATAGCTTCTTCATACGTTGAAAATGAAAAGAAGGCCTACCCCAAGGCAGACCTTCTTATTGATTTTTAGAAATTATTCCACAAACGCTACAATTTCACCTTTGTCAACTTGTTGACCTTGTTTAGCAGCGATGTAAACGATCTTACCATCTTTCGGAGCTTTCACTTCTTCCATTCCATAGTAGGCTTGTACGAAGCAAACCGCTTTTCCTTCCTTGACGGGTTCACCCACATTGGGAGCCGTAGAAACATCCGCCACATCGTATTGCCAAATCAATTGACCTTTCACCGGAGCTTGGAGCGGCAATGCATTGGGGTATTTTGCCACCACTGCATCCACATCAAATTTCGGCATTTCAACAACCGGACGAACGGTAATCTTCGGAGCACCTGCTTTCTCTTTGGCTTGTTCCAATTCTTGTTCGAAACGTTTTTTCGCAATACCACTCTTGTAGTCGCGGTATTGTCTTTCGTGCATTGCAAATTCGAATAATTCTTCGTCGTCTTGACCAAAGTCCCAGTTGTTTTCTTTCATTTCTTTGCGGAAACGATCGAGTTCGTCCGGGAATGCTGCTTGCGGATCGCCTGTATAGAATTCCAAGCCTTTGTCTTTTGCCAATTGGATGATTTCAGGAGCCAATTGACCCGGCAATTGACCGGTTTTACCCAAAATCATGTTCCAAGTATCCTTGTCGATAGTTGTCCAACGAGGTTCACCTTTCAAGGTATGCATCAAGTTCATCAAAGCAGTATTCTTAACATACTGGCTGAACGGCGTTACCAACGGAGGATAACCCAAACGAGGCCATACATATTCCACTTCTTGGAACAACATCACGGTCAAATCATTCAAGCTAACTTCTTTCTTGCCTTGGTTACGCAATGAACTGTTGATGGCACCGTGGAAGCCTTTCAAGTCGGCCATCATAGAGCCCATCATACCGCCCGGCAGACCGCAGCCCACCAACAACGATGACATGTGCGCATTACCCGGATCAATGAAATAGCCCAAATAGTCATCACAGAAAGATTGGGTCAGGCGACGAGCTTCCATATATGCATCCATATTGATGTCTTTTACCAAGAAACCATCATCTTTCAACATTTCGCGAATTGTGATCACATCCGGGTGAACTTTACCCCATGCCAAAGGTTCGATGGCTACGTCCAAGTAGTCAGCACCTGCACGGGCTACTTCCAACATGGAAGCCGGTGAGAAACCAGGACCGGTATGTCCGTGGTATTGCACTTTAATGTGCGGATATTTGGTTTTGATCGCTTTGGTCAAACGGCCCAAGAATGCGGGACGTCCGATACCCGCCATATCTTTCAAACAGATTTCATCGCAACCGTAAGCCACTACTTTGTCCACCAAGTCCATGTAATATTCTACGGTGTGAACCGGTGAATAAGTAATACTGAGGGCTACTTGAGAAATCATACCACCGGCTTTTGCAAACTCAACGGACAACTTCAAGTTACGATGGTCATTCAAACCGCAGAATGAACGGGAAATATTAGTACCTTGTTTGGCTTTTACCTTATACATCAATGCACGCACGTCGGCAGGAACCGGGAACATACGCAGAGCGTTCAAACCACGTTCCAACATGTGTGTTTGAATACCTACTTTATTGAAAGGAGCCGTCCACTCACGAACCGCCTTGTTCGGGTTTTCACCAAAGAGGAGATTGACTTGTTCAAATGCACCGCCATTGGTTTCCACACGGTCAAAGCAACCCATGTCAATGATAACGGGCGCAATTTCTTTCAATTGATGCACCATCGGAACATACTTTCCTGATGATTGCCACATGTCTCGATAAACGAGAGAGAATTTAATTTCGCGAGCCATAAAGGTTTATTTTTGAAGAGTTCTTATAGTTCTAAAAACGGACAACAAATATACTAAAAAAAATTACCACAATCCACGTTATTTCCGCCCAAAATAGCCATTGAATATTTTTTTCAAAAAAAGATATTGTTATTCAAAAAAAATACATACCTTTGCAGTCCTTTCCAAGGAAAGGGGACATGGTGGATGTAGCTCAGTTGGTTAGAGCACTAGTTTGTGGCACTAGGGGTCGTGGGTTCGAATCCCATCTTCCACCCAAAAGCCGATGCAGTAGCGTCGGCTTTTTTTATTGAAAGCAAAACATGGCAAAGAAAGAAGGCATCCGAAAATTGTTTGACAACATCGCCCCGGATTACGATAAGTTGAACCACATCTTATCTTTGAATATTGACAAGCGGTGGCGAAGAAAAGCCGTTCAAACACTCCTGGACACAACCTCCCCCCTCAACATCCTGGACGTAGCTTGCGGAACGGGCGACTTCACCATCGAAATCGCACAAAAAGCACCCACCGGCAGTCAAGTTTCTGGCATCGACCTGTCGGAAGGAATGATGAAAATCGGCCGGGAGAAAATCAAGGCCGCCGGCCTGACTGCCCAACTCATACAAGGTGATTGCGAGGCACTGCCCTACAGCGACAACCATTTTGACCGCATCGCTGTCGGATTTGGTGTACGCAATTTCGAACACCTGGCAGTTGGTCTGCAAGAAATGCACCGAGTACTACGCCCGCAGGGGAAGCTCGTCATCCTAGAACTGTCCGTACCCTCAAACCCGATCATCCGCTGGTGTTATAAATTGTATTTTCTAAGAATACTGCCGGCCGTCGGTGGATGGATCTCTGGAGACCGAAGCGCTTACGAATACCTCCCCGCTTCTGTCTTACAATTCCCTGCTCCCAAACAATTTATGACAATGCTCCAAGAAGCCGGCTTTCAGCAAGTCCTTCACAAAAGCCTCACTTTAGGAGTTTGCCGGATGTACATCGGCATCAAAGCAACCAGCCATGAAAAAATGGATTGAAGCCATGCGACTGAGGACACTCCCGGTCAGCATCTCTGGGGTACTTGCCGGCATTGCCTGTGCCCTCCTAAATAATTCTTTCTCATGGACACCCGCCCTACTGTGTCTGTTATTCGCATTATTGGCTCAACTTGCCTCCAATTTTGGAAACGAATACTACGACTATAAGAAAGGAGTTGATCAGAAAGGCCGGGAAGGATTCCGCCGCGGTGTCACAGAAGGAGACATCAGCCCCCAAGCCATGAAATATGCCACATTTGGGACCTTGGGCGCTGCCGCCATAGTTGGCTGCCTATTGCTTGTTTATGGCAGCTGGTGGATGATACCTGTCGGTATCGCCATTGGCATCTTCGCCCTTGCATACAGCGCAGGACCCTATCCACTTTCACACCACGGTCTGGGCGATGCTACCGTCTTCGTATTTTTTGGACTAATCCCGGTCACCCTTACCTGTTTCCTACAACAAGGCAGTTGGGCCGGCCTGTCCACAGCTCTACCCGTTTCCGCCAGCATCGGCCTTTTGGCCAGCAATGTTCTTATTGTCAATAATTACCGTGACCACAACGACGACAAGGCAGTTGGCAAGAATACCACGGTCGTCCTATTTGGACAAAGAACCATGGGACAGATCTACCTATTGGATGGCATCCTCGCGATGCTGCTCGTCACGCCCATCCTCCTTCAACTTTCAATTGCAACATTGTGCATTCCAATCTTGTACACTGTTCTACACCTCAATACCTGGAAAAAGCTCACCTCCCGACAAGGCGCAACACTGAACCCCATTCTCGGAAATACCGCTCGTAATCTATTCGTTTTTACACTCCTTTTCTTGGCAACTGCCATCCTATCCTACCTTTTACAACTCTCGTAATTTTCCACAAAAATGAATACCGTTTGGATTGTCATCCCTGTACTGATCGTATTGATGTTCCTGCTGGGAACCGACCTTAACAAGAAAGCATTCACCGATGTAGCCAACAACCCAAAGGGCGTTTTGGTGGGTTTGATCGGCCAACTACTGCTATTACCGCTCATCGCTTTTGGCGTCGCATGGTTACTGGATCTCCCATCCGTCTATTTTATGGGCTTGGTTCTGGTTGCCTGCTGTCCCGGTGGAAGTTCATCCAATGTCTTCTCCCTACTTGCCAAAGGAGATGTTGCCCTCTCGGTAACCCTGACCGCCTTTAGCAGCATCATTACCCTCTTCACTCTTCCCCTAATCATGAGTGGTGTGTCCTGGTTCGTTTCCCAACAAGGCGGAGTGGACGTAGTATTACCGGTGGGCAAACTATTGGTACAGAACATCGTCCTGTTATTTGTTCCGATGTTCGCAGGCATTGCTCTTCGCTATTTCAAACCTCAAACGGCCCAACAGGTAAACAAAGTATTAAGCAAATGTGCCTTCCCCGCCCTCATGCTACTGGCTGGGGTATTCTTTCTACAATACACCCAAGAAATTTTCGACAATTTCAAGGTAGTGGGTCTGGCCGCAACTTGCTTGATTCTCGTAGCAATGATGGGCGGATCACTCTTATCCCGAATGGGCAAATTTTCAGATCCGGTACGCCGGACTATTGTCATTGAAGTCGGTATGCAAAATGCAGCACAAGCCATTGCCATCGCCTCCTCGCCCTTTATTTTCAACAGCGGAGAAATGGCCATCCCTGCCATCATCTATGCCTTAGTGATGAACCTTATCCTACTCACCTACGTGTGGGTTCTACGAAGAAGAGCTTGAGCGCTGGTATTTTTTTTGTACTTTTGTCAATCACGAATTCTGATTTAAAATGAAAGCGAATATGAAATCATACTTATCCCGACCCATCCTCACAATCCTTGCCGGATTGATTTTGGTAATCTGGCCCGAGACCGTTCGGGAGTTCATTTTTTATGCATTGGGAGGCATCATCTTGCTGACCGGCGTTTTATCCATTCTGGCAAACCGAGAAAACCGGGAACATCCGGAACCACACCCGTTGCTACGCTCCACCAACGGCATCACCAACATCGTGTTCGGGCTCATTCTAATGTTGTTCCCGAGCTTTTTTACCGGAATTGTCATGTTTCTGTTTGGAGCCATTCTCCTACTATTCGGCATCGGATCCCTGATCAACTATTTCAAATCCAGAAAGATTACCAAAACCCCTTGGGGATTTGCCATCATTCCTGCATTGACCACAGCTTGTGGTATCGGTCTGTTCTTCTTCCCGAACGACAGCGGAAATGCCCTCTTCATCCTATTCGGTATCATCTTGCTAATTTATGGCATTTCCGAGCTAATTGGCATCAACGTCTTCCGCCGCTATAAGAAAATGACGGATACCTCCACCGAGAACAACATTGAAGATGTCCCCTTTCAGGAGCTGTAGTACCCAATAAGTCCCGTGATATCGCGGGACTTATTTTATAGTATACGAGTAATTATTTTCTACTATATAAGAGTTTCGAATATTTTTTTTACCTTCGCAAGGTTTTGTTTCCCCGTTATAAAACGCAAAAACGGCCTCACAGACACCTGCAAAGCCGTTTCTTGTACTCTCGGCGGGAATCGAACCCACATCGTAGGAACCGGAATCCTATATTCTATCCATTGAACTACGAGAGCGAGACTACAAAGGTAAAAATTAATTTTAGATAGATAAGAAAATATATGAAAGTTTTTGTTTTCCCTGGACAGGGCGCCCAATTCACCGGAATGGGACAAGACCTGTACAACAACAATCCCAAAGTAAAGGAACTCTTTGAAAAAGCAAATGATATTCTTGGTTTTCGCATTACAGACATCATGTTCAACGGAACCGCTGAAGATCTAAAACAAACCAAAGTAACCCAACCCGCCATATTCCTGCACTCCGTTGCACTGGCGCTAACGGCAGAAGACTTCCAACCGGATCAAGTTGCCGGACATTCCTTGGGTGAATTTTCCGCCTTGGTAGCCGCAGGTGCGATGAGTTTTGAGGATGGTCTTCGCCTGGTTGCAGCTCGTGCACAAGCGATGCAAAAGGCCTGCGAATTGAATCCCTCCACCATGGCTGCCGTATTGGGAGCAACAGACGAACTTGTCGAAAAAGTCTGTGCGGAAATTGAGGGGGTTGTCGTTCCCGCAAACTACAACTGCCCGGGCCAGTTGGTTATTTCAGGCAGCTTGGAAGCCGTGCAAGAAGCTTGCGTAAGATTGAAAGAAGCCGGTGCCAAACGCGCTCTTCCGTTGTCGGTAGGTGGTGCTTTCCACTCTCCCCTAATGGAGCCTGCCCGCATTGAGTTGGCAGCAGCCATCGAACGCACAGAAATTCGTCGTCCGATCTGCCCGGTGTACCAAAATGTGGATGCAAAACCCCACACCGATCCTGCTGAAATCAAACAAAATCTGTTGATTCAATTAACCGCTCCGGTACGTTGGACCCAAACGGTACTGGAAATGAAAAAAGATGGTGCTGACGAATTTATTGAACTCGGCCCCGGCAACGTATTGCAAGGACTCATCAAAAAGTGTATTCCGGACGCAAATACTTCCGGCCGTCAATAGTCAATCGGAATTTTTTTCGTAAATTTGTCCGAATTTTTTCAAATTTCAATTTAACTGATTGAAAATCACATAAAACCTATACAAAATGGCTAAAGAAAAGAAATTTATCACGTGTGACGGTAACTACGCTGCCGCCCACGTAGCCTATTTATTCAGCGAACACGCTGCTATTTATCCGATCACTCCCTCCTCTACCATGGCGGAATATGTGGATGAATGGTCAGCTTTCGGCAAGAAAAACTTGTTCGGAGAAAAAGTAAAAGTCACTGAAATGCAAAGTGAAGGTGGTGCTGCAGGTGCTGTTCACGGTTCTTTGCAAGCCGGTGTTTTGACCTCGACTTTTACTGCATCACAAGGGTTGTTGCTGATGATCCCCAATATGTACAAAATTGCAGGTGAATTGCTTCCCACAGTATTCCACGTTTCAGCACGCGCTTTGGCTGCTCAAGCATTGTCCATCTTCGGAGACCACTCTGACGTGATGGCTGCTCGCCAAACCGGATTCGCCATGTTGGCTTCTTCCAGCGTTCAAGAATCGATGGATATGGCGGCCGTTGCTCACTTGTCAACCTTGAAATCCAGCATTCCTTTCATTCACTTCTTCGATGGTTTCAGAACTTCGCACGAAATTCAAAAAGTTGAATTGTTGGATGAAGAAGCTTTAAAGGGTATGATCAGCGAAAAATCGCTCAAAGCATTCCGCCAAAAAGCATTGAATCCGAACCGTCCGATTACCCGCGGTACTGCGCAAAACCCGGACGTATATTTCCAAGCTCGTGAAGCTTGCAACCAATACTACGATGCCGTTCCCGATATCGTAGCTCGCTACATGGGTGAAATCAGCGAATTGACCGGCCGTCACTACCTCCCGTTCGACTACTACGGAGATCCGAATGCGAAGAACGTGATCGTTGCTATGGGCTCTGTTTGCGAAACCATCCGCGAAGTAGTAGATATGTTGATGGCAAAAGGCGAAAAAGTCGGTGTGCTTACCGTTCGTTTGTACCGTCCTTTCTCGGCCAAATACTTCATGCGCGCACTCCCTCGCAGCGTAAAACGCATCGCTGTTTTGGACCGCACCAAAGAACCTGGCTCAGTTGGCGAACCTTTGTACTTGGATGTAAAATCTACCCTCGCAGAACTGGGTGACGAAGCCCCGATGATTGTGGGCGGACGCTACGGTCTTTCATCCAAAGACACCAGCCCTGCACAAATCCTTGCTGTATTTGAAAACTTGACCAAGAAAGAACCTAAGAACGGCTTTACCATCGGCATCGTGGATGATGTCACCTTCAAATCCTTGCCGGTAGGTGAAGAATTCTCATTGGCACGCAAAGGCACCTACGAATGTAAATTCTACGGCCTCGGTTCTGACGGTACTGTTGGTGCGAACAAGAACACCATCAAGATTATCGGTGACAACACCAACAAATATTGCCAAGGTTATTTCGACTATGACTCCAAGAAATCAGGTGGTTATACCTGCTCACACTTGCGCTTCGGCGATGAGCCCATCACCTCTCCCTACTTGGTTTCCACTCCGGACTTCGTTGCCTGCCACGTTCCTTCATACTTGCAAAAATACGATGTATTGAAAGGCATCAAGAAAAACGGTACCTTCTTGTTGAACAGCCTCTGGTCTGTGGAAGAAACCTTGGAACGTATTCCTGATCACGTAAAACAACTCGTTGCAGAAAACAACTTGAAGATGTACATCATCAATGCAACGAAGATTGCTGAAGAAATCGGCTTGGGTAACCGTACCAACACCATCCTCCAATCTGCCTTCTTCAAAATCACCGGCATCATTCCTTACGAAGATGCAGTGGCTATGATGAAGAAAGCCATCGACAAGAGCTACGGCAAGAAAGGAGAAGATGTGGTTAAGAAAAACTACGCAGCCGTGGATCGTGGTGCTGAATATGTAGAAGTAGAAGTTCCGGTTGAATGGAAAAACATCCGTGCCAAATTCCGCCCGGCAAGCTTCGACCGCCTGGCTCCGGAATGGGTACGCAGCGTAGCTGACGTTGTCAACGCACAAAACGGCAACGATATTCCGGTAAGCGCATTTACCGGCCAATTTGCCGATGGTACCATTCCTGCAGGTACTGCAGCCTTCGAAAAACGCGGTATCGCTGTCAATGTTCCGGAATGGCAAGCAGAAAACTGTATCCAATGTAACCAATGTGCTTATGTCTGCCCTCACGCAGCAATCCGTCCTTTCCTGATGACTGACGAAGAAGCAGCAAATGCTCCGGAAAGTGTGAAACGCGTACAAGCAAACGCAGCATTCAAAGCTTACAAGTTTACCATCCAAGTTTCACCGATGGATTGTACCGGTTGCGGCAACTGTGCTGATGTCTGCCCGGCTAAGACCAAAGCTTTGGTAATGAAGCCGCTTGAATCGCAAATGCACGAACAAGCAAACTTCGATTACCTCCACGCTAACGTAGGTTACAAAGACACCGTTGCTCCCAAGAACCAAAACTTGAAAAACGCTCAATTTGCACAACCCTTGTTTGAATTCTCAGGTGCTTGCGCAGGTTGCGGTGAAACTCCTTATATCAAATCCATCACTCAATTGTTCGGAGACCGCATGATGGTAGCCAACGCAACTGGCTGTTCATCCATCTATAGTGGTTCATTCCCGGCATCTCCTTACACCACCGATAAGAACGGTCGTGGACCGGCTTGGGCCAACTCTTTGTTCGAAGACAACGCAGAATTCGGTTTGGGTATGCGCGTGGGTACAGAACGCTTGCGCGAAACCGTTGCAGAATGGATGATCAAAGGTCTGTCTTGCAACAGCTGCTCTTCTGAATTGAAAGAATTGTTTGCAAAATGGTTGGAAAACCGCAACGATGCTGCCATTACCCGTGAAATCGCTGATCAAATTGTTCCGATGATGGAAGCATGCGGATGCGACGTTTGCAAAGAATTGCTCGCTCGCAAAGACTTGATTGCTGCTCGTAGCCAATGGATCATTGGTGGTGACGGTTGGGCTTATGACATCGGATACGGTGGACTTGACCACGTTCTCGCTTCTGGCGAAAACATCAACGTATTGGTATTGGATACCGAAGTTTACTCAAACACTGGTGGACAATCCTCTAAATCAACTCCTGCTGGTGCTGTTGCCAAATTTGCAACTTCAGGTAAACGCGTACGTAAGAAAGACTTGGGTATGATGGCAATGAGCTACGGCTATGTTTATGTTGCACAAGTAGCCATGGGCTCTAACCCGGCTCAATACTTCAACGTAATCAAAGAAGCTGAAGCTTACAACGGACCTTCACTCATCATTGCTTACGCTCCTTGTATCAACCACGGATTGAAAAATGGTATGGGTGCAAGCCAACGTGAAGAAAAATTGGCTGTTGAATGTGGTTACTGGCATTTGTACCGCTTCAACCCTGCCTTGGCAGAAGCCGGACAAAATCCCTTCACTTTGGACAGCAAAGAACCCGATTGGAGCAAGTTCCAAGCCTTCATCAAGGGTGAAGTTCGTTACAGCTCTTTGCTGAAGACCTTCCCGGAAGAAGCAGCTGACTTGTTTGCTAAGACGGAAGAATTTGCAAAACTCCGTTACGAATCGTACCGAAGATTGGCTGGAAAATAATCTTTCCGCGAATCTACTGCAATAAAAAAGGTGGCCCAAGGGTCACTTTTTTTTGTTTATCATCAAAAATCTCTACCTTTGTGTCACATGAGGAGCCTTTACGAACCAAGCGTCACGAAAGGTGAAAAGGGAATCCAGTGAGAATCTGGAACAATACCAGTTGCTGTAAATCCCACTCTATAAAGAGTTTGATTGTCGCACTCTTTGCCACTGATGATAAATCGGGAAGGCGCGACAAAGGGGATTAGTCAGAAGACCTGCCTTGTGTTTTTATGGATCTCCACCTGCTGGAATACGGGTTGATATCAACGATTTATTAATTGCGAACTTTATTTGAAAAGGAGTATCAAACAAGGGTGTATTACATCCTGTTTGCTCAATTCCACACCATTCTGCAAGCGGAGTAGTCCGCCATATGCAGATGTTGTATCCCATACTGTGGGTTAAAATATATCGCAATTAATTCGATGTTTTTAACTGCTATATAACCCATTAGGAGTATGGATGCAATCCAGACCAATCACCACAAGGGGGAGAACTATATTCTCAAAAGCAACTTGTGGAAATTTTTCAAGGCACTTCGTGCACAAGCAAACCCAATCTATTGTTTGCTTGTGGCGAGCCCGATTCATTATGCCTGGATCACCATTCTTGACAAATCGGATTCTGCAAGTCAAAAGCGTATCACCATTGCACAATTTGTTCACGCTCTAAAAAAGATGCCATCCACGGGCAAATACTACCAATTGAGTATAAACCTCTGGTCATATTTACAAGACAAGCATACGCACAACATAATCTATCAGAGCGACTTATCCGTTGAGATGGCAACCGCCATATACCCCGACTTGGTTGCATACCATTGTGTAGAGGAAATGCAGCAAGATACTCGTTTAGAACTCACACCACAAACGATTCAGCGGTATAAATTGAAGGCTCGCTATCTCGATGAGCTAAAAACTATTATTCAGCAATGCAACGATGCCATAGAGAAAAAACCAAATAAAATATTTATAAAACATTAAAAATTAAAACTATGCGAAATCTATTTGTTATTTTGTCGCTTACTCTTGTCGGTCTTTCGTTGACAAGTTGTGAGTACGATGACACCGATTTGTGGAATGATCTCAATGGGATCAAGGAGCGTGTAACAGCTCTTGAAGAGGATGTTAAGAAAGCCAATAGCGACATTGTCGCTCTGCAAACCATCGTTAACGCATTGCAAAAGAATGTCTATGTTACCGCTGTTGATACCAACGCAGATGGTTGCACGATTACATTCTCGGATGGACAGACCGCAACCATTTCGAATGGCAAAGATGGCACCAATGCACCTGTTATTTCTGTTAAGCAGGACACCGATGGCAACTACTATTGGACAATTGATGGCGAGTGGCTGCTGGTGGATGGCGAGAAAGTTCGTGCAAATGGTCGAGATGGAGCAAACGGCTCTAATGGAGAGGCTGGCAAGGATGCTATTGCTCCCCAAGTGCGCATTAACAACACCACCAAGGAGTGGGAGATTTCAACCGATGGTGGTCTGACTTGGATCTCGACGGGTGTTGTAGCCGAGGGTAAGGATGGAGCAGCCGGCTCCAATAGTGCTAGCGGCGATACGATCTTCAAGTCGATAGACACATCCAATCCCGATTACGTAATCATCACGCTTAGCGATGGCACAACATTCCATCTTGCTCGCTACGATGAGAATTGTCCAAAGTTTATTATAGCAGATGCTCCCGAGGTGGCCGAGGTTGAGTATGGCAAGAGTGTAGAGTTTGTTGTAACTGCTGAGTGCGTTGCTGACTACATTATCAATACTCCACATGGCTGGAAGGTTACTTATGTAGAGAATCTACTCACTGTAATTGCACCTACAAAGGATTTGTGTTGCTATGAGCATGAGGGTACTATTGCTATTACTGTTGTATCAGCGGCTGGCAAGATCGCTATTGTCAAACTTCCGGTTATCGCAGTGGATCCAAAACCAGAGCTTCCTTATGAACTTCGTGTGCTAACTTTTGAGGATGCTGATGCAAAGTTTGAGCCTTACACTTTGGATTATGCAGGTGTCGATATTGCCACTTGGAGCGATTTAATTGACCATCCTCAATATGGCGGTCCGCTGACCTATGGCGACTATATGAACACAATGTACACTTGGTGGGATGAGAACAACACCGAGTTGATGCACACATTCCCTGATAACTATGCCTACTGCTTCTGGGGCGGAGGCCACGCCATTTCGAACTATTGGGGTGCAGGCTATTCGGACGAGGATAGAGATAAACACATTGCCAAGTATTATGGTGACGACTATGTCGCTGATAATGCGGGCAACGATCAGATGCTTGGTTGGTTTAACCTGCAAATGATGATTCCCGTAAAGGCTCACTCAGGCGACAACTTCTGCGTACACTATGGTTACAAGGATTTCTTCTCGTATGTTGAGAATCTGCCCGAACTCTCTTTCGCAGATGGCGAGGCTCGTGTTATTGATCATATGTGGGTTACCAACACAAACTACACCCTTAACCAATTGTACAATGGCGTTAAGAGTGAAGCGGGAAATACCTTCGGTGGCAACTGGGAAGGCTTGACAGATGAGGCTTGGCTAAAGATTGTTGCTCAGGGCTTCGATGATGTTGATGCAGATGCTTATGCCGAGCCTATTAGCGAGGTAGAGTTCTATCTTGTGCAGGGCATGAATGTAGTGACCGACTGGCAGAAGTGGGATTTGAGTGAACTTGGCGCAGTGGCTAAGGTGCGCTTTAACTTCCGCTACTCCGATGAGATGGGCGGACGATATGGCTTCACAATCCCGGGTTACTTCGCATACGATGATGTAGCGGTACGATTTGACAAATAATGTATGAAAAGAATTTTTGAGTTTCTGTTTTTAAGTGTGATTGTTGCGGTTACATCGTCTTGCAATATAGACGATGTGATCACAACTTCGTTGCCACCGAAGATAGTTCTTGATAGCGAAACGGGAATATACACCGTCAAGCAAGGGCGAGAGGTTGTTATCGCACCAAGTTACGAATCGGCAGAGGGGGCAGCATACTCTTGGACAATGAATGGAGAGGTGATTAGCACCTCTCCGTCGTTGCGTTTTATGCAGGAGGAAATTGGAGAGTATTTTATTACAATTTCGGTATCAAACGAAAGTGGAACAGATAAGGAGGAGATTCGTGTGGATGTAGTTGAACTCGAAATCCCCACAGTAACCATTGCAGGAAGCAAGCAGCAGACCGTTGCAGTAGGAACAACCATCACGCTTAACGCATCAGTGCGCGAAGCATCTATCGAAACAGCTCTTTCGTGGAGCGTCAATGGCGAGGTAGTGGGTAGCGATAATTCCTATACCTTCTCTGCCGAGGCTGTTGGCGAATATAGCATCACCGCTAAAGCAACCAACGAAGATGGAACACATAGCGATAGCGTGGTGATTAAGGTGCTCAATGCCGAAGATATGCCCTTCGTATGGGAGTTCTCAAGCGAGCAGTATCACACGGTCGCTGGTCGTAAATTGCTCATTACCCCCTCGGCAATAAGCAAAGAGGATGGTGTTACATACCTCTGGATGCAGGTCGGTAGTGAAGAGTCTATTGGTAACGAATCTCGTTTGGTATTTACCACAGCGTCGGCTGGCGAGTATAAAATCATAGGTACAGCAATTACTGAAAAACAGGGGGAAAAGGTTGTTCTATCACGAGAGTTTTCCATAACCGTCTATGAAGCAGGCGCCTTCTATCGTCCACAGAATGGAGGATCAAAGGCTGACTGGAACAAGGTCTATGAATACAGACCTGCTCCTGGTCAGTTTATCAATGAAACCAAAACGGGTGGCTTTGATGGCTCGCAGACAACCCACGATGCTGCCATTGCCTATGCGGAGAAAAGAATGTCGGAGGTTGATAGAGATGGCAACCCTTATCCGAACTGGGTGTCGTTAGGTGGTTTTGGCGGCTATATCGTTGTTGGCTTTGACCATAGCATAGATAATTCGGGCGACTATGACCTCGGTATTCTCGGCAACTCATTCAGTGGCTCATCGGAGCCCGGCATTGTATGGGTTATGCAAGACGAGAATGGCAATGGACTGCCCGATGACACTTGGTATGAACTTGCAGGTTCCGAAACGGGCAAGACGGAAACAATACAGAACTACTCTGTAACTTACTATCGCCCGTCTGGCGCAAAGATGCCCGTACAATGGGTAGATAACCTTGGAAATAGTGGTGAGATTGACTACCTCACACAGTTCCACCGACAAGATTACTACTATCCGCTATGGATTGAGTCAGATAGTTACACCCTTACGGGAACCTGCTTGAAGGCTCGCAACTATGACGCATCGGGCAATGGTTCATATTGGGTTAATGTAGAGTACGATTGGGGCTATGCCGACAATTTTAGTCCGATAGATCGCCTTACGGGAGATGATAATGCTGCCGCAGATGCCAATGCCAACCACTTCAAAATCTCAAATGCAATCGATTTTGAATGCCAACCGATAGACCTAAAATTTATTGACTTTGTGAAGGTGCAGGTAGGTGTAAATACCAAGAGTGGCTGGCTCGGAGAGGTCTCTACCGAGGTCTTTGGATTCTACGACTATAATATGAAGAAGAATGATACGATTAATAAATAAGGTGTTACCCCTTTGCCTAATCCTGCTTCACACCTCGTGTATGGAGTGGGATTACGGCTTGGAGGAGGAGTTCGATACATCAGCTTCAGGTGAGGGGCTATTTATCTGTAACGAGGGTAATTTTCAGTATGGCAATGCTACACTTTCGTACTATGACCCTGCGACTAAAACGGTGCAGAATGAGGTATTCTATCGTGCCAACGCGATGAAGCTCGGCGATGTCTGCCAGTCAATGATTATTCGCGATGGCATCGGTTGGGTTGTTGTCAATAACTCCCATGTCATCTTTGCCATCGACATCAATACCTTCAAAGAGGTGGGACGCATCACCAACCTCACCTCGCCTCGTTACATTCACTTCATCTCGGATGAAAAGGCGTATGTAACACAGATTTGGGATAACCGCATCTTTATCGTAAATCCTAAACGCTATGAGATTACAGGCTATATCGAAATCCCGAATATGACAATGGAGTCGGGCTCTACAGAGCAGATGGTGCAATTGGGCAAGTATCTATATGTGAATTGCTGGTCATATCAAAACCGAATCTTAAAGATTGACACCGAAACAGATCAGGTGGTTGATGAACTTACGGTTGGCATTCAGCCCACCTCACTTGTAATGGACTGCAATAATAAATTGTGGACAGTAACCGATGGAGGCTACGAAGGATCGCCCTATGGTCATGAAGCTCCATCGCTCTACCGCATCAATATCAATGAGGGCAAGTTTGAGGTGGAAAAGCAGTTCAAATTCAACTTTGGCGATTGGCCCTCGGAGGTGCAGCTCAATGGTACGAAAGACAAGATTTATTGGCTAAACAATGATGTTTGGGAGATGGATGTTACTGCTGATAGAGTTCCCGTGCGCCCATTCTTGCCATACAACGGCACGCTCTACTATGGACTGACCGTCTGTCCCCATACGGGCGATGTATATGTTGCCGATGCTATTGACTATGTACAGCAAGGCAAGGTCTATCGCTACTCCTCAGAGCGTGTTTTGATCGATGATTTTTATGTGGGTATTATACCTGGTGCTTTTTGCTGGAAATAAAGAGAAATCGCAATGAAAAAACTACTACTCATATACTTTGTACTATTACCCACCCTGCTTTTAGCTCAAGAGAACGAAGATCAAGATTGGCTTCATAAAGGCATCATCCTCAAAGAGGCGATCACCTATGGCGAGCGGCCGATGAAGGAGATTGGCACACAACAAACCAAGTTTGATTCTTTGGTCTTGAAGGAGAATATAGCCCTCTCAATGGCTGATGTACTCACCTTCAACTCCTCGATTTTCGTAAAGAACTATGGCCGGGCTACCCTCTCGACCGTCGCTTTTCGTGGCACTTCGCCATCGCATACACAGGTCTCATGGAATGGTATGCGAATTAACAACCCGATGCTCGGCATGACCGACTTCTCGATGATTCCATCCTACTTTATCGACGACGCCTCACTTCTGCACGGCACCTCTTCGGTAAATGAGTCGGGAGGTGGCTTGGGTGGCGCGGTAAAGATGGCCACCAAGCCTGCTAACAATCGTGGTTTCGGTTTGCAGTATATTCAGGGTTTGGGTTCTTTCAAAACCTTTGATGAGTTTCTGCGATTAACTTACGGAAATGACCATTGGCAGGTATCGACCCGCGCGGTGCTCTCCTCCTCGCCCAACGACTACAAATACCGCAACCACGATAAGAAGGAGAATATCTACGATGAGGATATGAACATCATTGACCAATATTATCCCATTGAGCGTAATCGCAGTGGTTCTTATCGTGATTTTCACCTTCTACAAGAGGTGTATTACAACACGGGGAAGGGTGATCGCTTTGGTTTGTATGCGTGGTACATCAACTCCAACCGTGAGTTGCCGATGCTCACCACCGACTATGGCGATGAGATGGATTTCGATAACCGACAGCGTGAGGAGACTTTTCGTGGAATCCTCTCCTACGACCATCTTGGTGAGTCGTGGAAAACGTCAGCCAAAGCTGGGTATGTTCACACTTGGATGGCATACGACTATAAACGCGATGTCGGCAACGGAACGATGGCCCATATGACCCGTTCGCGCTCTCTTATCAACACCCTTTATGGACAGGCAGATGGAGAGTATTATATCGGCAACAAATGGCTTTTTACCGCAACCCTCTCTGCTCACCAACACTTCGTGGAGAGTAGGGATAAAAACATTATTCTACAAGAGGGCGACAAGGGCATTGTCGGCTACCATAAAGCACGCCTCGAACTTTCGGGCTCCGCATCCATCAAATGGCGTCCCATCGATCGTTTGGGCCTGTCTGTTGTCGTCAGAGAGGAGTTATTTGGTAAGGAATGGACACCAATTATTCCAGCATTTTTCATAGATGGAGTCATCTCTAAGGTGGGAAATATTACAGCTAAGGCATCGATCTCTCGTAACTTCCGTTTCCCAACGCTCAACGATCTCTACTTCCTCCCTGGTGGCAATCCCAACCTGCGAAAGGAGAGTGGCTGGACCTACGATGTAGGGCTATCGTTTGCTATAGGCAAGGAGGGGGCCTATCACCTCTCTGGCTCGGCAAATTGGTTTGACTCCTACATAAACGATTGGATTTTGTGGCTACCGACCACAAAGGGTTTCTTCTCGCCTCGCAACATCAAGGATGTACACGCCTACGGAGTGGAGATACAAGGCAGCCTCGTCGTGTCACTCGCTCAAGATTGGCAACTCGCACTGGATGGCTCCTATTCATGGACACCCTCCATAAATAAAGGGGAGCCTATATCTGACGCAGATCAATCCATTGGCAAGCAACTGCCTTACGTGCCTGAGCACTCTTCCAGCATAACAGGTCGTATTTCATGGGGCAGCTGGTCGTTTCTCTATAAGTGGTGCTACTATTCAGAGCGCTTCACGATGTCGAGCAACGATATCACCCTGACAGGCAAGCTACCTGAATACTTTATGAGCAACATCACACTCGAAAAGGGCCTCTCGATGCGCTGGGCAGATCTCTCACTGAAAGGAACGATTAATAACCTCTTCAATGAAGAGTACCTCTCCGTGCTATCACGCCCTATGCCTGGTATCAACTTCGAGATCTTTGTCGGCATAACCCCCAAATGGGGAAAGAACAGAAAACAAAGAGAGTGACTAATCAGTCATCAGACTTTGACATGAACCCCGAAAGTTAGACAAAAAACTTTCGGGGTTTTGTTATGAAATTTAGTTTTGAAATTAAACTAGAAGCTGTTAAAAGTTATTTATCAGGTCATACTGAAAAACAAGTTACAGAACAGTATGGAGT
>JAFYSH010000007.1 GCA_017546605.1 Bacteroidales bacterium | reverse complement strand
GCGAGTAGAAATGACTCCATCCCAGCAGAGCAAGTTCAATAACTACTTCGCAGGCGTTCAAACCTCACAGATGAATGCCCACGGAGAATACATTATTGCATCGGTACGCCGTTTAGGACTCTCTGCATTCAGAATCATCCTTATTCTTTCGGCTCTCCGTATTCTGGAAACAGGTGAGATTCTAACTAAACTCACCTGTACAGATGAGGATTTCACTACTGCGCTTACCATTTGCAGCACCTTAATGGTGCACACCGGTAAAATATTCAGCACCTTGCCACAGGTTGAAGAAAACTCAATGGTACAAGTATCATCATCCCGACAGCAGCAGTTCTTTAATGCCCTGCCGGAGGATGCTACTTTTACCCGCCAGATCTATCTTCAGGCAGCAGAGGCTTTGGGCATTCCGGTGCCTTCAGCTGACAGATACATTAACCGTTGGGTGAGCAGTGGCGTGATTGAGAAAGTTGGGCATGGGGAGTTTAGGAAGGGGTAAATTGTCAAAAATTGACAAAGAAGTATAGTTATTTTGTCCCATGTAATAATAAAGTAGAGTTTAATAGAATGTTTGCAATAATTATTTTCATCGTTCTTGTGATTGATGTGTTAGAAAAACTTTCTGCATTAAATTTTAAGAAATCATATTTTTATTGATGATAAGAAATATCCATCCTTTGATTAAAAATGTTATAAACTGAATATTGCACAATTAATCTTAACTTTGTACATCCATAACTACTTTTTTTAATCATGAATAAAGAAGATATCTTACTTACAAATTATTCCTTATTAATCAAGGATCCTATAAAGAATGTAGATCATATAAAGATGATAATCTCACAGCTATGCGTTACTAATCCTAAGTTAGCATTAAGATGTTGGCAAGACATTCTAAATAATTACAAATTTGAAATTGAAAGTAGTGAGATAGAAGATGGAGAATTCAAGTATGGGACTTTTGGCTACTATTTTATAGGTCGTTTTGAATCTGATTTAGTAGGAGAAAGTTCTTTTGTAAATGCATTAGAGGAGTTTTCTAAAAATAAGTTATTACTTGAAATGATTTACTCTAAAACACCAATCGAAAGTTATTTTGCGGCTTATTATGCAATTAGTTTCTTAATTAAGAATAGTAGACTACAAGAAGCAAATTCAATACTTAGTGCAATCTATAAAAATAAGACCTTTAAGGCATATGGGGATTTGTGGAAGAAAATAATACATAGGTTTGAATATTATGAATTGGATAACTATTGTGGAGGTGGATGGACTAAATCAAACATACAAAAAGAATCTGATATTCAAGAATTTTGTATGAGTTGGGCAGAACGTATTATGAATGAAGAAGAAAAGGCAATTGCATTAACACATATTATGAGGATTTTTTAATGGTATTATTTAAGGATATAGTTTCGAGAGTCAGTTCAATGTTTATAGAAGAAGCATTGCAATCTCCACATTTGCTATCTGATATGGCGAAAATGGAGTATTATATGGCGGAAAGTTATGGGGGGAGAGTTCTAATAGAGTTACTTCAAAATTCTGATGATGCTAACTCAACCAAAACCATTGTTTATATTAAAGGGAATGATATATATTTCGCGAATAATGGTAGGCCTTTTGATGAGAATGATTTGGTCGCTATTTCAAGATCTGGAGCAAGCGGTAAAGAACGTGGACAGACTATTGGATACAGAGGAATTGGTTTTAAGAGTACATCATATATTTCCAATGATATAATAATATACTCAAATAATGCATATTTTACTTTTTCAAAGAGTGTATGTGCTCATGTCTTAAAAGTTAGAGAGAATGATGTGCCTACTATTCGTATACCTATTGCAGTAGAATCACCACATCAAGAAATAACGCAAACAGTAGGAGAATTATTACAATGTGGTTACACAACAGTATTTGTGTTTAAAAATGCAAATATCCAAGCACTAAGTGATGAAATCAATTCTATAGGAGTAGGACACTTTTTGTTCTTAAACAATATCAACGAATGCATAATTCAAGATAATTTAGCAACTAAAAATTGCTTTAAATTATATAGATGCCAAAATAATGTTAACAATCATATTATATATGAGGCAAATAATGACAAGCAAGAATGGATAATTTATCAGAAAAATAAAGTGTCTGTTGCATTCCTTTCTAAAGATGGTGTCATTGTGCCTTGTTTGGAATCGGATGCTGTATATCATTGTTTTTTACCAACTATTGATAAGTTCATAATAAAATGTAAAGTTAATGCAGACTTTTCTACAGATCCATCACGAAAGCATATAACAATTGATGATAAAACAAAATCATTATTAAGTATTGTTGCTGATATATTGTTTGAAGTTTTGAAAAATGCTGTAAACACTGCAAATTCTCAAGTATTTAAGAATATTTGTACATTATTTACTAATAAGAACTTAATATCAAAGACTAACCAATTAGTAGATGATTTCCTTGAGAATAATATTCTAAATCAGAAATGGCTTACTCTTAATAATGGATGTCCGATTTCCCCAAGAGATTACAAACGATTCCCTAGTACTTTTGATATAGATTCATCATTGTTGCTGAGAAAAATATCAGGAAAACTGAAAGATGAATCATTACCCATTAATACTTATGAAACTATAGATAATATAGATGATTTTGTATGTCAGTATAGTCAAAAAGAATTTGAAATTAATGATTTTATTTTTCAACTTGAATCTGAACACTTTGTGGGTCATCTAAATTCCGAAACTCATACTCAATTATTAACAAATATACTTAGAGAAGTGAAAATTAAGAGTTGTCTGTCCCCTAATTTTAATTACTCTATTGAGAATATCCTTGTAAGGACTGATAATCAGGGTATTCAGCCTCTTCATAACCTTGCTGACTCTAAATGTAATTTGGATGCAAACCTGAAGAAAGAATTATCTGAGAGGTTAGGAGCATCTGAAGTAACATGGCTTCAAGAAAAACTTGGTTTTCCGGTTATAACTACGAATTCTAGTAAAATATCAACTGATATGTTTAACTATGAAGATAAGTCTGAGAATAATACGATTAATTCTGTAACTCCTCATATATCAAGATGGAGAGATGCAGAGTCAAAATGCATTGAGATAGAAGAAGTATTAGGAAATACTGCCACAGATGTAAGTTTTAGAAATTTAGGATATGATATTTTAAGTGAAACGCCAGATGGCAAAACCAGATATATAGAAGTAAAATCTGTTAAGAAAGATTATTCATTCTCGTTAACTAATAACGAATACACTGCAGCTCATCAGTACGGTAAGGATTATTATGTGTGCTTACTTTATGAAAATGAGAGAACTTTGGATGTTAGATATATTCAGGATCCATTAAATACTGCTAGATTTGAAAAACGCATTAAACAATGGGAATGGGCATGCGTAGAATTTAACGCAACATTAAAAACATTCGAATTGGACTGATTTATTTAGAATGAAACCATATGATTGAATTAAAGGTTGATCAGAATAAGAAATTAGTATTGGATGATGCTGCTTTTATATCTTTTGTAAGCAATCATGTGCTTAAAGAAATGGAAGATATTTTATTGGATTTATTAAAGAGGAAAGGATCATTTGAAGATTTGATATCTAAACTGCATAAATTCAAAGATTATCCAGCAGCTTGCAATTATATGTATGCAAGATTTTATCTTGTGAACCAAAATTATGAAAAAGCAAAAGAACTTATAGATAGTGCCATATATAGCATAGAAAAAGGTAATGAAATTTATGAAGATACTGTGAATGGCAATATCTACGCTACTGCGGGACAGATCTATGCTTCCCTTAAAAAGTACAAGGAATCACTAAGAGCATACCAAGATTATCAATTATGTATAACAAGAGTAAAATCGGTTGATACACAGGACGGTTTACTATCATTTAGACGTATAAATGAGTATTCATTGTCAGACTTAATTAATAATGAAGTTACAGTATGTAGTCCTAGGGTAATGAATGACCCATATGATTCTTTAATTTTAAAATGGGGCGAGTATATGCTTGGTAACGAAGATCGTAAACCTCATATTGATTATCTTGTAAAGTCATTTGAGTCTTACCGTATAAGATCATTTACATCTGCAAAAGATGAGAATGGCTCTGAATTGATTAACAACATATTGATGTGGTCTCATTATGCTGGGGAACATACAGGCTTTTGTGTGAAGTATAACTTCTCAAAGTTTTTCCTTAAAACAGATGAAAGACATACAACAAGATTCCAAAAGGTAATATACGCGGAACCCAATGAAAAAATCAACATACAAGTTGATACAATAAGTACCAAGTTAGGTTTGTTTACAAAACATAATGATTGGAAGTATGAAAACGAAATACGACTAATATCATATCAGCCTGATACTCTTGGGCCATTTTATTCAATCTCTTTGGATGAAGCTTCTAGCATTGATAGCATATATTTTGGCTATAAGTGTTCTGAGAAGAATATTGAAACTATTAAGAGAATATTGTCAAAAAACCTGAATATCAAGTACTTTAAAATGATATCAGATTATAATGATATTTTAAAGTTAAAACCATCTCCTTTATGAATGGGTAATTTAGGTTTTTAAGTGTATAGAAAGTAGGATGTAAAGAAGAGAGTCTCTTGATAATAAATGAACTAATACTGATAATAATGAGTAGAAAAGATTATCCTTTTAGCAGAAGAGATGTTAATTCCGGGACAAAATTAGTTTCTGGTATTCTGGGGAGTATATTGGCTATACCCTTTAGTGGTGGTGGCGGTTTGTTTGATATAGATATTCATTCAGAAGAAATGATACCAAAGGTGATAAAACCAAAATGGTTATTTATTAAAAATATAATCGTTGGTATTTGCCTCTTATTATCACCTATATTAGGGTATATATTATATTCACAGTGTTATTGGTGGCCTATATTTATACTATTGGTATGTATAGTGTGCGTGTTACTATTTGGGATCCCAATAATCATTATTGAAGAATATCTTACACGATATTATCTTTTTGAGAAAGATATATTTATCAACCAGGTATTAGCATGTATAAAAGTGCTTAAATTTTGGAGAATCGTTGTGACTGTTCAATTCGCAAATGCTATTGCATTAACTGTAATTATTTTATCAGATGCTTCTTTTATCTCATTAATGTTATCAATACTATATATTTGTCTTAATATATTGTGCTTAGTGCAAGGATATAGGGCGTTTCCTATGTTTTATGGGTATTTAGTTAGAAATAATTCATTTAAGGAATGCGTTGGGAATATTGAAACAATATCAACACCATCACTTCGTAAATTATACGATGGTGAACTTGAAATGTCTGAGTTAGAATTCACAAACGGATGTATTATAAATGTAGTCGCCAACGATGATTGGAAAAAGAGCGGTTTTGAAATTGTCAATCCCAATGGCAGCAAAAAGCAATTTCTCTTAGGAGCATATTCGAATATGAATAAACTCCAAATACACGAAAGAGCTGGGGTTTTTAGAGAAATAACAAAAGATATAAACGACGAATTAATGATTGTTGAAGCAAGAAAAATAATTGGACTGGAATCATAACTACCCAAGCTTAATAATATACTTGCCTGCAGTATGCCGTAGTAAAATAAGTACGTTGAAATTGTCTCAACAATGTTGAGAGTTTTATAAACGCCCGGTCAAGACTTCAGCCGGCAGAGCCGTCAGAAGACTTGCCCTTAATGGGCAGAGAGGAATCAGAAGTGTGTTTACAAGCTGCAAGCAGTTTGTAAACACACATCTTTCGTTTTATAGCACCTTTGGTGCGGAGTAGCCTACAACATTAGTATGTTCTTTTTACGCCACAAATTCTCAGTATTTCGGAGGAATGCCACCCAGCATGCACACAATAGATGGCGTGGAGACTTAACCAGATTTTCCTCCAAAAAATGCGGTCACTGCACCCTTTGGCCCTGCGGTCCAAATGTCTCCGTTCTTTTCCGCATTTTTCTCCCCCAAATCAGTTTAAGACTCCACCGTGTGTTTAATGAACGTCTCTGCTCATTGAGGTGGTAAGGGAAATATCAGTGGTGCATTTTCGCTATGTTAACATAATCTTCCCGGTAGTTGTGTAACTCTGGCAAGAGCAAGCTCTGCCGCCATTACACAACCAAGATTATGTATAAATAGCGCTTCAGTGGAGAGAGGAGCTTCATCACTTTTTAACGCAGAGACGAGGCGGATGGCAAGAGGTCGCTTCCCTCAGGGGCCAACGCGCTCCAGGCCCGTCGGGAAGCTCCATACTTTTGTCAGAGTTTGCTTGTGAGGAGGCCAAAAGTATTTTTCCTTGCCATCCTTAGCAGCACAGCTGCGGGCCTGCGTGTACCCTTTTACCTTGCAGCCACAAGTGCCTGCAAAGAAAAAGTGTACCTCCGGCTCGGTACTGGCTACGCCAGTGGTGTTTACTTGGGGCTTCTTTCCGTTTTGTCAGCAGCTGCTGTTTGCAGCAGCTCACAAACCGGCGCCCCAAGAGCGGGGAGATTGTTCCTTTCAGTCACAAACTCCCCTTACTGCCGCACCCCTGCGGGGCTTGCCTGCTCGATATTTGTGCGGATGCCGACACCGCTCCGCGGTCCCGACCTCCACTTCCAAATATCCAAGCGGAGAGAAACAATCCCGATTGGGCTGCAGTGCCTGGATCTGCTTTGTACCCCGCGCCGATGCTGTGCCAATAAAAAAACAGCAACCCAAAGCAGTGGGCGGCTAACGCCGCCTGCTGCTCATAATATTGTAAATGTGTGCGTTATCTTTGAGTATCTGTTCATCTGTTAATGTGATTAAGACTTGTAAATGCCCCGCTTTTATCCAAACACACAATTCTCAGACTGCTGGTCTTCTGTTGGCAATGTTACCTATTACCATAGGAACGGTATATGCTATTTCAGAAGCAAGGCTTATTCTACTTTTGCCGGTACTGCAGATCAGCTGGAGCAGCAGGGACTGCATCAGAGGGCTATACGGGCTTGGCAGAGGTTGCCCCACAATGTTCAGCTGCAATGGCGCAGGTTGGCTAAGGGTGTGGCTGCGCACCGGCCACCATTTGGCGACGGAAACAGTATCAGCGGGTATAATCTTTTTGTTTCTGCTTATCACGGGTTTGCACAGCTTGGGAATGAGCACGTCCCTGCACCAAAGCGTTTTATCCCTTTTCCTATTTTCAGTTTTGATTTTCTGGGGGCCTCTGCGGCAAATCTTTTTGATTTGCAACTTTCTTTCAGGCTTACTATGTGCGGGACTTTTGATTATTCCAGATATAGGGTGCTTGGGAAGATACAGATTGAGGAACCTGGAACTGGCAGGAATCCCGGGAAGATGCGCAATTTCCTTTCTGCATCTGTCCCTTCAGGTGAGGTTTCTACAATAGATTTTATAGTTCCAAATCCGCTTCCATCTCATACAGCTTTGCAGATTCATATCAGGTATCTTCTTTTGGATACAAAGACCGGATACCGCTCCAATTATCATTCCCTTTCGGCAATTCAAAGCATACTAAAGCATTGAAAACCACTTTAGTAAATACCCTTGTTGCGTAAATTATATTTGTGTGTGAATAAAGCATACGCAAATGAAAGCATTACCATCTATAGCATTTAGTGAGTTTAAAGGGTCTGCAGGATCTGTCACTGCCAGAGTCAGCAAAGGGAGACAGATTATCTCTGCAAAATCTCTGCATAGTAGGATTACTAGTGTTGCACAGGCCGTGCGCAGATGCTCGTTTGCTGTTATCTCAAGAAAATACAGGTGCTTGTCTGAGTCCCAAATGGCCGGATGGACTGTATTGTCCAAGAGACTTAAAGGTGCTTCTGTGTTCGGCCAATCTGCGGAGCTTACTCCGCATAATGCTTTTGTCCGTCTCAATTCAAATAGAAAGATTGCAGGTATGCCGCTCTTGCTTGAGGCTCCTGGTTATATCCCTGATATCCCATCTGTAGTGTTTGAAGATATTTGGATTACTCCAACAGCCATCATCTTTACGGGATTGGAGAAGCCGTCTTCAAATATGGTTATGGTGTTCAAGATGTCTCCGTCACAGAGTCCAGGTACCTCTTCAGGATGGGGGCATACAGTGATCATTAATCCTAGTGTTTCTCCCCAGTGGGGTGAGGCAGATCTTACAAAGTTCTATACATCGGTGATTGGATATTCTCCTGTGGAAGGGAAGAAATATTACTGTTCGTTCTACTGGTTGGATACGGAAACAGGCTTTACTGGAGAGGAGACTCTTGTAAGCTCTATCTGTCGGGAAGAATCTGTGGTAAATAGGATGATATATGTTCCTCGTGTAAGGGTTACTACTGAGATGGTGGGCAATACTTATTCTTCTATTGCCAATTTGGATATGGAGCTTTCTCCAAATATTCCGGTGGCCAATGTGAATGTGGAGATTTTTGGAGACAATCAGGCGGCTTCTTCAAGATTTGATTTGCAGGATGCATCCCAGCTGCCTAAAATCAACACCATGTATCTGTTGGCCCGTTCCAGCTTGGATAGAGGATATATTCCGCAGATATTCCAGGCTTGGACTCAGGTTGATAGGGGTGTAACGGTGTTCATTATTGCACATAGGGCAGGTTCGTATGTGAAGGATTCAACAATTGATTGTACAGGATTTTACAGATAAAGGTTACAGCTATGATTACTACTACAGGAAATAATTTTGGCGCTGGAGCAATTCAGATCAATGACTTCCAGTCTGCAGATCTGATTGTCCTTAATGCCAAATTCAATATAGATACTACTACTGAAGAGTTTGCAAAGGCTCAGGTACTTGAGCTGTATTTGCCGGAGCTTACCCTTAATCAGAGTTCGGTTACCAGCTGCTATATCAAAACAGAGGAACTGTTGTATCCTGGGAAGGATTATGAGGAGCTTGTGCCGGTTGGTACCATTGTGAAGACCTGGATTAAGGATTCTCATACGCTTTGCATTGAGAAACTGGAGGAGTATAGCCATATGCCGCAGTATACAATTCTGTTGGCTACTCTGTATGCCAAAAGGGGTGTGCGTGGAGATTTGGTAAGTGCAGATCTTACAGATGTGGAGTTCAATTACCAGACAACAAATATGCGTACCACCAGAGGGTGTTATGTAAATGAGAACTGGGCATTTTTCTGCTTCTATTATATGGACATTTACCAGGGATGGGGAGAACCAATAGTGGCAGAACTTATCGGCTTCCCGACAGATATTTCAATGGACATCTTTCTGCTTGGAGGAGGTCAGCAGACCAGTTGCCCTGGAGTATATGTGGCTGAGGGAACCATTTCAAATGGAGTGCTCAATATCCCACAAACCAGTACAAAACAACGTGACACCGGTTCAGATCCGTTCGTTTATGTGTTTGCAGTAAGAAATAAACAATAACCCATCAATAACATTTTTATATTATGAAGTACATTCCTTCCATTGCTTTTGAGGAGATGTCAGGCTCCGCAAAAGGCGTTACCGCAGCAAAAGTGCGCGGTCGCAAGTACATCAGAAACCGCGGTTATGGCGGTGGATTCAAATCATCTGCTCAGGGAGCAGTAAAGAGCATCTTCAAACAGCTTTCACAGAGCTGGAAATCTCTTACCAATGCGCAGATCCTTGCCTGGAATGCCTTGGCGCTTTCACAGAAAGGAAAGAGCATCTTGGGTACATCCTCAAAAATCACTGGTGCAAACCTTTATTCAAGATTGAATTTCTGGATTGTGAAATGTGGCGGAACAGCGCTTTCAGAGCCGCCAGTATTGGAAGGCGTGGAGGCCCCTTCAAATGCTACAGTGGTGTTGACTCCAACCACTTTCACTTTTACTCTGGACTCAGAGCCTGAGAATATTAAGGATCTAAAACTGGTAATTATGGCATCTGCTCCGCAGAGCAATGGTGTTACCAATGCATACAGCAAAGCTGTACAGATTGGAGAGCCTAGAGAGGCCGTATCAGAGGAGTTTGACCTTAAAGCTGATTTTGATTCCAAGAATGGAGTTCCTACTACAGCTGCTCCTAAAGTATTTATCAAATACTTCTATGTGAATGCTGCTACAGGAGAGAAATCCGGTGAGATGCTGGTACAAGCAACCCTTGCATCAGATATCTAGGAGCAGACTCCAGTGTCCATAAAGCCCTGTCCGCCCACAAAGGCTGGCGGGGCTTTTTAAGTAAATGCCAACTTTAAAACTTTTTATCAATGAAAGCCTCACCACAAGCATATAATCTCATCAGAGAGTTTGAAGGACTCCTTTTGGCTGCTTACCGATGTCCGTCGGGAATATGGACAGTTGGATATGGTCATACATCCAATGTGCCTCCTGATGCTGTAATTACACAGTTGCAGGCAAATCTTCTGTTGCAGGAGGATGTTGCACAATGTGAACGCACTCTGAACAGATACAATTTGGCCCTGACCCAAAATATGTATGATGCACTAATCTCATTCATCTTTAACGTAGGGGCCGGGAATTTCCATCGCAGCGCTTTGCTCTCCAAAATAAAAGTCAATCCGTATGACTCAACCATCTCAGATGAATTCCTCAAATGGATACATTCCCGCGGTAAACCCCTCGCCGGACTCCAACGCCGCAGAATGGCTGAAATAAAACTCTACTTCTCAACCCAATAAACTTATAAGCTATGGACACAAACATCACTTTGGAATTCATTGGAACCTATATCATTCCAATGCTTACAGCTCTGGCAGGATGGGTGGCCGGTACACGCAAAAGGAACAACAGCTTCCTTCAGAACCTGCAGGACTCCATCAATCTTCTTACTTCAGAGAATAAAAAGCTCCTGGAGGATCTCACTTCTGTAAACAAGGAGATTGTTAATGTGCGGAAAGAGAATGAGGAACTAAAAGCCTCAATTGACCGCCTATGCACAGAAAACGCACAGTTGAAGGAGGAAATCCGTCAGCTCAAAGAAAAACTCACTTAATACGCTTATCAATGAAACCAGCAATTATTCTAATGGCAGCAATACTCTCATTGCAGAGTTGCTGCCATAAAATTTATCCAAGCACCAGCCAAACAACAAGCACTATAGAAACGATTACAGAAATCATCCGTGACACTGTTATCCAAACACAGCCGGACACAGCAATTCTCCAAGCCCTCATCCGCTGTGACTCCACCGGCCGTGCCCGTCTGGAGGAAATCAATACACTGAAACAATCTGCCAGGACACAACAGACAATATCCATTGCCAAAGATCCTCAGCCGCACAACCCAACCCCAATCACCATAACTGCCACTGTAGATTCAATGGGCATATACCTCACCTATAAAGAACGCTACAAACAAACCACCCAAACCCAAATCACAGAAACCATCATAGAAAAAGAAGTAAATATTCTCAAGTGGTGGCAGAAAGGGTTGATGTGGGTGGGAATACTAACAATACTATGGATAACACTAAAAATTTTGCTAAAAACAAGAATTTCAGTATAGCAGAATTTTATGAAAGCTAAAGAGGTTTTACAAACACATCATTACAAAATCTGTTTGTAAATCTGTTTGCAAAACCTCTAAGTTGTTGATTTTTAACCTATATTGTGGAGATGGGCGGACTCGAACCGCCGTCCAAACATAGCATCCGAATGCTTTCTACACGCTTAGTCTGCGCTTGATTTTCGAACTGAAACTGTTGGCAGACAAACCATTTCAGCCTTATCCTCTAAAGCTTAGGACGTCGTAGAGGAGTAAACGTCAGCAACCCTCTTAGATGATATCCCGGATGCTGTTCGAAGAAGGTAGAGGAACAGCGGGATACTCGTCGACGCGGCCCTTGGCAGCGCGGATTAAGCGAACAAGCTTGGCTTATTACGCAGCGAGTGCATAGTTATTGTTGCCAGTTATAGGCTTGGGACCGGATTAACGAGCGCGTTCCCAGGCTCGACGTGCTTACAAACCGATGTCTTATGCTGTCAAAACCAAAACATCCCCTTGTAATTCTCCTGCAAAGGAAAAGAAAATCAAATAAAGTGCCAAATTATTTACGTTCCGGATAACTAATCCGAGCGTGGTAAATCTGCGATAGCTGCTGGATAAAAATGGCTTTTACCGTGTTAATATCGCGAATGGAAATATTTGCATCCAATAATTGGGTATCCGACAGGCGTTCACCAATAATTTTTTCAACCAATTGGGAAATACTTTCCAACGAATAGTCTTTCAATGACCTGGACGCAGCTTCAACGGCATCTGCCATCAAAACAATCACCTGCTCCCGGGTCTTGGGCAACTCTCCATGATACATGAAAGCTGCCTTATTTTCAGGATCACCTCCCTGATTACAATAGGTATTGTAGAAATAGGCGGTTAAAGTCTTAGCGTGGTGCGTCTGAATAAACATCGTCACCTCTTTAGGCAGTTTGTATTTCCGGGCAATCTCCATACCGTCGTCCACGTGACGAATGATCTGCTTAGCACTTTCCATCGGTGTCAAATTGGCATGGTACTGAATGTTGCTGGCCTGGTTCTCAATAAAACATTGCGGATTATTGATTTTACCAATGTCATGGTACAAGGCTCCTGCCCGCACCAAGAATACATTTCCGCCAATCTGACGAACCGCAGCTTCAGACAAGTTCGCTACCTGCAAGCAATGTTGGAACGTACCTGGCGCCTTTCGCGACAATTCCAATAAAAGTTTGCTGTTGGTATTGGTCAATTCCTTCAGGGTAGCATCTGAAATAAATCCAAAAATCTTTTCAAAAAGATACACCACTGGATAAGCCGCCACAATCAAGAAGCCATTCAATACGCTAAAGAGTATAATTTCATAGCTGACCGTATCCAACGAACCCTCCATAATCAGACGGAAAGACAAGTAGGACACAATCAATCCCAGGACCGCAAAGGTCGCATTCAAGAATTGGAGCCAGCCTCCATTGAAATGCCGGAAGCATAAGATACCAATTGCTCCTGATAACAGGTTCGCTACATACAATTCCAACCCTTGCGCAGGAAGAATCAGCAACGGAAGGATCAGAATGGAATAAATCCGAAATGCAAAACCAGCCGGATAGAAAGAGACCAAATACAACGCAAAGACCGTATATGGAATCAAATAAGGCGTATAAATCGTCCGCTCCAATGCAAAGATGGTGGCCAAAAATGACAGGACAAAGAGCAAAAGAATAAAATGCACATTGTTCCGATTTTGGAACATATCCTTCTCTGCATAAAACATCGCGATGAAGAGCAAGAAAAGAATGATCAACAAGATGGCAGAATGTCCAACCCACAAGACCCATCTTTCTCCCGAGTAACCTATACTTTGCTCATATTCTGCCTTGTAAGAATCCAGCAGCTGTTCAATCTGCGGCGTAACAGTCTCCCCTTCTGTCACAATCAACTGTCCGATGTAACAGATACCCTTGGTCGGAGAAATGTAATTGACCGCTTCCTTGTGCAGCTGATCCGTACGTTTTTGATCATAAATTAAATTGGATTGAATCAGTCGCTGACTGGACAGCTCACTAATCAAGCTATCCACCTGATCCGTACTGTGTAAATCCGCCAAGGCAAAACGCAGGAACATGGGCACCGTCTTCTCATTGTAAACCTCCGCATAGGGTACTTCGGTGAAGCTTCTGTCACGCAGAACAACGATGGTGGGATAATCCATTTCCAAATCCAGAGAAGGGATCACTCCCCGATCATAGATATGCCCTACCGCTTGATTGATTGCATTAATCCAACTCGCATCCAAGCGAGTGGAATCCATCCAGCGGTTCAAGTTTTTCATCTGATCCCGCGCAATTCCCTGGTCGTAACGAAAAACGGGCAAAACATGTTGCGCTGCCTCATTGACCTCGTCCAACAGCTCCGCTTCTGTCTTCAGAATCGGAAAATCAATGGGGGAAATCAATGTTTCATACATCCAAGGGCGGCCACGTTGGTATTCGTATTTGAAACGCAACTTCATTGGATAAAAGAACAGCACCAATAGAAATGCGATCACAAATGCCACATAGACTTTGGGATTCCGGATACTCCTAAACCGACTGGACATAAACTAATGAATTATCTAAATATCAATCACTTCAGGATTATGCATCCACATTCGCATACTTCGCATTGGCCTCAATGAACTCCCGACGAGGAGCCACATCATCTCCCATCAACATTGAGAAAATATGATCCGCTTCTGCCGCATTCTCAATGGTCACCTGCTTAAGCAGACGAGTCTTAGGATCCATGGTTGTATCGCGCAATTGTACTTCGTTCATTTCACCCAAACCTTTGTAGCGTTGTACTTCCACGCCCTTATCCGATCCAGCCGGGTTCAACTCCAAAATAGCTGCCTTCCGCTCATCCTCTGTCCAGCAATAAATTTCCTTAGCACCCTTTTTAACCCGGTACAACGGAGGTGTCGCAATGTAAACATATCCGTTACGGATCAAATCCTGCATATAGCGGAAGAAGAAGGTCAAAATCAAGGTAGTAATGTGGCTTCCGTCCACGTCGGCATCCGTCATGATAATCACCTTGTGGTAACGGAGTTTGGACATATTCAGTGCCTTGCTATCTTCTTCAGTTCCGACCGTAACTCCCAAAGCCAAGTAAATATTGCGAATGGTATCACTTTCAAAGATCTTGTGATCCATGGCCTTTTCCACATTCAAAATCTTACCTCTCAACGGAAGAATTGCCTGGAAGGTCCGATCCCGACCTGTCTTAGCGGTACCCCCTGCAGAGTCCCCTTCGACCAGGAACAACTCGCAATTTTCAGGATTGCGATCCGAGCAGTCGGCCAGTTTCCCCGGAAGGCCGGCACCCGACATCACGGTTTTGCGTTGCACCAGATCCCGTGCTTTACGTGCTGCATGACGAGCAGTTGCTGCCAAAATTACTTTTTCTACAATTGAACGGGCATCCTTGGGATTTTCCTCTAAATAAGTTTCCAAAGCGGCCTTGGTTGCCTGAGACACCGCGGCATCCACTTCGCTGTTTCCCAATTTGGTCTTGGTCTGACCTTCAAACTGAGGCTCAGCCACTTTTACAGAAACAACTGCTGTCAAACCTTCCCGGAAGTCAGAAGCATCCAGATCGAACTTCAATTTTGACAAGAAACCATTCTTTTCTGCATAAGACTTCAGGGTCGAAGTCAATCCACGACGGAATCCAGTCAAGTGAGTTCCCCCCTCAATTGTATTGATGTTATTCACATACGAGTGAATATTTTCAGTAAATGCCGTATTGTATTGCATAGCAATCTCAATCGGAAGACCTGTACGATCTGTTTCCAAGTAAATCGGATTGGCTGTCAGTTTTTCTCGGTTACCATCCAAATAGGTTACAAATTCCATCAGGCCCTTTTCTGAATAGAATGTTTCTGAAAGCGGCTTGCCTTCTTCCGGATGCTCTACATCCGCATCCATCACGCGAGCAGTTTCACGCAAATCGGTCAATGTCAAGCGAACCCCCTTGTTCAAATACGCCAATTCACGCAGACGAGCTGCCAAAATGGAGTAATCATAGTGGGTCGTCATCGCAAAGATTTCAGCATCCGGCTTGAAAGAAACAATCGTTCCGGTATCATCGCAGGTACCAACTACTTTGACCGAATATTGAGGTACCCCACGGGAAAATTCTTGCACAAAAATCTTACCTTCCCGGTGAATCTCTGCCTTTAACCAAATGGACAATGCATTCACACAAGAAACCCCCACACCGTGCAAACCACCGGACACTTTGTAACTATCCTTGCTGAATTTACCACCTGCGTGCAACACCGTCAAAACCACTTCCAAGGCAGAACGACCTTCCTTCTCGTGCATATCCGTCGGAATACCACGACCATTGTCGGCTACTGTAATGGAATCATCCGGATTGATGGTTACATGAATATCCGAACAGTACCCAGCCAAAGCCTCATCAATGGAGTTATCCACCACCTCATAAACCAAGTGGTGCAATCCTCGTTGTCCCACATCCCCAATGTACATAGAAGGACGTTTACGAACAGCCTCCAAGCCTTCCAATACTTGAATGCTATCCGCAGAATACTGTTGTTCTTTTACTGAAATTTCTTGTTCACTCATCGTCTATATCTTTCTAATTATTTACAAATAGTATCAATTTCCTCAATCTCTCCCGCCAATCGAACACTTTTTCAAACAGACAAAGTTAATAAAAAATTAAAACTTACAGCACACTCCCAAGCCAAAATTTATACCCGGTTCCAGATATCCCGGAACGTATTGAATAGAGGCATCCAAGAGATTATTTCCACTCACGTAAAAGGAATATTTCCGGTTGAGCACATAGGTAAATTTGGCATCCACATCCCAATAAGCCGGAAGCTGCACAACGCCCGCTTTACCGAGATCGCCATACACCGAATGCCGGTACTGAGCCTCCACAGAAAGAATAAATCGCTCCCGTAAGTTATAACGGGCAAAAGCTTGTCCTTCCCAGGCCGGCGCCATCATCACCATCTGGTCCACAGCTGTCGCATCCTTTGCATAATGCGCATAACTCATTTCCACGCCCCCTTCAAAGTTAACAGTCTTCCACAGCAATGAGAACATCGTCTTAAATCGATTTACAGGCTGCTCGTAACGAACTGGCGCATAGAAATCACCCGTTGCTGTCAAGCGGTTGCACAATTGTCCATAGGAACAAGCCAAATCAAAGGTCAAAGCATTCCACAACACCCCTCTTGCCCCCAAAGCTCCTTGCAGGGGAATGTACGATATCTGAAGCGGAGCATTGGGAGTCAACCAAGGATTCACCGCAAGCATGGATTGACGGGTGTTCAACACATTTTCGCCATCCAAACGAGCATATACCCACAACCAACTGGGAAGCGCCTCAAAATAGACATTCACATCCGGATAAACATGCACCATATCCAAAGACGCTTCTTCCGGAGCATACATCCCCGCCAATGCCAATCCCAAATCCAAAAGCCAACGATCACGCTCGTAACGATAACGCGGCACCAATTCAAGAAGACCCACTGCATCACCAGACACTACATTCACACTTTTCAGATCCAGCAAGATGCGATGATCGTGTTGAAAAGTCATCCCCAATTCCACATCCGCCTCAACCAGGTTTTCAACGGCAGGGTCTTTAAAAATCCCCCCAAACAGATTCATACGATCCTTTGTTTGAGCATATTTCAGATCCACGTTGTAATAGAAAGCATGCCGGTCGGGTTGTGCCGAACGAAACTGCACATCCACAGCCATGATGTCGTAATTGTGCGACAAGCTATCCCGCAAATACGACCGGTCATCGGACAACCAGCCCAACTCAACACCCTCCTTTCCGACACCATAACGAGAACCATAATATGAACGGTAGTGATTTCCAAAATCAAATCCCAACGAAACATCCCCCTTTTTCCATGCATAGGTCACTTTTGTCCCAAGGTGGTTAGACATCCGATCTCCGTGAGGCCTACTTCCTCCCTGCTCCAAATCTCCCGTTACAGGATTCACCTGCTGACCCGGCACACGTCCCCAAAAAGACGAGTGGTTTCCATAAAGAACCCACGACCAATGTTCCCCCAAATTGGGTTGAAAGTACAAATCTGCTACTGGTAACCAAGGATAAGCCAATCCGATATGGGCATAAAACCAAGGATAAACCAGCTTTCCTTCGGAATGGTAAGCCACTGACTGCAAGGGAGAAAATTCGTACAAATCGCGAAAGGGTCGCTCTGAAAATTTGTAATCAAACCGCAAATCAAATCGATTCAACGAATCCGCATACCCCACCGGCAAGGTCGGCTTAACAACCTCCATCAGACGTCCCTCATAGGTTCGGCTCACTTGCACCGTAGAATTCAAATCCTGCTGCGCCCAGCTACTGACCGAAGCAAGGCAACCGACAAACAAACACAATAACAATCGATATCTCATAGTCTTACGTTTACTTAGTTATCACCTGTGCCGACGACAATCGATCCAGACGCATTTTTACTTGTGCCAAGACATCATCCGTATCACCACTCGGCTGATATTCATCCAAAACACTCCGGAACGTTGCTTCCGCTTGCTCCCACTCTTCCCGCTCTGCAAAAGCATCTCCGAGTACAATAAACGATTTGGCCAACCAATACAATTGAGGGGTTCCAGTATCCGACAACGCATACACACGTTCTTCCACCAAATCAAAATCACCCTCATCGTATGCATCCAACACCAACAAGTAAGCCGCTTCAGCCCCTTCCGGCAACATACTCTTGGCTACCAATTTTTCGAGCAAATCCTTTGCTTGAGCCCGTTCACCCAAAGTCCACAAGGATTTGGCCTTGATATAATCCGCTTCCAAAACTTGTTGTTCTTCCGTCACCGCTTGACGAACGGCATCGGCACAAATGATGGCTTTTGTATAATTGCCAGCCCGGAAATAAGCCCGCATCCTGCCTTCTTCCGCCAGAACCTTATTATTTTCCAAACGAGCAATCCGGAACAAGGTCTCGTAAGCTAAGATCGCGTCTTCATATTTTTCCAGTTCCATGCATAGAACCGCATAGTTCAACGTCGCCAATTCCGAGAAAGAGGAATCCCCAATGCGCATCACCTGGTAATAAGCATCCGCCGCCGCTTCAACAGAACCAGCTGATTTCAAACACTCCGCCTCATAGAAATAAGCTTGCGAGAGCCTACTTCCCTGCGGATATTTCTTGATGTAATTTCGCAAGGACACCAATGCCTCCCGATAATTTCCCGCCAAGAACAACTGTTCCGCCGCATTGAAGAACATCAATTCCTTTTCATCGGCTGATTTCAACGATGACATTCCAATACGTTCCAAATAAGCCAAATACTCTTCGGGCTTGTTCATCCGCTGGTAGATACTTTCTATTCCGGCCAACGCGCTGCTGGATTCTTCTGTAAAAGGATACTGTTCCACCAAAGTACTGAAATGCATCAATGCTTCCTGATTCTTCTGCTCATTGGATGCAATCAATCCCATTTCCAGAATGGCCTTTGTATAATAGACACTATCCCGAACCTTACCCATCAAGCGCTCGTAACAAGCCCTTGCCTGATCGTGATTTCCCACTTGCACATACGTTCTTCCCAACTCATACACTGCCATCGAATAAATCGGAGAAGACGGATTTAAATCCACAATTCCCTGCAACCGCTCAATCTTCCTGGGAAAGTCATCCAACAACCCATAAGCCAAAGCACCCTGGTATTTGGGGTAGAGATTGCCCTGTGCATAGGTTGCCCCCGCCACCACATCATACAATTCGGCCGCACGTTCATAATCCCGCATCATAAAATAGCTATCAGCCAACCGGGTTTGCGCGTCGATCGTAAACAGGCGTTTGGAAGGAGTCAGATCCAAGTACTGACGATAATAGGGAACGGCTTGCTCGTACTGGCCCATACAAAAATAGCCATAAGCCAGATTAAACAACGTCAAAGGATATTCATCCGTTTTTGCATAGGATGTTTGTTGCAACAAGGCTTGATTAATGGCTACCGATCCTGCAAAATCACCCATTCGGAATTTCGCCTCCGCCAACCAGAATTTAGTCAATTGCTCCAGAGAAAGATTGGAAGCTCCAAACTTCAAGGATTGCTCAAAATGATCAGCCGCACTTCGATATGCCCCCCGATCCATCAATTGGATACCTCGAAAATATGCCGCTTTCTGATAATTGGCACTCATCTCACCGGTCAAGTGCTTGATTTTCGACAAAGACTCCAAGGCAGGACGATAATCCTTTGCCAACAAATACGAAGTGGCGATGTAGGAATGAATTTCATCCGAGCGGACTGAAGAAGGATATGCCTCCAGGTAAGCCCTAAAAGCCGCAATATCTTTATTCACATCAAAGACCAGTTTGGCGTACTGAAAGTAAGCATCTTCCCGCAAAACCGGATCAAAATCAGTCTCAGCGGCTGTCTGAAAGGCCCCCATTGCACTGTGCTTGTTTTTCAACTGCAAGTAGGTATTGCCCAAATAATAAGCCGCACTCTGACCTATCGAATCACGAGTTCCCACTACTTTAGTAAAGGCATCTGCTGCTGCATGATAGCCCCCCAGCGAATAAGAAACAATCCCCGACAAATAATGATCCCGACGAGACAAGGTTTTTCCAGATTTCTCATACAAGGACAAATAATGCTGTGCTTCCTGGGATTGGTTCTGTTCAAAATATGCTTCAGAGAGCATTCGCGCCAAACGAGGCTGATAATCCTTTTCCAACACCTCATACAATGCCGACCCCTCTTCCACCACATATTCATAATCCTTCAACATGAAGTAGGACTCCACCAAAAAATATCGGGACATTTTCCCAAACCGGCGATTGTCATACATCTTTTCGAACAAAGGGATTGCCTGATCAAATTGCCCCACTACGTAGTGCACATAAGCCAAGTAATAGGTCGATGACTGCGTAAACTCATGCTGGCCAAAAGTTAACACCTTACGAAAACCCGCCTCTGATCGAGCATAATTTCCAACCCGCATATCACAATACGCTCGGTTAAAAATATACTTGATCCGATTTTCCTTACCAATGTATGCATCCTCAATCTTCCCCATAATATCCAAGGCCTTGGCATAATCCTCCCGCTGAAAATAGTAACAAGATTGATAAAAATAAATCAATGCCAACTGCGGTGAATAAGGACAACGTTCAGCAAACTCAACAATCAAACCATCCAAATCTGAACGTTCCAACAAGATCTGACACAGCAATCGATAGCCCTCCAATTCACACCGAACCAAACCCTGATCCGGACAATGTTCCAGCAAATCTGAAAACTCTTTCTCCGCAGAAACATACATATCATTTTCAAACAGCTGCTTCGCCAGACGCAATTGGTCAGAAAAATCATACGCAGGAGACTGCGCTTGAGCACTTGTCGAACAAACCAACCACCCCATCCAACACAGAGAAATGGTTCTCGCCAAGCGACCTAAATTTCTTATCATATTCTATTATTTCTATTCTTTTACAAAGTAGCAAAATTAGGAAAAAAGAGGCAATTTTTCTACATTTGTGCTAGCATTATCAGTAATTTATTTTTTATGGATGATTCAGCACAAACCACATTCCAAAGCCCTCTTGTCGAACTGATTGAAGCAGACATTGCCAACACCGACAGTTTGGTCCTGTCCAAGGTCAATCTCCGAATTCTTCCCGGTGAATTTGTCTATCTGATCGGAAAAGTAGGAAGTGGAAAAACCTCCATCATCCGAACACTGATTGGGGAAATCCCCTTGCGAAAAGGAACTGGGACCGTCGGAAAATTCACCCTACAAACCTTGAAAAAACGAGAAATCCCCTACTTGCGACGCAGCATTGGGGTCATCTTCCAAGACTTTCAACTACTGATGGATCGCACTGTACACGACAACCTGTCCTTCGTACTGCGCTCAACCGGCTGGAAACAAAAGAAAAAAATGGAAGAACGCATTCAAGAAGTCCTGCGCCAGGTAGGCATGCAAACCAAAGCCCACAAGATGCCCCACCAACTATCCGGAGGAGAACAACAACGGATTGCCATTGCTCGCGCATTGCTCAACAAACCTGCCCTGATTCTTGCCGACGAACCCACCGGCAACCTGGACAATGATACCGCCAGCGACATCATGGATTTGCTCATGGAACTCCACCGGCACGAGCAGACGGCGTTTCTGATGGTAACCCACAACCGACAACTTTTCAAAACATACCCCGGCCGGATCATTGTTTGCGAAAAAGGCACCCTCAACGAAGAAAAAGACGACTACGGCGACGGCATTGACCTGACTGATTTGAATGAATGGTAACTATGCATAAAATCAAACCCATCATCGCCTGGTTTCAAGAAAACCGACCGGTCGCAGAATCTGAGCTCAATTATGACAGCCCGTTCCACCTGCTAATTGCCGTCATCCTCTCCGCACAATGCACTGATAAGCGCGTCAACATGATCACCCCTCCCCTGTTTGAACGCTTTCCGAACCCGTGCGACTTAGCCGAGGCCTCTTTCGAAGAAGTATTTGACTACATCCGATCCATCTCCTTCCCCAACAACAAGGCCAACCATCTGATCGGAATGGCCCGCAAATTGCGCGACGATTTCAACAGCATCGTACCCGAAGAGGTTGACCAACTACAAACCTTACCCGGGGTTGGCCGAAAAACAGCTAATGTCATTGCCTCTGTCATCTATAACAAACCTGTGATTGCCGTTGACACCCACGTCTTCCGGACAGCACGACGATTGGGACTCTCCCAAGGAAAAGATGTAGATGCGGTTGAAAAAGACCTGACCGAGCTCATTCCCGAAGAACTTCGTCCCATTGCACACCATTGGCTCATCCTCCACGGCCGCTACATCTGCACAGCCAGAAAGCCCAAATGCGAAGCCTGTGGCCTCCAAGCCCATTGCGACACTTATCGTTCCGAAACAGGTAAATCCGAAAACGGATGATGATCCACAATTTCCCGCTGCCATTTATCCTGACTCACGTGCGTATAAATTTCAGTAGTCAGGATCGATTCATGCCCCAACATTTCCTGGACAGCCCGAAGATCAGCACCCCGCTCAATCAGATGGGTTGCAAATGAGTGCCGGAAGGTATGAGGAGAGACCTCCTTATGAATCCCTGCAATTTCCACCGACTGACGGACAATCAAGAAGATCATTTCCCGCGTCAAACCCCTTCCCCGACGATTCAAGAAAAGCACATCCGAGCAGTCCGGATGACAAGGTTGCAACCGTCGTTGGTCCAAATAATAGCAAATACTCGCAATCGCCGGATCCCCAATGGGCACCAGGCGCTGCTTATCTCCCTTCCCCAGCACCCGAATGAAACCATCTTCAAAAAACAAATCACTCAAGCGCAAGGAAATCAATTCACTCACCCGCAAACCACACGAATACAGAAGTTCCAAAATGGCACGATTGCGATGCCCCTGTGGCTGCGAAAGATCCACCGCATCAAACAAAGCCAACACCTCTTCTACCGACAAGACCGTTGGAAGACGACGCTCTATGCGAGGTGTTTCCAACACCTCGGCCGGATCCGAGGACAATTGCCCCGTCTGATGTAAAAATTGAAAATATGATCGGATGGAGCTCAAAAGACGAGCTTGAGAGCGTTTGGATAAGGTTGCAGAGACTTCTGCCAAAAAAGCCAGAAGGTGATCCGTTTTCACCTCTGACAAACCTTTCAAAAGCAATGTATGCCCTAGAAATTCATACAAACGAATCAAATCTCGCTGATACGCTGCAACGGTATGCTTCGACAAGGATCGTTCCAACCTCAAGTGTATCAGATAATCTGAGAAGAACACCTGCCATTGCTCTCGAAAAGAATCCTCCATCTGATACTCTTAATTGATACAAACCAGGCCGTCCTTGCTCACTTGCAATGCATATCCTCCAGAGGCAGACTGCAATTTCTCTTGCATTGTTCTGTCGTCCCCCACGATCTTAAACATTACACCAGAAGCCGGATCAACAATGAGCACTCCTATGATTCCTCCCAGAAGAAGAATACCAGCACCATCTGGTGTTGTGTTGAACGGTATAGAATAGCTAGTCAGCACGAAAAAAGTAGCACACGAAGTGAGTGATATAGTCACTGCCAAAATAAAAATTCCGAATAATGTTTTCATGTACCTACTTATTTTTTTGCCAATTTATTAATTTATATTGAATAACACAAAAGAAAATTATGTACGTCCCCTGCCCTGAAAATCCGCGTAAATTGCATCCGCCCCTCAAAGTGTGTCAACAGAAAAACAAAAACGGCCTCACAGGTATCTGCAAGACCTTTTTGTACCCTCAACAGGACTCGAACCTGTATTTAAAGTTTAGGAAACTTTCGTTCTATCCCTTGAACTATGAGGGCTAATAAAAACGCTTAGTGCAACATCTGTTGCTGAATCTTCACCACCAAACCGGAGTGTGCCACCTCGTAAGCCTTATAAATCATACGAGTAATCGCCTTCGGGGTAGATGCACCATGGCCAATTACCACTGGAGCCTTAACTCCCAATACCGGTGTCCCGCCGTACTCTTCGTAATTAAATTGCTTCAAGAAAGAGCGGTTCAACCCCAGCTGACGACAAACGCTGTACAAAGCTTCAGATTGTTTCAAACAGATATTTCCAACAAAACCATCACAAACCAACACGTCAGCTCTTGCACCATCGTACAAATGATTCGCCTCCATATTTCCAACAAAATTCAAATCTGGAGAATCGGCCATCATCTGATAAGCCTCACGCGCAACCATGTTACCTTTCTCTGCTTCTTCACCAATATTCAGCAAAGCCACACGGGGATTATGAATCCCCATAATTGTTTTGGCATAAATTGTACCCAGCTCTGCAAATTGAAAAAGCACATCTGCTTTGGAGTCAGTATTAAAACCAACGTCCAACAACAGCATATTCCCGCCAGTGAGCAAGGGAATTTCAACAGAAATACAAGGACGGAATACACCCGTCAAAGTACCAACCGTCGTTACCGAACCAACCAACATCGCTCCGGTATTACCAGCACTGGCAAAAGCACCCAATTCGCCTTTTGCCAGCAGTTCAAAACCGCGCGCTATCGATGAATCAGGCTTCTGCTTATAGGCAATTACCGGTTGTTCATGCATCTGCACAACTTGCGTACAGGGGTATATGAAAAAAATACCGGGATCTATTCCGTTTTCACGGCAGATTCCGGTAATTTTATCCGCATCACCCAACAACACAATCGTTGCTAAGCCGGACAATTGCTGCACAGCCTCAGCGGCTCCGAGAATCACCTGAACGGGGGCAAAATCGCCGCCCATTGCATCGACACCGATTCGCAGCATAGCGTATGAACGCTTACTCGTTGGTCTTGTCGATGATCAAGCGTCCGCGGTAGAATCCGCATTCAGGACATACACGGTGATACAATACAGCTGCACCGCAGTTTGAGCAGGTAGCCAAAGTCGGCATAACAGCCTTGTCGTGGGTTCTACGTTTGTTTCTACGTTGTTTTGAAACTCTGTGTTTAGGATGTGCCATTGCTTTCTATTTTTATTGTCTTAATTATTTCTTATCTTAAAATATCCTTCATCTTTTCCATCATGATCGGATCACAAGCTCCGTCCGGGTGAACTTTTTGGATGGGCAAACTCAAGCATACGTAATCGTAAAAGATTTGACTCATATCCAAGGTGGTCTCGCTCCGGTCCAATTCAATCACATCGTCACCCATCTGATCTTCCTCCGGATCGCGCGCTGCTCCGGAAAAAGTAACCGAGATCACTTCATCCACCGCCACCGGCATTTTCAAATCTCCCAGACAACGGTCGCATTCTACCACAACTTCTCCCGCTATCTTCAAGCCCAATCGCAACCAAAGACCGGTTTTCTCCAGCGTAACATCCGCCTTTAAATCAGCCCCAATGATCTGATTTTCACCGAATTCCTTAAAAAACGAAGTCTCAATAGGAAACTCCATCCGGTGCACACCAGCCTGCAAGCCTTTCAAGTCAATGCTATACAATTGTTCTCCTGTGTCCATAATGGGCGGCAAAGATATAAATTTTTTTTAGAAAAGAATCAACCTTTTCTCCGTTTTCTTTCAATCTCGTCCAAAATAATCTTCCTAATCCTCATCGATTTTGGAGTTACTTCTACCAATTCATCCTCTTGGATGTACTCCAGCGCCTCTTCCAATGAAAAGACAATCGGAGGCGGCAACATTACTTTTTCATCACTACCTGCAGCCCGTACGTTACTCAATTTCTTGGTCTTGCAGATATTAATGTTCAAATCGTCTGCACGTGTATGTTCCCCAACCACTTGACCCGCATAAATATCTTCTCCAGGCGGGATGAAGAATTTTCCACGATCTTGCAGTTTATCCATTGCATAAGCAACCGCAGTACCGGTCTCAATTGCTACCAACGAGCCGTTGTTCCGTTTTTCAATTTCTCCTTTGTAAGGCTCATAACCCTTGAAGCGATGCGCAACGACTGCCTCTCCTTGCGTTGCAGTCAACAAATTGCTCCGTAAACCGATCAAACCGCGAGAAGGGATATCAAAATCCAAGTGAGCCCGGTCTCCCCGTGTCTCCATATGCAACAAGGAAGCCTTTCTGCGGGTTGAAATTTCAATGGCCCGACCCACCATTTCTTCCGGTAAGTCAATGGTCAGATGTTCAATCGGTTCGCAACGAACGCCATTGATATTTTTATCCAACACCTTCGGTTGTCCCACTTGCAATTCAAACCCTTCACGACGCATGGTCTCGATCAAGACAGACAAGTGCAAAACACCACGACCATAAACAATGAACGAATCCGCACTCAAGCCCTCCTTCACACGCAAGGCCAGATTCTTTTCCAGTTCTTTTTCCAACCGATCCTTCAAGTGTCTGGATGTTACATATTTCCCTTCCTTACCAAAGAAAGGTGAATCGTTGATGGTAAAGAGCATACTCATCGTCGGCTCATCCACAGAAATCGGAGGCAGCGGTTCAGGATTTTCCAAGTCTGCAATCGTATCCCCAATTTCAAATCCCTCAATACCGACTACTGCACAGATATCACCACTATAGACTTCTTCCGCCTTGCGTTTTTCAAGTCCCTCAAACACCATCAAATCTTTGATTTTTTGGCGTTCAATGGTTCCGTCCCGTTTGCAAAGGCTGATCCACATACCCGGCTTCAGCACCCCACGATTTACCCGGCCCACTGCAATCCGACCTACGTAGGGCGAGTATTCCAACGAAGAAATCAACAATTGAGGAGTACCGTCCAATACTTCCGGGGCCGGAATTTCACTCAAAATCGTATCCAACAATGAGGTAATATCCGTGGTCGGCTGTTTCCAATCCAAGGACATCCAACCTTGTTTTGCACTACCATATACCGTTTTGAAATCCAATTGCTCTTCGGTGGCATTCAACGAGAACATCAGGTCAAACACTTGTTCATTTACCTCATCCGGACGGCAGTTCGGCTTATCCACCTTATTGACAACCACAATCGGCTTTTTACCCATCTCGATTGCCTTTTGCAAGACAAATCGGGTTTGCGGCATCGTGCCCTCAAATGCATCCACCAACAGCAGCACACCATCGGTCATATTCAAGACGCGCTCCACTTCTCCACCGAAATCGGCGTGGCCAGGCGTATCAATGATATTGATCTTATTATCTTTATACGGAACCGAAACGTTCTTGGACAAAATGGTAATCCCGCGCTCACGCTCCAGGTCATTGTTATCCAAGATGAGTTCTCCCAATTTCTCATTATCACGCGCCATTCTGGCCTGATAAATCATCCGGTCAACCAAGGTTGTTTTTCCGTGGTCAACGTGGGCAATTATCGCTATATTTCTAATGTTTTGCATAGGAATCGCAAAAGTACAAAAAAACCGCTACCTATGTCTATATTTTTTACTATCTTCGCAAAAAAATACGATAAGCGTATGACAGAAAAAATCATCATCTTGGATTTCGGTTCACAAGTGACGCAATTGATTGGACGCCGCGTTCGTGAGTTGAATGTGTACTGCGAAATCCACCCTTACAACAAAGCCCCTCAATTGGACGAAACGGTCAAAGGGGTCATTCTTTCGGGTAGTCCCCACTCTGTCCGGGACGAAAAAGCACCCACCATCGATACCACGCCTTTCCTCGGTAAAATTCCGGTTCTCGGCATTTGCTACGGTGCGCAATACTTAGCTTTCCACAATGGTGGAGAGGTCAATGCCTCATTGGCACGAGAATATGGACGGGCCAATTTGAAAATCAAAGACATCGACTCTCCGTTGTTCAAAGGCATTCCTTTTGAATCCCAAGTTTGGATGTCTCACGGAGATACCATCGCTCGTCTTCCTCATGGAGCACACGTAATTGCCTCCACCGAAGACGTGGTCAATGCTGCCTACTCCATCGATGACAAACGGGCATACTGCGTTCAATTCCACCCCGAAGTGTTCCACTCGACATTCGGACCGAAAATGTTGGAAAACTTCGTAATGGATATTTGCGAATGCCATGGCGAATGGACACCGGCTTCGTTCATTGAAAATACCGTAGAATCACTGCGCACCCAATTGGGCGATGACCGCGTTATCTTGGGTCTGTCCGGTGGCGTGGACTCAACCGTTGCCGCAGTTTTGCTAAACAAAGCCATTGGACAAAACCTGATTTGTATTTTCGTTGACAATGGATTACTGCGCAAGAACGAATTTGAATCCGTATTGGAATCCTATCGTGACATGGGATTGAATGTGATTGGCGTAGATGCATCCAACCAATTCCTGGATGTACTCGCAGGCGTATCCGATCCTGAACAAAAACGGAAAGCCATTGGCCGTACATTCATTGAAGTTTTTGATGCAGAAGCTAAAAAAGTAAGCAACGCAAAATGGCTGGCTCAAGGCACCATCTACCCGGATGTCATTGAATCCGTATCGGTAAACGGTCCTTCTTCCACCATCAAATCACACCACAATGTTGGCGGTCTTCCGGAAAAGATGAACCTCAAGATTGTAGAACCGCTCCGCACCTTGTTCAAAGACGAAGTTCGTCGTGTCGGAAAGACATTGGGCATCAAGAGCGAGCTCATCTCCCGACACCCGTTCCCGGGCCCTGGTTTGGCGATTCGTCTGTTGGGCGAAATTACCCGAGAAAAACTCAACATCCTCAAAGATGCGGATGCCATTTACACCCAAGCTTTGCGCGATACACCGGCCCCCGAAGGCTGGCAGCCGGCTTCTGGAGCCATCCCTTCTGGAGATGTACTCACCCTTTACGACACCATCTGGCAAGCTGGAGCCATCCTCCTTCCGATTCGTAGCGTCGGCGTAATGGGTGACGAAAGAACCTACGAATACACCATTGCGTTAAGAGCTGTTACCTCAACAGACGGCATGACCGCTGACTGGGTACACCTCCCCTACGATTTCTTGGCTAAAGTTTCCAATGACATCATCAATAAAGTACGTGGCGTAAACCGCGTAGTTTATGACGTCTCCTCCAAACCGCCTGCAACTATCGAGTGGGAATAATCCCTGGATTATAGCAAAGGACTGATCAAACGCGCAGTTGCTTCGAGAATACGATTCCGGAAGCTGCGCGTTTTCCATTGTGACCGGGTCACCAAATGGCAACGGTGCTTATCCTTCTGAAACTGCATTTCCACCGTCTTAGCGCAGTCCGCATTATAAATCACCGAAGTCACTTCGAAATTATGTTCCATACTGCGATTGTCCATATTCGCAGAACCTATGATACAAAACTCCGAATCAATGGACATGACCTTTGAGTGATTGAAGCCGTCCTCAAACAAGTAAATCTTCACCCCGGCAAACAACAACTCACTAATATACGACAAGGTCCCCCAATAGGTTAACCAGGTATCCGATTTGGATGGAATCATCAAATTCACATCTACACCTGAAAGCGCCGCATTTTTAATCGCATCCAGGATGGAATTAGTCGGAACAAAATACGGGGTGATGATGTAGATCCGATGATGAGCGTGGGTAATCGCAGAGAGAAAGCATTGCTGAATACCCGACCAATCACTGTCCGGGCCAGAAGCAATGGTCTGAATCCGATAGACAGGTTTGGAATCCGACAAAGACGGATCATCCAAGTTCAACTCCGGATAATACTTCTTCTTCCGTTTGAGTTTTTTATTCTTGATAAAAAAACGATCCAGCAAGAAGCTCTCTTGGAGCGCATGTACCGCCTCTCCTTCAATCCGAATGTGCGTATCCCTCCATTCCGGAAAAGTTCCACCATTCCAATAGCGGTCTGCCAGGTTAACCCCTCCCAAAAAACCCACATTGCCATCTACTACCAAGATCTTGCGGTGATTCCGGTAATTGACAACCGGTGGAGGAAACAGTAGCCGGAACGGAGAGAAATTCAAAATCTCTACACCGGCCTCTTCCAACTCCGACAAATAATTTCGTCTCAAATGACGACTTCCAAAGCCATCAAACATCAAACGAACCTCTACCCCTTCCTGAGCCTTTCGAATAAGCAGTTTCTTGATAGCCTCCCCCACCCTATCTGCTTCGAGGATATAGGACTGCAGATGTATGTGATTGACTGCCTTTTCCATCTCATCCATCATCGCAGCAATCGACTCTTTTCCGGAAAAATAAATCTTAACATCCTGCGCACTGAGCAAAAGGCTGCGACTTGAATTAAAATTCTGCAAGATAATTTTCAAGCAAGATTTCAAAATCGGATCAGATGACGTCCCTTCCAAGAAGGCGTCCACGTCAGTACGGGTCATCCGCTTCTTGCGAAAAAAGCTATCACCCAATCCCTTCCGATTAAACATCTTCTCCTTTCGGAAGTTGCGGCCCAAAAACATATAGGCAATCAAGCCAAAATAAGGAATCGCCAAAATAACGATTACCCAAGACAACGTCTTAACAGGATCATCCCGTTTGTAGATAATCAAGGCAGAAGCAACAATGGCCAAGATGCCATTAATGAAATAGAGAATGAAACCTAATTCTGCCCAAAAATTCATAGAACAGCTCCTTTATGCGTAATCCTGAACAAAGCCGTAGGACTTACCATCCACACGAAACTCGCCTTTGGTCACGTGCCCCAATAAGGTGATGCCCAGATTGCGGTTCAGCATAAAGGCTACAAAGTCCTTTTCCTGATCGTCATTCACAGAAATCACTCCAATGAATGCAGTTTTCCCTTTCAAAAATTCGTCTGTATCAAACTCCAACAAGGTTTCTATTTCAAATCCCAATTGTTGCTGCTTGCTACATTCCACCAAGGTCTGGAAAAGTCCTTCTGAACCAATTTTCCGATAACAAGACACATAATCTGTATTTGCTGCATCGCGCATATATTGCTCAGCCTCCTTACTCTTCAACAGGTACAAGGTTTCACCTTTCGATTGAAAATAATTTTGTGCCTTTTTCATAACCGTTCATTTTTTCTGTAAAAATAATGATTTTTTTTGAAGTTCAAGAAATGATTGTATATTTGCACTCCCAAACCTCATGCCCAGATGGTGAAATTGGTAGACACGCCACTTTGAGGGGGTGGTGCCGGTTGCGGTGTGCAAGTTCGAGTCTTGTTCTGGGCACACGAAAAGAGGCTGACTAAAAGTCATCGACTTTAATGTTAGCCTCTTTTTTTGTATATTTGCCTCAGTCATATTCCTTATTTTGAGAACCCTTATCTACTGCTTATGAAAAATTCGTACCAAACTAAAATAGTTTTTTTGGATGGCGATACTTTGGGGGACACATCACTGGACCCTATCCATCAACGTGGAGATCTAACCGTTTATCCTAGAACACGACAAGATCAAGTCATAGAGCGAATTGCAGATTGTGACGTTGTTATTGTCAACAAAGTACTCATCCGCAAACAAGAGATCGATGCAGCCCCCAACTTAAAGCTCATCTGCGTTGCAGCAACTGGCGTGAACAATGTGGATGTTGCTTATGCTAGCGAAAAAGGCATCCCTGTTCGAAATGTAGCAGGCTATTCTACCGAAAGCGTAGTTCAAGTCACCTTCATGCACCTACTCAACCTCTTTGGACAAGGCAACTATTTCGATCAACGCATCAAAAATGGCACCTATACCCAGGAAGGCTTGTTTACCGACCTGAGCCGTTCATTCCGGGAAATTAATGGAAAAACGATTGGAATCATCGGTATGGGGACCATTGGACAGCGCGTTGCAGCCATCGCTACCGCTTTTGGAATGCGCGTTTGCTATTACTCCACCTCTGGCACTTCCCATTGCAAAACCTACCCGTCTGTCTCTCTGGACGAACTACTGAGCCAAAGCGATGTGATTTCGATCCACGCACCCTTGAATGCAACCACCAAAGGACTGCTCACCTTGGAACACCTGCAAAAAATGAAACCGACTGCCTTTTTGATCAATATGGGCCGCGGTGGCATTGTGGTGGAAAAAGACTTGGCACAAGCCCTCATGAACGGACACCTTGCCGGAGCCGCTACCGATGTCTTTGAACAAGAGCCGATCCCGGCAGATCATCCCTACCTGCAGGTTGGCGAAAAACTTCTGCTGACCCCCCATATTGGCTGGGCCAGCGTAGAAGCGCGCGATCTGTTGGTCAAGAAGTTAGCAGACAATATTTCACTCGACAAGTAATAATTGTTCGAGTGTTTCTATGGAGTCGTCTTGAAACACCAGGACGACTTTTATTGCATGTTCACCAACTGTCAAGACAATCCATTGACCCTCTTCAGAGACCACATCATCCAGCCTCCAAGTTAACTCCTGCGCATGCTACCCAGGACGCCCCGTCTTCTGACACGAGCAACGTCCGCTCTTGCAGTCCTTACAAGGTAAGCGACGACACTAATGAACCCCCTGCATCAAACACAGGTCGCATAATCTCGGTAAGAAATACTGTATTGTACTTTGCACAATATCCTGAGAGGATTTAGCCCACTACCCCTTCACGAATCTCGCCCCCAAAAAATAAAATAGCAGTATGACGATCGCTAATCTGAGGGGTGAGCATATGATTTATTATCAACGTTTGTTATTACCTGTATGAACATAGCGTTTTTTCCAAAATATGACTGGGGTTCTTATTATATTTGTAGAAAATTGAACAGCAAGCTACACACAAATGGAAAGCAACAAAGATCCAATGGGAGCAGCCATCCTGGACTATCACCGCTACGGAAAAGCGAGCAAACTGCGAGTTCGCTCCTCTCAATTTGAAGAAGATGAAATCCCCGTTGAAACACTCTTCCGGGACTGGAACGAAATGTCTCCATTAGAAAAGAAAGCCATAGAACTTTGTCAGGGCAAGATTCTGGACGTGGGAGCAGGTAGCGGATGTCACAGCCTCATTCTTCATAAAAGAAGTAAAGACGTCGAAGCAATCGACATCTCACCCAATGCAGTAACGGTGATGCAAGAACGAGGTCTTCGTGCCAAGCTATACGATGTGTTTGACCCCTCCTTTACCGGTCAGTACGACACCATTCTCCTGCTGATGAACGGTTCGGGCATCATCGGGAAGATTGAGCGGCTCGAGAATTTCTTCCAACGTATGAGAGCATTACTGAGCCCGAAAGGCTATATCCTAATGGACTCTAGTGACCTCAAGTACCTCTATGAAGAAGAAGACGGCAGCTACCTAATTGATATCAACGATAACTACTATGGCGAGATCGACTACCAAATGATCTACAAATCGATCAAAGGAGCATCCTTTGACTGGCTCTACATTGATTTCGAAACATTGGCCTACTATGCCAAATCTTATGGTTTTCAAGCCGAGCTGGTTCATCAAGGAGAGCACTACGATTACCTGGCCAAATTAAGCGTTGTAAAATAACGATGCTAGCAACCATTCTAGTTGCTAGCATCTATAAAACCAAAAAGTGGATAACTTTTCAGCTATCCACTTTTTAGTGACTCCGACAGGATTCAAACCTGTAACCTTTTGATCCGTAGTCAAATGCTCTATTCAGTTGAGCTACGGAGCCATTATCAACTAGGCTTCTTTATTGCCTGTAAATTACTTTTCTTTAATCCGAGCTTTCTTACCAGTCAGGCCGCGAAGGTAGAAAATTCTTGCTCTACGAACTTTACCCATCTTGTTCAATTCGATTTCTTCAATGAAGGGAGAGTTTACCGGGAAGATACGCTCTACACCAACGCCGTTAGAAATCTTGCGAACGGTGAAAGTCTCAGTTGAACCAGATCCACGTCTTTGAATAACAACACCACGGAACTTTTGAAGTCTTTCCTTGTTCTCTTCTTTAATTTTGTAAGACACGGTGATGGTGTCACCAGCCTTGAACGCGGGGTAATTTTTAGGTTCTTGTGCGAACGCCTGTTCTGCAATTTTAATCAAATCCATTGTCATCTCATTTTAAGTGCAACATTGAAGTCCAAGCGTTTCTCAAGAGGTTGCTTTCGTTTTGGGACTGCAAATGTACGACAATTTTTTCTCTCTCCAAATTTTTCTTGATTTTTTTTGAATATTTTTTCAATTCACTCCAAAATCCGGTTTCTCTACCAAATTATATCGTATTGTTGATGGGCCAAATTCTGGCGACCATCCCAAACAAATACCTCTACTACGTGCCGTTTGCCTCGCTCTACCACCTCTGGATCCAACTCTACCCATAGTTTATGGTTCTTTGCATCGAATTGCGCGATCACCCACTTTCCATCGATCTTCACCGTCCAGTCCCAGATTCCGGTCAACTCATCTTTGATAGTCCAGGCACATTGTGACTTTCTTCGCAGATCTGCCCCCTGCTTAAAGCGAGCTTTGATCATTGGCGCCTGGGTATCTGCCAGCACGGCATAAGTTCCAAAGCTTCCAATTGAAGCAACCAACGTATCTCCGATAAGTTTTCCTCCACAAGCAACCCATTTTCCTTTATCTGAGAGCCGCCCCAATACCAGCTTGCTCGCTAAGGAGTCTGGAGCTTGTACTTGGATCCTCAAATGTGCGGAACGTTTCAAAGCTATTTCAGGATCCCCTATTTTCCACACCGAAGAATACTCAACTCCGGTTGCCTTCACTTCTTCCACCTGAACGCGAACATTCCGATAAAAAGTTCCCGGCAAAAACCCCAGTTGCAAGCCCGGCCGAGACTCCCATCGAGGAAGAAACCACGCCGTCCAAGCTCCCCGATCACCACGTTCTGTAAGATCCCGCTGGCAAACCTCATACTTATTCAAATTCCGCTTGATCCGAAATTTTCGCTCAGTTGCATTGCCGTGTTCATCCGTCAACAACAAACGAAGCTGGTGTTCGCAGTCATCTTCCAAATGTATCAGCCCATTCTCCCCCATTGAAGCACGACGAAAAACAAACTCATTACCCGGTTCAATCCATGTCTTGACACAATTGCCCTGTCCCCGCTGTTTTGCCGCATAATCAATCAATGCATGGTAGGATTTATTTTCATGATAAAGGTACTCGCCCACCTTATAATTATAAATCAACGAATCATCCACCCATACTTGGTAATGTTCTATCCCCAACTTAGCGGGTGTTCCATCCTGGCGGTCTACTGCATCTATCGACAAATAACTATATTCCGGCAACTGAATCACTCCCGAAGCTCCGTACCGAAAAGAAGCCACTTCCTGGGTATAGGCAACACCTGAGCTGTCTTCAAAATATCCCACAAAACGGATGTGATTTATTTCCGGAGCCTTCGAATCCTTTACAGTCACTACTCCCGCACGCAAAGGATTAAGGGGGCCCGACTGATCCGGGCGGCGAACCTCAAAATGCAAATGGGGTGCCCCGGAAGACCCGGAATTTCCCACATAACCAATCAACGTCCCCGCTGCAACAGGAAACTCATCGATGCCAAACGACAAATCGACCGAGAAACGCTCCTTTTTATATTGTTCTTCGCGGACACGTGCTACCACAGCATCGGTAAACCGGGATAAGTGACCATACACCGTCTGTGTTCCATCCGAATGTGTCACATAAATTCCATTTCCATAACCTGAAGATCCCACCGTCACCCTGGCAATATACCCTTCGGCAGCCGCATAAATAGGATCTCCTACTTTACCATAAGCGCGGAAGTCAATCCCGGCATGAAAACGGCCACCACGTAATTCCGCATAATTCCCAGACAAAGAAATGGGAATTTTTAAAGGAGATTGGTAGATTACAGTGTCCGCAGTTGCCGCTTGCAGACGAAAAATCGTGCTGAAACCCATTAAGAGCAACAGCACGACATTAACTTGCAGTTTTTGTTTCCTCATAGACTATGAAAACATCTTCTTGATTCGGTCAAAGAAATTACGATCCTCTTTGGTCGGAGCCGGTTTGAAATTCGCAGAACTGCGCATCTTTTCCAGCATTTCTTTTTCCGACTTGTCAAATTTCTTCGGAATCCACACGTGCACATAGACCAATAAATCGCCTTGGCCATATCCTTGCAGATCCGGAACTCCCTTGCCACGCAAGCGCAGCACCTTACCCGACTGGGTTCCCGCCTCAATTTTGATTTTGAGTTTACCTGTAATGGAAGGAATCTCTGCTTCACAACCCAATGCTGCTTCCGGGAATGAGATGAACAAAGAATAGATCAAATCATTTCCATCGCGCTGCAATTCTTGGTGTTCCTCCTCCTCAATAACAACCAGCAAATCACCACTTACGCCATTGTTCTTTCCAGCATTTCCCTTACCACGAACGGTCAGCTGCATACCATCCGACACGCCCGCCGGTATCTTGAACGAAATCTCTTCCGCTTCTTTGCGCAAGCCGGTTCCACCACAGTGCGAGCAAGGTTTGACAATCACCTTACCGGTTCCCCCACAAGTCGGACAGGGCGATGAAGTCTGCATTTGTCCCAAGAAGGAGTTCACGACACGCGTTACCGATCCGGTTCCGCGGCAAGTATCACAGGTGTGAATATCTGCTTCCGACTCCGCTCCGTTACCTTGACAATGAGAACAAGGAACCATCTTATTGATTTTCACCTTCTTCTCAACACCGGTCATCACCTCATTAAGGGTCACCTTGACGCGAATACGGATATCCGATCCACGAGCTACACGACGACCGCCTTGCGAACCGCCAAAGCCACTAAAGCCCCCAAAGCCTCCGCCAAAAATATCCCCAAAACGGCTGAAAATGTCATCCATGGAGAATCCGCCAAAGCCTCCTCCGAAGCCACTGGCACCAGAGGCTCCACCCATACCGGCATGACCAAACTGATCGTACCGTGCTTTTTTATCCGGGTTACTCAAGACATCGTATGCCTCCGCCGCTTCCTTAAACTTATCTTCCGCGTCTTTGTCTCCCGGATTCTTATCCGGGTGAAATTGAATAGCTTTCTTGCGGTAAGCCTTCTTGATCTCATCCGCAGAAGCGCTCCGCTCTACACCCAGAACCTCGTAATAATCTCTTTTTTCAGCCATAATCTTAAATACCAATCACTACCTTTGCATAACGGATTACCTTACCATTCAATAGGTAGCCTTGTTGTATTACATCTACAATTTTATTTTTTTGAGCCGGAGTAGGCGCAGGAATTTGAGCCACTGCTTCGTGAAAATCCGTATCAAAATCCTTGTCCACTACTTCCATCAAAGACAATCCCTGTGTTGCGAGATAGGATTTCAGTTTACTATAGATCAGCTCAGTGCCTTCAATTGCTGCCGCATTGTCTTTTGACTGAGCCAGTACCTGCATCGCTCGTTCACAATCATCCAAGATCGGCAAAAAACCTTTGATGACTTGCTCTCCTGCCGAATTAATCAACTCCAGACGTTCTTTGGCAGTACGTCTGCGATAATTATCGAACTCTGCTGTCAGTCGCAAATACTTATCCTTGCTTTGCTCCAACGCCTCTTGTAAATCTTCAAGAGCAGATTCCTTTTCCGATACAACCTCGCTTTCTTGCTGATTTTCCATTTCTTGCACATTCACATCCGGTTGTTCAATCGGATTTTCAGACTTATTGTTCTCTGATTTCTTACTCATATTATCTTTACTTTTTGATTCCTTTTTCAAAACGCAAAGATAAACGCAAAATATTTGCCAAAGCCCGAAGCCGGACAAAATGGCAGAGATATGCCATTACATTCGCACAATCACGGGTTCTGTCCCTGCGTAACGGGGCATCGATGCTCCAATCGGAGCTCCAATATATGTCGGATCACAAACCCAGTATTGTTTTCCTTCAAACGAAAAGACATCTCCTTGGACCGGCTGCGTAAAGGCCACTCCGCAAGAAACGTGATTGGGATAACCGAACATCACCGTTTTCAACCCTAAAATCTCACGAACCAGCCAGGAAAACAGCAACACACGGTCTTTACAGTTGTTTGCCCCATAATAAATGGATTCTTCCACAAACAAAGGCTTCGCACGACCAAACATTTCATAATCGGTCTTGTATTCAAAACCCTTTTGGACCAAGGAAAGGATGTAAGAGACCGCTTCTACTTCAGAAAGCTGACGAGCCAAAATTTGATACTTCACACTTCGCAAGACTTTTTTGGATGTCTCTTGGTTAACGGCCGACTTGTGGTACAATGGAAGATCGGTCTGAGGATAATCATATACAAACTCAATTTGAGCCGCATTTACCGGTACTTCTACCGACTCTCCAATCAGGTCTGCCCACAAAGGTAAAGTTACCATACGATAGGTGTCCTCATTACCCAACATAATTGGCGTATCAAAAGCAAGACTAATCAAATTATTTGCATTGGAAAAGTCTCGAGTAAACGTGTACAACGGAGTCTGTGAGCTCAGTGGACTACTGGAAAAGATGAACAGATCTTGTCCTCCATCCGAAATATAGGGAACTTGGTAGATCGGTTCTTGAAAAGGCATTAGCAACACCAAGGAAGAGCCCGCAGAACCAACGCGTACCCGATACTGCAATTGACACAAGAAAAACATCTGGGTCAACAAACGTTCGTTGACTTGGGAATCCGCATAAATTGCTTCCGTCATGCGTTTGATCAACATATAATTGGCCCAGCCATTCAGCGCATATTTGTTGGAAAAGTCCTGAATCGCCTTCAATGTCACATCAAAGGACGCATTTCCCAACTTGCTCCATGCTTGTGCCACATCCCGCTCTTTGGCAGAAAGATAGCTCAAACACATCGTTTCATCAAAAGGTAGCATCACCTTCCGTCCATAAAAATCAAATTCAACTTGGCCAGCTCCACGGTCAAAGCCCGTACCGGGTTCTTCCGGATGACTGATCATCTCCGGGAAAAGGACTGCACACAAACCCTCCAGATCTGCCGGCAAACCAGCACCTTTTACTTTTCCCCGGATAGGCTCCGTACCGGGATAGTAGGTCGGTTTTTCATCCACGGGAGCCATGGGATTTTCTTTACCCTGTAATATTTTAAATTCCGACCACGCTTCACTCAGATAAGTGGAGAATTCAGCATTTGCTTTCGTTCTCCAATTTTCCATTTCCGTTTTTCGGTTGCGGACAAATTCACGATAAGCTTCTTGTGGATCTTGTGCATGAGCTACTACGCAGCCAGCGATGCCCATCAGCAATACCAAGAGAGTCGTTTGAATGGAACGCTGTTTCATATCTTCTAGGATTTAAAGTCCAAATATAAACATAACAACAGAATAAAAAAAGGGGCGATCAATTTTTTGATCACCCCTATCGTTATGCTATAAACCGATTGTTATTGAGCTTGTTCAGCTGCCAATTTTTCCATTTCAGCGTCAAAAGTTTTCTTGAACATGAATTGGTCAAATTCCAAAGCGGTTTTCTCGTCTTTTGAAATAACTTCAATAACAGCGTCCTCTACAACTTTCTTAGGCATTTCCATTGCTGAGTATGCAGTATAACGGCCATCTTTACTCTTGAACAATTTTGAGTCTTTTTGATAGGAACCTTTCAATGCTTGAGCAACAGCAACGCGAGCATTTTCTTCCATTTTAGCTCTGTATTCTTGCTTGTCTCCAACGGTTACTTGGTTCATGTATTGTTCAGTAACAGCTTTAACCATGGTTTCTATCATTGAACCGAGTTCAGTACGAGCATTCAAACGAGCAATTTTACCAGCAGCAGCTTGATCCGGGCTAACGCCAACACCTACAAAACGGAAACAGTCAGCATCGGTTGCAAAACCAGCAAACGGTTGGTTGATTTCAACCATATCATCACCAGCGCTAACAACGGGAGTAGTTTTGGATCCGCAAGATGCTACAGAAATCACCAAAGCCAAAGCAGATACAACTGCAAAAATTCTTTTCATTTTCATAATGGTACTTATTTTAAAAGGTTTAATAATTGTCTTTACGCTACAAATGTACTAAAAAAATAGGAGTCCACGAAAAATGTGACACTCCTATTTGATTTTTTTAGAAAAAACTTTCAATTAAATTTTTCCGTTACTACCCAATACATTCATAATCTTATGAATATAAAGCGATTTCAGTTTATCACGAGCCGGTCCCAAATATTTCCGAGGGTCAAATTCTGCCGGTTGTTCTGCAAAAACCTTGCGAATTGCAGCAGTCATTGCCAAACGTCCATCACTGTCAATGTTGATTTTGCAGACAGCTGAGGCAGCCGCTTTACGCAATTGTTCTTCCGGAATACCAATCGAATCCTTCAATTGGCCACCGAAGTGATTGATTTCGGCAACGATGTCTTGCGGTACAGAAGAAGCACCGTGCAAAACAATCGGGAAACCAGGAATCCGTTTTTCAATTTCAGCCAAAATATCCAAGCGAATTTCCGGCTTTTGACCCGGTTTGAACTTGAATGCACCGTGTGAAGTTCCGATTGAGATAGCCAATGAATCTACCCCTGTTTTCTTTACAAAATCTTCAACTTCTTCCGGACGAGTATAAGTGTGGTGTTCTGCCATCACATCATCTTCTACACCGGCCAACACACCCAATTCACCCTCAACGGTAACATCATATTTATGAGCATACTCAACAACCTGAGCAGTCAATTCCACGTTCTTGTTGTAATCGTGATGCGAACCATCAATCATCACGGATGAAAAACCGTATTCGATGCATGATTTGCACAACTCAAAAGAATCACCATGATCCAAGTGCAGAACGATCGGAATTTCACATCCCAATTCGCGTGCATATTCAACGGCACCTTGAGCCATGTAACGCAATAAAGTCTGATTTGCATATTTACGGGCACCGCTGGACACTTGCAAAATAACAGGAGACTTGGTTTCCACACAAGCGGCAACAATTGCTTGCATTTGCTCCATATTATTAAAATTGAATGCAGGAATAGCATAACCACCTTCCACTGCCTTGGCAAACAATTCACGAGAGTTTACCAATCCCAAATCCTTATAAGAAATCATAGTAATAATATTTAAAAATACTTAACTTCAACTATTTCAAAATCTGCGCAAAATTGATAATTTTGCCGCAAAATTCAAAATAAATAGGACAACTCATGGTGCACCCCAATTGCCATCGCAAAGTAATTATTCTTTCCGCCCCTTCTGGAGCTGGCAAGAGTACTGTAATCAAACATTTACTCCAAGAATTTCCCCAATTGGAATTCTCCATTTCTGCTACATCCCGCGCCCCTCGAGGAAATGAACAGCACGGCGTCGAGTATTACTTTTTTGATACAGAAACTTTCCGGCAAAAAATTCAGGAAGACGCATTCATCGAATATGAAGAAGTGTATGCGGGCTCCTACTACGGCACCTTGAAATCCGAATTGGAACGGATTTGGGCCAAAGGCAACACCATTATCTTTGATATCGACGTCAAAGGAGGAGTCAACCTCAAACGGCTCTTTGCAGATCAGGCCTTGGCCATCTTCATCAAGGTCCCGTCGATCGCAGAATTGCGCCAACGTCTGATCAAACGTGGAACCGACAGCTTGGAGGCCATTGACCGCCGGATCTCGAAAGCAGAAGAAGAACTCACCTATGAGACCGCCTTCGACCACACCCTGATCAACGACGATTTGGAAGCCGCCCTGCGTCAGGCTGAAACCCTCATCAAGGACTTCATCAAGAAATAGCATGGCGACCCTACTCTACTTCGGCTCGTTCAACCCAGTACACTACGGCCACCTTTCCATCGTCCAATATTTGTGCACCCACCCCGAGGTCGATGAGGTCCGATTGGTACTATCGCCCAAAAATCCGTTGAAAAAAGCCGAAGACTTGAGTGATGCCTCCAAACGGTTGAAAGAATTGCAAGCTGCCTTGGACCTTGCCCAAAAGCAAAACTTCTTTCAATCAGACAAAACCATCCGCATATCAACGGTAGAATTTGATTTACCGCAACCCTTGTACACCTTAAAGACCCTGCGTCATCTGAAGGCCTGCGAACCAAACAAGGATTTCATCTTACTAATCGGAGGTGACAACATTACCCTCTTGGAGAAATGGCACCAATATGACCAGTTGTTGCAGGAATTCAGGGTGTGGGTCTATCCAAGAAAAGACGTAGGCGCAGAAAGCATTACCTGCCAGGAACTCGCACAACGGCACCAAGCAAAAGAGCTCCGGTTTTTGTCCGAAGCTCCTTTGTTACCTATTTCTTCTACATTGATTCGAGCGGGGTTGGCGCAACAATGGTCAAACGATCTTTGCGGGTTGGATGCAACAGCGAAATAGACCTTGCGTGCAGAGAAATGCTCCCATCCGGATTTGAACGACGCGCTCCATATTTTAAATCGCCTTTAATCGGACACCCGATGGTGGACAATTGACAACGAATCTGATGATGTCGGCCTGTCAAAAGCTCCACTTCTACCAGAAAGTAGCGCTGCGTCGCCCGTAACAACGCGTAGCGAAGACGAGCCTCCTTGGCAGAAGTTTTTGGACGTGCATACGCATAGGACTTATTCTGCTTTTCATTTCTCACCAGGTAGTGCACCAGGGTTCCTTGCTCCGGATTCGGCGCATGCTCCACCAAGGCCCAATATATTTTCTGAACAGAACCATCCCGAAAGGACTCATTCAGTCGTTCCAGGGCTTTGGATGTTTTCGCAAAAACGGCAATCCCTGAGACCGGACGGTCCAAGCGATGCGGAACCCCCATAAAAACCCGACCCGGTTTCTGATCCCGCTGCGCCACATAGGCCTTCAGGGTATCGCACAAAGGTTCATCACCTGTTTTATCCCCTTGAACAATCTCCCCGGAGCGTTTGTTCATCACCAGCAAGTGGTTATCCTCATACAAAATGCGAGAGGACAAGTCAGAGAACTCGGCTTGAGACAAGGTGCGATAACCGGCAAATACCTCGTTAGTATTGTTCTTGTTCATTGGGAAAATCTCCACTTTTCACATCTTCCACATATTGGTGGAAGGCTTTCAGGTATTCTTCCTGCAAGTTGTGATAACGACGCAAGAAACGCGGCGAAAATTCTTGGGTCAACCCCAACATATCGTGCATAACCAACACTTGCCCATCCACATAACGTCCTGCACCAATTCCGATCACCGGAATTCTCAAAGTCTCTGCAACCCGTTTACCCAGCGTGGCCGGAATTTTTTCCAAGACCAAAGCAAAACATCCGGCTTCTTCCAATGCAAGGGCATCTTCCAACAATTTATTGGCTTCCGCCTCTTCTTTGGCACGCACGGAATAGGTTCCAAATTTATGAATGGACTGCGGTGTCAATCCCAGGTGTCCCATCACTGGAATACCAGCCGACAGGATCCGCTGAACGGACTCCAGCACTTCGGAACCACCTTCTACTTTCACGGCATCGGCTTCAGACTCCTTCATAATGCGCACTGCATTGCTCAAAGCCATCTTGGAATTCCCTTGGTAGGTACCAAAAGGCATGTCCACAACCACCAGCGGATTCTTCACCGCCCGCATAACGCTTTGCGCATGATAGATCATCTGATCGATGGTAATCGGCAATGTTGTCTCGTGTCCCGCCATTACATTGGCGGCAGAATCGCCAACCAGGATAATATCAATTCCAGCCTGATCCACAATTCTGGCAGAGGTGTAATCGTATGCAGTGAGCATTGCGATCTTCTCTCCTTTCATTTTCATAGACAACAACTTGCGTGTTGTCAGAACTCGTTCTTTTCCTTCGATTGACATAAGTGACAATTAAAATACGTACAAAACAATAAAATAATTTTCACTTTACAAAATATGACACCTTGTCAGATTTTCATTTTTGGCACAATCTTAGATATTCGATAGGCAACAACGGAATTGAAAACAATTGTAAATTTAAAATATTATGGGAAAAATTATTGGTATTGACCTCGGAACCACCAACTCCTGTGTGGCCGTTATGGAAGGTAACGAACCTACCGTCATCATCAACAGCGAAGGAAAGAGAACAACTCCGTCCATCGTAGCATTTACTGAAAATGGTGAAAGAAAGATCGGAGATCCGGCTAAACGTCAAGCTATTACTAATCCGAACAAAACAATCTTCTCCATCAAACGCTTCATGGGTGAAACTTTCGACCGCGTACAAAACGAAGTAGGTCGCGTTCCTTACAAAGTGGTAAGAGGAGAAAACAATACCCCTCGTGTAGATATCGACGGACGCCTTTATACTCCCCAAGAAATCTCAGCCATGGTACTTCAAAAAATGAAAAAAACCGCTGAAGAATACTTGGGACAAGAAGTAACAGAAGCAGTCATTACCGTTCCTGCTTACTTCAGTGACTCACAACGTCAAGCAACCAAAGAAGCCGGTGAAATTGCTGGTCTGAAAGTTAGACGGATCATCAACGAACCTACTGCTGCAGCCTTGGCTTACGGTTTGGACAAGAAGAACAAAGATATGAAAGTGGCTGTGTTTGACTTGGGTGGTGGTACTTTCGATATTTCCATCATGGAATTGGGTGACGGCGTATTTGAAGTAAAATCAACCAATGGTGACACACACTTGGGTGGTGACGACTTTGACCAAGTGATCATCGACTGGTTGGCAGATGAATTCAAACAAGAAAACAGTGGCATTGACTTGCGCAAAGATGCAATGGCTTTGCAACGTTTGAAAGAAGCTGCTGAAAAAGCAAAAATTGAATTGTCCAGCCAAACAACTACTGAAATCAACCTGCCCTACATCATGCCGGTTGATGGTATGCCGAAACACTTGGTTCGCACCCTGACCCGTGCCAAATTCGAACAATTGGCAGATACCTTGATCCAACGTACCGTAGAACCTTGCCGTAAAGCTTTGCAAGACGCAGGTATGAAAGCATCTGAAATTGATGAAGTTTTGTTGGTGGGTGGTTCAACCCGTATCCCGGCTATCCAACAAATCGTGGAAAAATTCTTCGGCAAAGCTCCCAACCGTGGCGTAAACCCGGACGAAGTGGTTGCAATTGGTGCTGCTGTACAAGGTGGTGTTTTGTCCGGTGAAGTAAAAGACGTGTTGTTGTTGGACGTAACTCCCCTCTCATTGGGTATCGAAACCTTGGGTGGCGTGATGACCAAATTGATTGATGCCAATACGACCATTCCTACCCGTAAGTCTGAAGTATTCAGCACCGCTTCTGACAACCAACCTTCTGTAGAAATCCACGTTTTGCAAGGAGAACGCTCTATGGCTCGTGACAACAAGACCATCGGACGTTTCCACTTGGACGGTATCACCCCGGCTCCTCGCGGAATTCCTCAAATCGAGGTAACCTTCGACATTGACGCCAACGGTATCTTGAATGTGACTGCTAAAGACAAAGCAACTGGCAAAGAGCAAAAGATCCGCATTGAAGCATCTTCTGGTTTGAGTGATGACGAAATCAAACGCATGCGTGACGAAGCAAAAGCGAACGAAGCCGCAGACAAAGCTGAAAAAGAACGTATCGACAAGATTAACGCAGCAGACGCTATGGTGTTCCAAAGCGAAAAGAACTTGAAAGAATACGGAGACAAGATCCCTGCTGATAAGAAAGGTGCGATCGAAACGACATTGAACCAACTCAAAGAAGCTCACAAGTCTCAAAATATTGCGGAAATTGACCGTGCTACCGAAGCCTTGAACAACGCTTGGCATGCAGCTTCTGAAGATATGGCAAAAGCAGCGCAAGCAGAGCAACAAGCTGGCGCACAAGGTGGTGCACAAAGCAACCCGAGCAGCAATGACAGTGAAGTAACCGACGTTGACTTCGAAGAAGTAAAATAAGGTTACTATCCTATAAGAAAAAAAGGAGATGACTACGAATGATCATCTCCTTTTTTTATATCCGGTATGCATTCTCTACAATGCAGCTGCCAATTTTGCCGCACAAGCGACACAAGCTGCGCAACCGCCTTTACGAAGGCGTAGCAACTCATCACAACGAATAGCTCCCTGGCTCATCCGAAACGAAGCCATAGCCTCTTGAACACATTGAAAATTCTGCTGTTTACTCATGGGATTCGTCGGATCAATCGGATGCTTCAACCCCAAAACCATCAGCATGCCACTAACGGCACCACACATTTCACCCGTACGCGCAACGCCTCCACTGAATGAAGAAGCCAGAGCCAATGCCGTTTGGGTGGAAAGACCATAATCCTCCGCAAAGGCCAAAAAGACTGCTTGGGAACAAGTGTATCCACTTTTAAATAATGCCACGGCCGTATTTTCTTTTTCTTGCACTTTCCAATCCGCCAACATGGATGCGGCCTCATTCAAAGAAGCGACTTTGCCCACATCCAATAATTGGACATCCGCTCGCTCATCCGCCACAATCGAATAGTTAGGAGCTTGTTGCAAATAAAAATCAACGATGGGAAACTGATCGGGCCAGTCAGCCATGCTTTGCAATAACTCGGGAGCCAGCAGGTGAATCCCAGAAAAAGCCAACGATCGAGTCTGGGGCACTTGTTTTTCATACGTTCTCACTTCTCCCGTCTTCCGATTTTCCCAACCACGAAGATGATTCATCGAATCAAACAAAAAGTATCGGGAGGTCTCCCGTTCCCGAACCAGCAACACAGCAGCAGCCCCTTGCGCCATCATGGCCATTCCATCCTGCCAAAAAGCCTCCAAGTCCAAGTTGCTTAAAATATCCACATTGTGTACCAACACGGGAGCATCCGGATCCAAAAGAGGAAGCGCTCTACGAAGCCCCCCACCCGTTTCCAATAGCGCATCACGTTCATCGGACACAAGAATCTCCATGCCTGAAAAGTGCTGTCCCTGCAGATATGATTCTATCTGTTCGGCAAAATGATGAACATTTACAACGACACGCTCAAAACCAGCCCGATGTAGTTTGGTCAAAAGAATACCCAACAAAGGTTCTCCGGCAATAGGCACAAGGGCCTTGGGCATGGTGTCGGTCAAAGGACGCAGGCGGGTTCCCAAGCCCGCTGCAAATACCATCGCTTGTTTCATCACCTCGTATCGTTTTAACTACAATTCTTTTTCAATACCTTGTTCCCGATGGGTAACCACGACGCGCACATCGTAATGTTTGGCGATGTGCTCAGCCAAGCGTTCAGCACAATAGACCGAACGGTGCTGTCCTCCGGTACAACCGAAAGAAATCATCAGGTTTGAGAACTTCCGTTCGATGTATTTTTGAATGTGTACGTCGGTCAAATTGCGAACATTTTCCAAGAAGGGCTTCACTTCACCATCCTCTTCCAAAAAGTCCCGCACTTCCTTATCCAAACCTGTGAAATGCCAGAAATGCTGGTATTTTCCCGGATTATTAATTCCCCGGCAGTCAAAAACATAACCACCTCCGTTGCCGGTAGGATCATTCGGGATACCTTTCTTATACGCAAAACTTGTAATCCGAACCGTCAACTTTTGTTGGACATGAGCCTCGTTGAACTGGGGCATTTGAGTCAAAGCCAACAAAACTTCAGAAAGATAAGGATACTCGGCAAAGGGCTCTTTCAACAAGTGACGCAGGTTATCCATGGCATAAGGTATGCTTTGCAAGAAATGGGGTTTCTTTTCAAAATAACCTCGAAAGCCATAGGCTCCCAACACTTGTAAAGTCCGGAAAAGGACAAAATGGCGTAGCTGACTTTGGAAATAAGCCTCATCAACCGGCATATAACGTTTCAAAGACTCGATGTACGTTGCAATCAACTCCTGTTTCAACTCTTCCGAATAGTTCGCTTTGGCCTGCCAAACAAAGGAAGCCAAGTCATAATAGATCGGTCCCTTGCGTCCTCCTTGAAAATCAATAAAATAAGGCTCATCATCTACCAACATGACGTTTCTTGCCTGAAAATCGCGGTACAAGAACGTTGAGGAGGAACTGCGCATCAACACATTGGTCATCCGGCGGAAGTCATCTTCCAGACGAACTTCACTGAAATCCAACCCGGTTGCTTTCAAAAAACAATATTTGAAATAGTTCAAGTCAAAGGAAATCATCCGCTCATCAAACTCCGGTTGCGGATAACAGATCGAAAAATCAAAACCGTCCGCACCTTCAAACTGCAACTTCGGCAGACAAGCAATGGCCTTCTTGAGCAATACCCGCTCGGCTTCGTTGTACTTTCCTTTGGTACGACCTTCTTCCACCCGATTGAACAGGATGTCATCACCCAGGTCCTCTTGAATATAGCAGGTAAACTCTTCGTCGTGAGCATAAACCTGGGGAACGGGGAGTCCTCGCTTCGAGAAATGCTCTGCAATTGCCCAAAAAGCTTTGTTCTCATCCACAGAAGTTCCCAAAGCACCAATGATGGACAGATCTTTGGCGGTCATCCGAAAATATCGGCGGTTGCTGCCCGATGAAGGCAATTCAACAACGTTTTCCGGAAGAATACCTGTATGTTGTTCAAAAAGTTTCTTTAATCGCTGCATAATGTGTTTGTTTATCTCATCCATGCAAAAATAAAGAATTCTATACACATTGCAATATTTTACTAAATTTGCGGGATGATTAATAGTATGCGCTGGTTTCGATTTGTCCTGATTATGGTCAGCATTTGCTGCGGTTTCTCCCATGCAAATACCCTTTGGGCTGCTTCCCCGAAGCGGACTCAATCTATCCATCCCAGTCATTTACAGTCCCTTCGAATTCAAATGGATCGTCATGATCTATCTACCCCAAAGTCGGACAGTTTAACGCTGGACAACCAAAATGTGGACAGTCTGGTCCAACCGACAGACTCACTGGTTCAACTATTGGACAGTCTTGGCCGCCCGATCGACTCATTGGGACGACTGCTGGATAGCATTGGCAGACCCATGGACAGCCTTGGCAGATCCTTGGACGCTTGGGGGCGCCCGCTGGACTCCTTGGGCCGCCCACTGGATGAATTCGGAAGACCATTGGATTCCCTGGGAAACGTAATTAAAGTTTATACGGAAAGTGAACTCCGTCAAATGAGAAGGGACAGCATTCGTCGTGCAAAAGACAGCATCCGCCGCGTAACTCCTAGAATTCTGACCGCGCACAGCATTCCGGACTCACTCAAATACAAACGCTTATTGGTGTGGAACACGGACCCTTACACAAATCAGATGACCTTTCAAAAGCCGGACACATCCTTCAATGACTGGTACACAGAATATCCTTTTGCCAAAGAAGATGTCAACGCCACCTACTTGGGACTCGTGGGTTCCCCTACCCAGGCTTACAATTTCTTCCTCCGGAAAGAAAAATATGAATTCAAGGCCTATTCTCCGTTCTTGACCTATTTCCCGGATGTGGACCAAACCCCGATGTACAATACCAAGACGCCTTATACCGAATTGGCATATTGGGGAACGCTCTTTGCCTTCAAGGAAAAAGAAGAGTCCAGTGTCCGCTTCTTACACACCCAGAACATCACACCGGCCTGGAACATTGCCTTGCTTTACAAACAATTTGGAGCCAAAGGCTTGTTGTCCCAAGAAGGGACTGACAACCGAGGTCTGGAGCTTACGACCAACTATTTGGGTGAACGTTACACCTTGAATGCCGGCTACGTTCGGGACAAGATTGTTCGGGCAGAAAACGGGGGTGTGTACAACACATCTGACATCCGAGACACCATTCTTGACCCGAAGACGATTCAAATCAACCTGAAAGAAGCTTCCAGCAAAACTGTTCGGAACTCCTTGTTCTTGAACCACACGTATGCTATTTCTTTGAATTTCAATAACGACTCGTTGGCCCTTCATGAAGGAACAACGGCAAGTATCGGACACAGCGCCGAATGGTCCACCTATTCCCGTTTTTACAAGGACGTCATCAAGAACAACGATGAGATTGGCCGGGCATTCTACCACGACCAGTTTTACATCAACCCGCAACAGTCGTCGGACTCCATTCATACAACCCTCTTGGACAACCGGGTATTTATCCGGCTCCAACCTTGGGGCGACAATGCCATTGTTTCGACCGTTGACGGAGGACTGGGCTATGAGTATGTCTCCAACTACAACTTTAACCCGGACTTTTACCTAACCGGTAACGAAAGTTCTAGTTACAACAATTCCTACGTCTATGGGAATGCAGCCGGTAAATTCAGAAGATACTTCTTGTGGGACGCGTTCGTAAAATACTACCTGAGTGGCTACAATCAAAACGATTATGAACTGAGCGCCAATGCGTCATTCGCATTTTATCCGTTTTTGGAACGCCGAAGCCCGGTTTATATCAAGGCGAACTTTACATCTTCGCTGACCGAGGCCGACTGGTATTCGAAACATTACTATTCCAACCACTACGTATGGAACAATCAGTTTGAGAAGAGTTCCCGCAACCAGTTGGAAGCAGAAATATCCATTCCCAAATGGGCCTTTTCCCTGAAAGGCAGTTACGGACTGAATGGAAATTACCTCTACCACGATACAACGGGTATCATCCGTCAATCGTCAGACTTGATCAATGTACTGAGCATCAGTCTGAAAAAGAACTTTAAATTGTGGTACTTCCACCTGGACAACGAGCTGCTGTACCAGCACTCTTCCAACCAAGATGTACTTCCGCTACCGACTTGGTCTGCCCATTTACGCTACTACTTGGAATTTGACATGGTTAAAAATGTACTCACCGTTCAAGCAGGTGCCGATGCAACTATCAATACCAAGTACTACGCTCCTGCCTACAACCCAGCTTTGGGTGCATTCCAATTGCAAACACGCGAAAAAATTGGAGATACGCCCTACTTGGATGTCTTTATCAACATGCAATGGAAACGGGTATCCCTATTCTTGAAAGTAGTCAATGCCACCAATGGCTGGCCCTCACAAGACTACTTCTCAGCCTACGGCTACATCCGTCCTCGTCGTGCCTTCAAGATCGGTATTCACTGGCCCTTCTATTATCAATAAGATGAAGTGTAAGTGGTCATTCTGGATACTCGGTCTGGGTATCATCTGCTTTTGTTTTTTCCCCGCCAAAACGAAAGATGTGGCATTGCCCCGCCATCTGCTGTGCGGAGATTCCTTGAGAGCCAGAATCTCTATGCCCAGTGATTGGCACAAGAGCAATTCGTACCCCATTGGCTACAACTATGCCCTGCTTCTGGAATTCAACAAAGCGCAGCACAGCGAATGGGAAATTTCACCGCTGGAAGACCAGACCAATCCTTGGGACTCCTTATTAGAAGAGAAAATTGACTTACTGATTATCAACACCCTGCAAGATACCATACCACAGGCCTATCAGGACCAGGTCATCGGCTGTTACCCCATCGGACCCTACCAATGGTTTGTTCGCAAATCTTCCAAAAATCTGTGGAATGCCACCAACTTCTGGCTGGGTGGCTTTGAAAAAAGCAAGTCCTTTCAAACCATGACCCACCAGTTTTTCCGATCCTACGATCTTCAGAAATTTTTAACCCGAAGCAGCCACATCGCGGCCGTTTCACCCTACGATGAACTGATCAAGAAACATGCAAGTACCTTGGACTGGGACTGGCGTCTATTGGCGGCCCTCATCTACAAGGAATCCCGATTCTCCATTTGGGCCGAATCCTCTTTCGGAGCCGTCGGACTCATGCAGGTCAAGCCAACGACTGCGGCCCACTACGAAATCTATAACGTCTATGATCCGGACCTCAACATCCAAGCCGGTGTAGCTCACCTGGATTACCTACAACGCATCTACCGACAGGAAGGTATGGACTCACTCAATGTCATTAAGTTTACCTTGGCTGCCTACAATGCGGGAGAAGGACGGATCGAAGATTGTATGAACTTCACACTTTCGCAAGGCAAAGACTACCGGAAATGGACGGAAGTCAAAAAAATGATTCCTTTGATGTCTGATCCGGAACATTACGAAGGCGATGTAATCAAACTCGGAAAATTCAGAGGAACCCAAACGTTGGACTACGTTACTTCAGTTCTTGAAATCTACCAGGACTACTGCTCTGTTATTTCAGAATAACGCATTAATCAGCCTTTAAGGTCTTGGCTGGAGAAACCCGACTAATGAATAAGGTCGGCAGCCAAAGGATCAAGAAAATAGCCAATAATGCCGACAGATTGACAAAAAGCCAGGACGAAAAGGGCAAATGGATGGGAAGATGATCCACAAAGTAATTGCTCTCATCCAGGGAAAACCATTTCCAACGAGCCTGGGTCATACAGAATAGACCCGCTATCAAGTTACCGATTCCCATACCCACCAGGACGATACGCATGCCTCGAAATACAAACACCTGACAGATCTTTGCTGTCCGCATACCCAGCGCCTTGAGCAACCCGATCATCTTGATCTTTTCAAACAATAGAATCAGCAAACCTGACACCATATTGAAACCGGAAACGATAATCATCAGCACCAAGATAATCAGCACATTCATCTCCAGGACCGCCAACCAATCGTAGATATGCCGATAGCTCTTGCTCACCAGTTGCGGGATAAGTGCCGGGTCATCATTGTTCGCCTTGGTAATCAACTCATCCAAATAGGGCAATAAGTTCTCAGCACGTTTTCCAGGTTGGCAATGTATTTCCAACGTCGCTACCTGATCCGAAGACCAGCCCATCAAGTGCTGTAACTGGCGCAAGTCCGCCAAAGCAAATAGTTCATCAAACTCATTCATCCCCAATGAATAGGTTCCCACCAAATGAAACTTTCTCACCCGGATACGATCCCCCACAAAATAAACGGTAAATCCATCACCCAATTGCAAGCCCAACTGGTTGGCAATGCGCTCAGACAACAAGACTTCATTGGAGGACTTGGGTGTCCGATAATCAGGCAAACGCCCCTCAACCAGGTGTCTTTCAAAAAAAGAGAAATTATACAGTGAGTCAACACCCTTAAAAACGATCCCCTGCACCTCACCGGCATTACGCACCACGCCTGCCAGGTAAGCCACCTGTTCTACAGCGGCAACTCCGGGCGTAGCTGCCAAGGTCTCAAAATAGGAAGGTCTTCCTTGAATAGGATGCTGCTCCCCCATCATCTGATAGCCAGGACTCGTCATCAAGATATCGCCTGTAAAGCCGGAAATCTTGCTTTTGATCTCATATTGGAAACCATTTGCAATGGCCATTGCACCCATCATGACCGCAACACTTAGAGCAACAGAGATCGTCGCAATCCACGTCCCTACGCCAGAGAGGCTGCCTGACTGGCTGCCTCTGGTCCTTATTTTTTGTGCGATGAATAAACTAAGCCGCATACTGTTGCGAATCAAATCCTGACCTAATTGGATTTCAATTTGTAGATTTCTGATACTTTGACAAAACCTTGACGCTCAAAGTATGCATGAGCGTCATGATTCTGCAAACCTGACTCCAAATAAACATCTTGTACCTGATGCTGGTGCAACCACTGCAAGGAGGTTTTCAACAAAGCTTTTCCGATCCCCGTTCCCCGGGCTGCCTCATTGACCAAAATATCACAAATCATCCCATAAGGGGCAGCACCATCCTCTTGAATTTCAACCACACAAAAACCTACAATCTGATTTTGCATATCCACAGCTTTGTAAACAGCCGAACGTTCCGGATCCAGGATGTTGGCATGAATGTATTTCATCCAAAAATGACGGGCATTGGCAGACAACGTAGTAACCCGCTGATTACCATCGTAATGTTCTTGTCCCACTCCCATCTGGATTTCTCCATGGGAAATGTATTCACTGTGGTGGGTGAGGTGCTCTGAGAACAACTTCCACAAGCTTTGCTCATCAGCCACTGCTGCAGGTTGAATCGTATATGCGTCCATTATTGTTTCTTGATAAAGAGGTGCCAAATTTTTCCCAATGCGATCTTCAGGATCACCAACAAAGCAAAGAAGGTCATCGCTGCCACCGTGGCAACCAACCAGGCTGCCAGACCTCGGGACTCAATGTTAAAATAAGTAAGGAAGGGGAGTTCCGAATGTTGGAAGAAGAGCTGGAAGGTAGAAGTCACCGAAATCAGAATCAAAATCATATTCAACAAGAAGTCTGACTTCATATCCTTGTAGTCACTCAAATTGTGCAAACTGCTATCCACCATATTGATAATTTCCCGCAAACTCTTCAATTCTTCTTCCAAACGCAAGCGTTTGGAGGTTCGATCAAACATTACCTGGTGGGAGGAAAATTTGGAGTATTTGACCAAGTCCAATTGAACCACCTGACGGGAAAGTCGCATGCTCAGCTCGGCATTTTTCTTAATCAGTTCTTCAGCAGAATGATTCCGTGCGGTTAAGGCTACATCGATCATCTGATCTTTTGCAAAACTGATTACGTGTCGTTTTGCCAGCACCATCTGCAATATCATAAGGTATTCCGGCCAAGACACGTGATATTGTGCGCGCGCTAAAAGGTGTTCTTCCCAATTGACCCCTTGCTTTTTTACGTCTATTCCATCATTGGCTACGCCTTGACCGACTCCCTGTTGGTTATGATCACTGCGACGACCATAGGTTCCGATGACTACGGCCAAATTAGTCCCCACCATTACCAGGTCATCCGTATCAATGGCAATGTTCTCTCCGCAAACCTCATCAAAAGCCCGATAGTCACGATAAGGCCACTCACCCGGATACAAGGTCATCAAACCAATCATCTCAGGTTTGTGATAATCCCGAACGTGATTGATGATACCCGCCTCAGAGAGTTTCGGATCACGATGCTTGTCAAACAAGTCCGCTTCCAAGCCCTGGTTGTCCATATGGGGATGCATGACGTTTTCCCAAATATCCACCATGGCATAATGATGGTCATTCACCACCGACAAGCCACATTCTTTACGGAAGGCTTCGTGCTTGAAACGATCTTCCAACGAGGTACCTTCACGATAGGCCGAATAACGGTTGTATAGAAATTTCTTATAACGCAAGGCAATCTTATCAAAAGCTCGTCCTCCCTCCCGCATCTGCAAATCCCTGCGCTCAGCTTCCGGAAGTTCCCAACCCTGCTCGTCCAACCAAAAGTTGCGTGCCACGAACGTGCTTTCCAAATTGATATTGCTGGTTCCCTCCTCACTGTCTGCACTCCAATATTCTGCACCCAGGTAGGTAGAAAGCAGCGCAATGATGTGATCGGTGATGGCATTGGCAGGCTTTCCTTCCGGAGTACGGATCCACGAAGAATGCCCGTCGAAGAAAAAGCGGTAGGTAATGGAAACCGTATTTCCAAAAAACAGGGACATTTCCACATTCACATGACCTGCCAAATCGATCGGTTCAAAATCGCCCTCCTCTTCCGGGCGCAAAGGCATGCAAAAATCAAAGCCCCGCACCGAAAAACGGTAAACAGACTTCTTGGGAAAACGCCAAATGTATTGGGCATCCCGATCCATTCCCGTCAGGGATTTGATCGTACCCCGAGACAACAGACCTTGCTTCACAAGATGCAAGCCCGACAGTTTCTTCAACTCCAAAGAATCTTCCCGCTCATTCAACACAAAAATCTGACGTTCAATGTTCTGGTTCATATAAACAACCGGCATATCCAAGTGATCAGCCACCTCCGGATAGACCCCTGTCTTGTTCAAACCTGCTTCCAGGTCTGCAACAATCTGCTTATAATCATCCCGCACAGCCTCCTTCGGCAAGACAAATTCCAAATCTCCGTGAATGGAAAAAGTCTGGATAAACACCACGCTGAAAGATGGATAGGCCAAGCCGTGACCGTCTTTTGAACAACAGTAATTGTATTCTTTCATCATCCTATGCTTCTATGATACTACAAATTTAAATGATTTAATTTTCCCGATAAAATTATTTAGTTTTGCGACCATGAAAAATTACCCGTTGCTGCTTTTATGCTGGATCATTTGCGCCGTATCCTGCACAAAAACACCTGCCGAGAAAGCTCCTGAACCTGAATTCATCTCCTTTTCCTTCCAAAAGGCCTATAACCCGCCATTGATGAATGACGTTCCATTCAACTTATCCGGAACAACTCAGCTAAGTCATACGTTCGCATATCCCGTCGGTTTGCAATCCCTCATAGCCACCTTTACGGTATCCAATGGCTGTGTCGTCACAGTACATGACAATCCTCAAATCAGCCGCGTATCCTTCAACGATTTTTCCACACCTGTCACCTATACCATCACCAATACTGCCGGAGCACAACGGCAATACACGGTCTGCTTGTCGGTGGACTACCAAGGCTTCACCGGTCTGCCCATCCTATACATCAACACACAACAAGGCAAGCCGATCCTGGATAAAGAAAATTGGATCGCCGGAAATTACTCGATTATCTCCCCCGAAGGGGATTTCCTAATTGAGGATAAAGAACTTGAAATCAAAGGACGTGGCAACACAACCTGGCAGAACCCCAAGAAACCGTACGCCTTGAAGCTGGGAGAGAAAACGACGCTGTTTGGCATGCCCAAACACAAACGCTGGGTACTTCTGGCCGCTTACAATGACCGGTCCATGATCCGCACCGATTTGGCTTTTCACCTGGCCCAAAACTACTCCAACCTACGTTGGAAACAGGATGGCCAACTGATTGAACTAGTCCTAAATGGGAAATTTTTAGGAAATTACTACCTGTGCGAACAAATCAAAATCGATGACAATCGAGTTCCCGACGGATATGTGGTAGAAATCGATGTCCGGGCCAAAGAAAGCAACGGCGACATTTTCTTCAAAAGCAAACTTTCCCAACTGAATTTTGTGATTAAAGATCCCGATGTAGCCAAGGGAGATGCGAATTATCGGCATGTCGAAAACTTCATCAATCAATGCGAAAAGGACCTGAAAGAAAATAGAATAGAGAATTACCGTTCCTACTTGGACCTAGAGAGCATGGTCGATTGGTATTTGAACAGCGAACTGACCAAGAACCCGGATGCCGCATTCTTCATCAGTGTTTACATGAATGTCTCTGATGACGAAAAATTGTACATGGGACCGTTATGGGACTATGACTTGGCTTTTGGCAATCAAATATATGACGACGGACATGGCAGCGACAACGGCTATGTCGGCTTCACGATTCGCGACACAGACCGCTCTAAAATCTGGTTACCGGCCATGTTCCAAGATCCCGAATTTATTGCGCTTTTGAAAGAAAAAATGCAGGTAATCGCAGATCACGAAAACGACATCATGGCCTACATCGACGCCCAACACCAACTACTGCAAACCTCTGCCTGTTACAACGACCAATTGTGGAACTTGATGTGCAGTACCGGTTCTTCGGAGGCAGCCATTAAAACAGCCTACGATCAGGAAATCCAATCCCTAAAGGATTGGTTACACGGTCGAATCCAGTGGCTGAAGAAAAGTATCACTGCACTATAAGACCAGTCGTTCCAATGCTTGTTTCAACTCCGAACGCGGACAAGCAATGTTCAGACGCATGAAACCTTTCCCCTCGGGACCAAACAGGGTTCCATCATTCAAGGCAAGACCGGCTTTGTTCACGAAATAGTCCACAAGTTCCGGCTGCGTAAGCTGCATCGAACGGCAATCCAAAAAGATGAGGAAAGAGGCCTCTGGCCGAATCATCCCAATATGTGGCAACTTCTCTTTCAAAAACTGCTCGGTAAAATTGATGTTACCTTGCAGATAGGTTAATAGTTGATCCAGCCAAGCTTCTCCCTGACGGTAAGCGACCACCGCCGCACGATAGGCAAACATATGTCCTGAACTGAATTCTCCCGCCTCCATAAAGGACTGAAAACGCAGACGAAGCTCCTCATGTAGGATCACCGAAAATGAACTGGCAACTCCCGGAATGTTGAATGTTTTACTCGGAGCCATGAAAGTAATGGAATGCGCAGCAGCTTGTTCGCTCACCGAAGCATAAGGCGTATGCGTATAGCCCGGCAAAGTCAAATCGGCATGAATTTCATCGGAGATCACCAGAACTCCCAACTCGTGACACAGGGCCGCCAGTTGCTGCAATTCCTCCTTGGACCAAACTCGGCCTCCGGGATTGTGTGGATTGCATAAAATCAAAGCCTTGCAACCTTGCAGATCGTTTCTCAAACGGTCAAAATTGATTTCATAGCGATTATTTTTAAGTTCAAGTGATGAAAATACCGGTTGACGCTGAAGCCGTTGTGTCACCAAAAAGAACGGATGATAGACCGGACTCATCACCAGCACCCGATCTTGCGGAGCCGTAAAACAAAGCAAGGCATAGGCCAAGCCTCGAACAATGCCCGAAACGAAGGTAAGTTGCTTTTCTTGAACGGACCAGTGATGACGTTTTTTCAACCAATCACAAATGGCGGGTGCCCAGTCATCACTGGGACGCGTGTAACCCAGCACCTGTTGATCCAATTGCTCCTGCAGGGCTTGTATAATAAACGGAGGCGTCCTGAAATCCATGTCTGCAACCCACAAAGGAAGCAAGTCATCGCGTCCCCAAATCGGTTTCATTCCATCCCATTTCACCGAATCCGTTCCCCGTCGTTGAACGCATTCATCAAAATTGTAGCAAGTATCCATCATCATTCATCTCAATTAGCGTTTGCACTGAGCAAAATGTTGAACAAAATAAAATATCAACAGGGTTCTCTTCCTCAATACGTCAAAGTCAATGTATTGAAGATCGTCTGTGGTCTTGTAGGTATGTTTTGTGAAACCGGAAGTAAACAGCAAGGCCGGAATATTGGCCTTTTGAAAGGAAGCCTGGTCCGACAAGCCGTACATAATTTCCGTAAAATTCTCACTTCCGTAAAAAGAGTTGTGAATATCCAGGCCCAATTGGTAGATCCGGTTGCAAGTTCCCAGCAGATGCCGAGTTCCCTCTGGCAAGGTATGATCGCCCAAAACCATGACAAAATCCGGTTTTCCTTTCTCTACCGGTTCCAACACCGATCCGATCTGGTCCAAATTGATGTTACACTGCACATCCCGATACAACATATCCAAATGCCGGATAAAGTATTGGGACCCTGCCATACTGCGTTCTTTGCCGTCAAAGGCCACGAACACGAGGTTCATATCCACGCCCTCACCTTGTTCGTCCATCATGGCAAACATTTTCGCCAAATTCAGCAGCGCCGTTACCCCGGAAGCGTTGTCGTCAGCTCCATTGTAAACATGCCCATTAATAGCCCCCATGTGATCATAATGTGCCGAAATGATGAGATATTCCCGTGTAGGAGTTTTTGCTGGAATCCATCCGGCAATATTGAATCCCTTAAGAGAATCTACCAGAAAACGTTGGGTATATCCCCCATTAAAAAATGGCAGCAGACCATAGGACTCCATTTCGTGCCGGATGTACGTTGCGACCATTTCATTCGCCCAAGTCCCAATCATCCTCCCTCGAGCCTGATCATCAGCTAGGTATGACAAAATCCGCTGTTGTTCTGTTTGGGAAAGTACGGCTTCGTAAGGCTGATAATGTCCCATCGGACGACGTTCCGCTAACAGCCCCCCCACATGCAGGCAAAATACCACGCAAACAATTCCAATTCTTTTTAAAAATTTTGCCAACATCTATAACTTTCATTATTACCTTTGTTCTACAAAAGTACGCTAATTTTTGCAATTATGGCGCAAACGAAAAAATACCTCGCAAAATATATCTTATGGGCAGCCTGCTTGCTCCTACTTGCTGGCCAACTACCCGCACAATACGACATCAATCAGTTTTATTACCGAGGCCGACAAGCCTTGATGGACGGAAAATATGCCAAAGCCATTGACAATTTCAACATTCTATCGCGCTTGGACTCCACTTCTCACGAAGCATACTTTTTCCGAGGAATTGCCAAATACAACTTGGGGGATTTTATTGGCGCAGAGCAAGACTTTATCAAAACACTGACGATCAACCCTGTTTATACAGGCGGTTACCACTACCGCGCCATTACTCGCAGCCGAATGGGGCAATACGAAAATGCACTCTCCGACTTGGCCACCGCCTTGGAACTGCGTCCCAGTTATACAGGTCTTTATTATAGCCGCGGAGTGACCTATTTTCTCTCCCAACAGTTTGATCAGGCGATTGCAGATTTCAACCGTTACTTGGCAAAAGAATCCAGCGACCCCAGTGCCTACTTGAACCGAGGGGCAGCTTACCTTTATGTAGGTGACACAACAGCGGCCTTAAACGATTACAACCAGGCCATTACCTTGAACCGGTTTGATGCGGAAGGCTACATCCGCCGCTCCCGCATCCTGCATCTGCAAGGACACACCGAGGAAGCACTGCAAGACCTGGATGTGGCCCTGGAAGTGGATTCCACCAACAGTTTTGCCTACTTCAACCGAGCGCTGATCCGACACGAACGGCACGAAATTGAAGGTGCATTGAGCGACCTGAACCGGGTACTCAAGGATGATCCCGGCAACGCGCTCACCTTGTACAACCGTGCCTTGATTTATTCCCAAATTGGAGACTTCCGCAAGGCCTTGGACGACTACGATCGTGTATTGCACATCAATCCCCGCAATGTACTGGCCTACTTCAACCGGGCATCGGTTTTTTTGGAACTGGAACGCTACCAGGATGCTGAGCAGGATTACAGCAAAGCCATTGACCTTTATCCGGATTTTGCCAAAGCATACATGAACCGCTCCTATGTCAAAAACCTGATGGGTGACCAGAAAGGGGCACAAACCGACTATAAAACCGCCCAAAAGAAAGTTCAAGAATACCGTGGCCGCACTGATGACACCTCTATGGTAGCCGCTTTAGCCGACACCTCCGGACGATTCAGTGCCTTACTCTCGTTGGATGCAAATTTTGCAAAACAAGACTTCAACGACGAACTGCTACAATATCGAGATATTGACATCAACTTGAAGCCCTTGTACCAATTGACCTATTCCACCCAAGAGGAACAGGTCAATGCCCTGTTGGAAGAGCAGTTCAACTCCGAAGCCTTGCTCCAACTACAAGCCAGGCTCCCCATTACAACTCGTCTGAAAGCGCATAGTACGGCTGAGATGTCCCACGCAGGTAATCGACCCCTGCTCGAAGCCCTTACCCAAGAAGCCATGTCCACCAACAGTGCCTACTTGTGGTTTGCCAAAGCCATTTTGGAACGGGATCAAAAACAATTCAACCAAGCGTTGGAAGATTACAACCAAGCCATTGAACTGGCGCCCGAAGAAGCGATCTTCTACTTGAATCGAGGAGCCCTGCACGTGGATATGATTGACTTCCTGTCTTCGTTGGAGGAAAATGTCCAAATTCTGACGCTGGATGACAGTGGCACCACGCGAGCCCGCGTTCAAGACCGCAACATCCGTTCTTATGACTACAACACCGCCATTCTCGATGTCGTGAAAGCATCGATGTTACAACCGGAAAATCCCTTCATTTACTACAACCTCGGCAACCTGTTCTGCTATGCAAAAGATTTGCCTGAAGCCATCCGACAGTACGATGAAGCCATCAAGCTTTACCCTCACCTGGCCGAAGCCTTCTACAACCGAGGCTTGATCCTCATTTACCTCAAGGACTTGGAAAAGGGTTGTATCGATATGAGCAAAGCCGGCGAATTAGGCATTGCAGATGCCTATAGTGTCATCCGAAAATACTGTATGGAAGAATAGCCTACCTGCGTTTACCGCCACGCAAACGGGATGCCGCACGAATCATCGCCTCATCACGGCTGATGTAGCGCAATGCCAAGAAAGTCAGCACTCCAGCAACTACCGGGAAAACTGCGGTCAAGGAATAAATCATCACCGGTTCCCGTTTGAAGTACAGTACAGCAATCAAAACTTGCCATCCCAACAGAATCAGAGCATTCAACACGCAAAGACGAATTTGTAACATCCGGTTTTTATAGGAACAGAAAGTGGTTACCGCCAGCGCAAAGGTCGTAATCAAAAAGACCAGCATGTCATAACGTTCGATGTAACGGATGGTCTGACCATCCATCAATTGGATCATCGGAACAAAAAACAAGGACAAAAGCAGGCCGGCTGCCACAAAAAGGAATAGACTTTGTATTCGTTGTATCATAATCGTAAACTTCCCATTGAATCGGGGCAACAAAAATAGAAATTATTTCGTACATTTGATTTTTAATAGAACAGATTGTAGTATGATCGCATCTTCAGAACTTATCATCAATGCAGACGGGTCTATATTCCACCTGCACATCAAACCGGAAGAATTAGCCGATACGGTCATCCTGGTTGGAGACCCGGGCCGCGTTGAAATGGTCGCTTCCTTCTTTGAAAATCGGGAAGCAGAAGCCGCCTCCCGAGAATTTCGTTTTGTAACGGGCACCTACCGAGGAAAACGCATTACGGCGCTGTCCACTGGTATCGGTTGCGATAACATTGATATCGTGGTCAATGAGCTTGACGCCTTGGCCAACATCGATTTCCAAACACGGGAAATCAAAAAAGAACACCGCAAACTCACCCTGCTCCGCATCGGTACTTGCGGAGCCATCCAACCAGATATTCCGCTCGGATCCTTCGTTTTCTCAGAAATCTCCGTTGGTTGCGACGGCTTGTTGAACTGGTATGCTCATCGGGACAACATTGTCGAAAAAGACTTTGAAGAGCCGTTCATGCAACATTGCCATTGGGCCCCCTATTTACCGGTCCCCTATTTTATCCGAGCCTCAGACTCACTGACCGAACGGTTCCGGGAACACACCATTTTTGGGGTCACCATTTCCGCATCAGGATTCTACGGCCCTCAAGGTCGTATTCTTCGCCAACCTTTGGCAATGCCGGATATGATTGAATCTTTCGAGACTTTTGTTCACAAAGGATACCGCATCACCAACTTTGAGATGGAAGGCTCCGCGCTGGCTGGCCTGGCGACTCACTTGGGACACGATGCAGCCACTGTCTGCTGCGTTATTGCCAATCGCCACCTAGGCGAAAGCAACACGGACTATCAACCCAAAGTTCGGGAGCTGGTTCAACTTTCATTGGATTGCCTAACCCGCTAACATGGACAACCAGCAATTGAGTAGCCTGATCCTTCTTTTGGAGGATCAGGATCCTGTCGCCAACAAACGGATTCTCCAAAAGATTTTGGGTCGGGGAGAATCCATTTTGGTGGACTTGGATCGTCTTTGCCACAACGAGCCCGTCGGCGAACGCCGCAAACGACTGCAACGGCATTACCCCAGGATTTCCAGGGAACTATCCTTGGAGTCTTTGGACCGCCTTGCCCGTCGGCAAGACGATGCCTCCCTGGTCGAGGGCATCTACCTCATTTGCAGACTCCTGACGCCCGACCTAAAATTTGAGGACTTTCATCGGAAGATCCTGTTGCTCGCTCGTGATTTTCTGCTCGAACTCAATGAGCAACGAACCGGTTTTGAAAACGTCAACCTATTCAACCACATCTTTTACCAACGATTGGGGTTCCATTTGGAAGATCCTCAGATGCAGTCGTTAAAATATGCATCCATTTTGAATGCGTTGGAGGATAAAGCCTGCAATCCGGCCGTAATGACCGTCTTGTACTTTCTATTTGCCCGGCTCTGTGGTTTGAATATCCTTCCACTCTCCATCAGTGGCGGCTTGATGCCGGCCTACTTGGAAAAAGACCAAATTCTTTTTTATATCAACCTGGCTGCCAACGATGCAGCGCTGCTGAACGAAACCCAGATGCACAACTTCTGCCGAGCCTGGCACATTGACCCGGACAAGGAGACCTATGGTTTGGTGGCTGAGAGTGAAATCCTCGTTCTTTATTTAGAAATGTTGCTCGGCCTATACAAACAGAAGGCTCCCTCTTCACAAGAAGCCTTCTGGATAGAACGTGCACTGGAACTATTCCCCGGTGAATACTGGTAGTTCCTTATAGATGGACGATTACTTGCAATTCAGCAATATCTTCCTGACCATTTCGCCATTCACATTTTTCGCTTCGCCATAAGCTACGCCAGCTTCATCAAAGCGACGGGCAATGATATCAATCACCTGATCAGAAATTCCCGCATCACTAAGGCGCGTTGCCAGCCCCAAGGATTGAAAGAAGGCTTCTGTTTCAGCAATGGCCCGATCAATAATATCTTCGTCATCACCGTCGGTCAAGCCCCAAATGCGTTCGGCATATTGCAGCAATTTACCCCATTTCTGATCTCTAAGAACACGCATCGTTCCCGGCATTACCAAAGCCAAAGACGCGCCGTGGGCAATCCCGCACAAAGCCGTCAACTCATGACCAATCATGTGCGTACTCCAGTCCTGCGTCACCCCCATACGAATCATGTCGTTCAAAGCCAAAGTTGCTGATAACATGTAGTCAGACATCAAATTATAATCGTGGGGATTGTTCCAGATCTTCGGTGCTATTTCCAGAATCGTCAACAGCAAACCTTCCGCCCAACGATCCATTGGACGAGACTGTCCCGGCGTTGTCAGGTATTGTTCCAATACGTGGACGAAAATATCCGTCAAGCCACAAGCAATTTGATGCAGCGGCAACGAAAAAGTAACCTGAGGGTCCAAAATGGAAAAGACCGGATAATTTGAATAGAAAGAACGCTTCTCATTGGTCTTCTGACAGGAAATCACTGCTCCACAGTTCATTTCTGATCCGGTAGCCGGCAGCGTCATCACGCAAGCAAAGGGAATGCTGGTGGTTGATCGACCTTGCAGCACCAAATCCCAAGGATCCAGATCCGGCTGAGCCAATGCTGCTGCAATCAATTTGGTTCCATCCAATACCGAGCCGCCACCTACGGCTAGCAGAAAATCAACTTGGCGCTCTTTACCCAACTCAACGGCCTTACGTAACGTCTCTACCGAAGGATTGGGCTCAATTCCCCAAAATTCAATGCACTTATGTTCGTGCAATGCCATCTTCACGGCTTCATAGACACCATTGCGTTTCACACTGCCACCACCAAAGGTAATCATCACGCGGCTGTGCAGCGGAACCAGTTTGGCCAATTTTTCAATCTGTCCCTTTCCGAAGACCAGACGGGTCGGATTGCAATATTCAAAGTTGTTCATCGTTGTTCTAGGTTAAGTTTTAGTATGAGAAATGACCAGACCTCTTGGGACTGGTCACTTCTTCGTATGCATGTCACAATGCGTGGACTATTTCCAACCGTATTGAGCGCGGTCTCCCAATTCTTCCTCAATGCGGAGCAATTGGTTGTATTTAGCCATCCGGTCTGAGCGGCTCAAAGAACCGGTCTTGATTTGACCAGAGTTGGTAGCTACAGCGATGTCAGCGATGGTTGAATCTTCAGTTTCGCCTGAACGGTGAGAAGTAACTGAAGTATAACCGTGACGGTGAGCCAATTCAATTGCGTTCAAAGTTTCAGTCAAAGTACCGATTTGGTTAACTTTGATCAAGATTGAGTTTGCACAACCTTTTTCAATACCTTTACGCAAGAAACTTACGTTGGTAACAAAAAGGTCGTCACCCACCAATTGGCAACGGTCACCGATGCGGTCGGTCAACAATTTCCAACCATCCCAGTCTTCTTCTGCCATACCGTCTTCGATGGAGTCGATCGGATATTTGGTGATCAATTCTTCCAAGTAAGCTACTTGTTCTTCTGCAGTACGTTTTGCACCTTTTTCGCCTTCAAATTTAGCGTAGTTGTAGATACCATCCGCATAGAATTCAGAAGAAGCGCAGTCCAAACCGATCTTCACGTCAACACCGGGTTTGTAACCGGCTTTTTCGATCGCTGCGATGATTGAATCCAAAGCGTCTTCGGTTCCGTTCAATACCGGAGCGAAACCACCTTCGTCACCTACTGCAGTGCTCAAACCACGATCGTGGAAGATTTTCTTCAAAGCGTGGAACACTTCAGCGCCCATGCGCAAACCTTCACGGAAAGATTTCGCACCTACCGGACGAATCATGAATTCTTGGAAAGCGATCGGAGCATCTGAGTGAGAACCACCGTTGATGATGTTCATCATCGGAACGGGCAATACGTATGCGTTAGTGCCACCAATATAGCGGTACAAGGGAATTTGCAAATAGTTTGCAGCGGCTTTAGCAACAGCCAAAGAAACACCCAAAATAGCATTTGCACCCAAGTTGGATTTGGTCGGAGTACCATCCAATTTCAACATGGTTTCGTCGATTTCAACTTGGTTCAAAGCGCTCATGCCCAACAATTCAGGAGCGATGATGTTGTTTACGTTTTCAACTGCTTTCAAAACACCTTTTCCCAAATAACGACCTTTGTCGCCATCACGAAGTTCCAAAGCTTCGTTGATACCGGTAGAAGCTCCTGAAGGAACAGCTGCGCGGCCAAATGCTCCAGACACCAATGTTACGTCAACTTCTACGGTCGGATTTCCTCTTGAATCCAAAATTTCTCTTGCGTGGATGTTACAAATTTCCATAATTACTATTCTTTAGGTTTTACAAAAAATTCTAGCGCTCCTTTTGAGCAAATATCAAGCCAAATGTTAACTTTGCAATAAAATAACTGCCGTATGCCCTTCCATCTCCAATCCCCTTATCAACCTGCCGGTGATCAACCGAATGCCATCCGGGAATTGTGTGAAGCCATACAGGCAGGCGTCCCCGCAGCAACCTTGCTGGGTGTCACCGGATCCGGAAAGACCTTCACAATGGCCAACGTCATCCAGCAACTGCAACGTCCTGCACTGATTCTCAGTCATAACAAAACACTGGCTGCCCAATTATTCGGCGAATTTAAGGCTTTTTTTCCAAATAACGCTGTAGAATATTTTGTTTCTTACTACGACTACTACCAACCGGAGGCCTACCTCCCCGTAACGGACACCTACATCGAGAAGGATTTGAGCATTAATGATGAGATTGAAAAACTGCGACTACGTGCCTCATCTGCCTTATTGTCCGGTCGGCGGGATGTCATTGTCATCTCCAGTGTCTCTTGTCTGTATGGAATCGGCAACCCGGAAGACTTCCATGCCAACACCACCCAGCTTCGTGTTGGTCAGCGAATCAGCCGGAACAAAGTACTTTATGCACTCATTGACTCCCTCTACACCCGCAATGACCTGGACTTTAGTCGGGGAAGTTTCCGTGTGAAAGGCGACTGCGTGGACGTGTGGTTTGCCTATGGTGATACCGCCTGTCGGATTATCTTCTTTGGCGACGAAATCGAAAGTATTGAACTGTTTGACCCGGTTGCCGGTAACACATTGGACCAAGTGGATCAGATCAAGATTTATCCGGCCAACCTCTTTGTCACCACAAAAGAACGCACCATCCGGGCTGTGCGTCAGATCCAAGATGACCTCACTGTGCAATACAACAACTTCCTGGAATACGGAAAACCCCTAGAGGCTGCCCGGCTCAAAAAGCGGGTGGAATACGACCTGGAAATGATACAGGAGTTGGGCTATTGCCCCGGTATTGAAAACTACTCACGCTACTTCGACGGCCGCCAAAAAGGTGATCGTCCGTTCTGCCTGATTGATTATTTTCCGGACGACTACATCACCTTCATCGACGAAAGTCACGTAACCCTTCCACAAGTGCGAGCCATGTATGGAGGCGACCGCTCTCGCAAAGAAGTGCTGATCGAATACGGCTTCCGCCTGGATGCCGCTGCGGACAACCGTCCTCTGAAATTTGACGAATTTGAACAGATCCTCGGCCAGCGCATTTATGTAAGTGCCACCCCGGCCGATTACGAATTGAACCAGTCGGAAGGCATGATTGTGGAACAGATCGTTCGTCCGACCGGTCTTCTGGATCCCCCGATCGAAGTACGTCCGACCGAAAACCAGATTGATGACCTGCTGGAGGAAATCACCCTCCGCTGCGAGAAAGACGAACGGGTGCTGGTTACCACCTTGACCAAGCGCATGGCCGAAGAGTTGGAAAAATACCTGACCGGTCACCACATCCGTTGCCGCTATATCCACTCCGACGTGGACACCCTGGAACGGGTGGAAATCCTGGAAGATTTTAAAGCCGGACGATTTGACGTATTGGTAGGTGTCAACTTGCTACGGGAAGGATTGGATCTCCCGAGTGTATCCCTCGTCGCCATTTTGGATGCGGATAAAGAAGGTTTTCTGCGCTCTGACCGCGCCTTGACCCAGATTGCTGGACGGGCCGCCCGCAACTTGAACGGGTTGGTGTTGATGTACGCGGACACCATTACCGGATCCATGCAACGCACCATTGATGAGACCAACCGCCGGAGGGCCAAACAACAGGCACATAACCTGGAACATGGCATCATTCCAAAAGCTGTACAGAACGACAAACGCAACAGTCTGGTCGCCGGTTACCAACCGGAGCAATCCGACAACGCTACCGATTTAGGCACGTTCCTTGCAGAGGACCCGATCATTGCTCGGATGAGTCCGAAAGAACTTGCCAAAGCAATCGAAAACACGCGCAAAAAGATGGAAGAAGCCGCCCGGGATCTGGATTTCTTACGGGCCGCCAAATTCCGTGATGAAATGTACGAACTGCAAAAACTAATGCGATGAACCAACTAGAAACCATACTGGCCCAATACGAAGTACACGAACAAAAGGCAATCCTGGCAGCATGGCGTTACACCGAAGAAGCACTTGCCGGAATGAAACGGGGAAACAACCATCCTTTTACTGAACACCCCTTGGGAGTCGCCTCCATTTTGGCCTTGGAAACCGGTCTTTCAGCGGACACCATCGCCGCGTTGTTTTTGCACGAAGCCTCCCGCTTCAAACCCGAACTACTGGAGACCATCCAACGGGAGTTTCCTGCCGATATTGTCAACATTGCGGTATGCCTCAACAAAATTGCAGCCATCCGCCCGAAAGACACCCGATTGGAAGCCGAGAATTACCGTCGGCTCATCGTTTCTTACTCCAAGGATCCCCGGGTTACTCTCATCAAGTTTGCAGACCGTCTGGAAGTACTCCGCAACCTGGAACTGCTACCCAAGTCTTCCCAACAACAGAAACTACTGGAGACCATTCTCTTATATATTCCATTAGCCCACCAGTTAGGGCTCTACCACATCAAGAGTGAAATGGAAGACCTGTTCTTCCGCCATACAGAGCCGGAACAATGGAGAACGATCACCAACAAGCTCAAGGCCACCGAAGCCGAACGCGAACGCATCGCTGTTTCTTTTATTGAACCCCTCAAAGAACGGATCAAAGAAATCGGCATCTCCTTCACCTACAAATCCAGAACCAAGACAGCCTGGTCTATCTGGAAAAAGATGCAGACCCAGAAAGTGCCTTTTGAAGGGGTTTATGACGTGATGGCCATCCGTCTGATCATTGATGCACCGGATGACCGCACCATCGAACGCGATCTTTGCTGGAAAGTTTATTCGCTGGTTACCGAACGTTTTACCCCCGACAGCAAACGGTTGCGGGACTGGATCTCCAAACCCAAACCAAACGGCTATGAATCCCTGCACAACACCGTTCAAGTGGACAACCAAGGCTACGTCGAGGTACAAATCCGGACCCGAAGAATGGACGAGATGGCCGAAAACGGTCCCGCTTCCCATGCCTCCTACAAAGGTGTAAAGAAAACCAACAGCATCGAAGAATGGCTCAAAGGGGTGAAGCACCTGTTGGAACAAGGCGGGAATGCGGATTACCGACAAATCTCAAATTACGTACAAGACGAGGTCTTTGTTTTTACACCCACCGGAGAACTCAAGCGACTGCCGGCCGGATCTACGGTGCTGGACTTTGCATTTGCCGTACATACAAACTTAGGCCTCAAATGCTCAGGTGCCAAGATTGATGGGAAAGTGGTCCCGATCAAAGAACCGCTACGCACGGGTAATGTCATCGAGATCATGAGCAACCGCAACCAAAAGCCTTCGGCAGACTGGTTGAACTTCGTAACAACGTCGAAAGCCCGCAACAAGATCAAACTCAAATTGAATGAAAATGATCTGAAGTTGGCAGCCGACGGCAAAGAATTGCTGAACCGCCGACTTAAAAACTGGAAATTGGACTTGCTTGAGAACGAAGAACTCAGCCTGCTCTGTAAAAAATACAAACAACGAACCATCAACGACCTATTCAAGGCCATCGCCCAAGAAGACATTCCGCTGGCGGACATCAAGGCCTGGTTACAAGAAATCCGATTCGACGAGCCAGAAGAAAAGGACAGCCTGCAACCCGATGCGGACATACTGAAAAAAGAAACGCCCAAGAACAGCCATTCCGACCGAGAAGATTACCTGATTCTGGGCGACCGCCTCAGCAACGTGGATTACTCCATGGCCAGATGCTGCAACCCCATCTTTGGAGATGAGGTCATGGGCTTTGTATCCATCAAAGGTGGCATTAAGATCCATCGGATCTCTTGCCCCAACCTAACCCGTCTGCTGGAACGTTACCCCTACCGGGTACAAGCCGTTCGTTGGAAATCAGACATCCAAACAAGCAGTTTCCAATGCACGTTGAAGATCGTCATCGATGAGCCCCCCGTGATGACACCGCTAATCGAGATCCTCAACGGTTACAAGATACAACTCCGCTCTTCCAACCTGGAAAAACGCAACCGACGCGGCGATGAAGAATACGATTTACGCATGGTCATCTCCGTAGAAAACAACCAAGCCTTGGACAAAGTACTGTCCGCCTTCCGCCGCACCAAAGGGGTTAAACAAGTGGTACGCGGCTAATCAAATTCGAGGATACGACTATGAAGGAATTCAAACATCAAGAATGGATCCAAATTCGAGGGGCTGCCGTTAACAACCTCAAAAACATCGACCTGGACATCCCCCGAAACCAATTTACGGTCATCACGGGCTTATCCGGTTCGGGCAAATCCTCCTTGGCCTTTGACACCCTTTTTGCCGAAGGGCAACGCCGTTTTGCCGAAAGCATCTCCTCGTTTGCCCGCCAGTTCCTGGGAAGAATGGCAAAACCGGCCGTAGATCGCATCAGTGGCATTCCTCCGGCCATTGCCATTGAACAAAAAGTCAACACCCGCAATCCTCGATCCACGGTCGGTACCAGCACAGAAATCTATGACTACCTGCGTCTGCTCTTTGCCCGGATTGGTCGCACCTATTCGCCTATCAGCGGCCAGGAAGTCACCTGCGATGATTTGGATACGGTACTGTCCTTTATCCAAACATTGCCCGCCAACACCTTGTGCTATTTGACAGCGGTCTTGGATTGGGAACAAGAAAAATACCGAATTGAACAGGTCCTTAACCTAAAAGAAGAGGGTTTCTCCCGCCTACTGCTGGATCACCAACAGATTCTCCGGATGGATGCCTATTTGTCCGAACCGGAACGTTACCAAGAGCAAGATGCCGAACTGCTGGTGGATCGTATTTCCATGCCGGAAAATGGCAAACTGGACGAGGATACCCTGGCCCGTTTGATGGATTCCATTCAAACAGCCTTTGATAAGGGCAACGGGAAATTACACCTGATCATCGATGGACAGGCGCACACTTTCTCTACCCGTTACGAAGCGGATGGTCTTCATTTTGAGCCCATGCAAGAATGGGACTTCAACTACAACAACCCAATCGGAGCCTGCAAACACTGTGGAGGGCTCGGTAAAATTTCCGGCATCGACGAGAACCTGGTTGTACCCGATCCGAACCGTTCCTTGTACGACGATGGCATCGCCTGTTGGCGCGGAGATGTCATGAAATATTTCAAAGAACAAGTCCTGCTTCATGCAGAGAAGCACCACTTTCCGGTACACACCCCCTATCGTGAGCTGACCCAGGCACAAAAAGACCTGCTTTGGAACGGCACCGAGGATTTTGAAGGCATCCACGGATTTTTCCGATGGGCAGAAACAAAACGCCACAAGATTCAATTTAAATATTTGATCAGCCGTTATTCAGGACGCACTACTTGTCCGGAATGCAACGGCAGCCGACTCAAAAAAGAAGCACTTTATGTCCGCGTAGGGGGCAAAAATATTGCAGAGCTAACCCAAATGACCATTGGCCAGTTGAATCAATTCTTTCAAAATATCCAACTGAGCGACTACGAACTGCAAATTGCTGCTGGCACCTTGCAAGAGTTGCGACTGCGACTTCAATGCATCGAGGACGTGGGCCTGTCCTACCTCACCTTGAGCCGTGCCTCCAGTACACTTTCCGGAGGAGAAAGCCAACGCATCAACTTGGTATCCTCCTTAGGTAACAGTCTCACCGGTTCCATGTACATCCTGGATGAACCCAGCATCGGCCTGCACCCGCGCGACACCCAACGTCTGATCAGTGTACTATTGCGGTTGCGTGATTTGGGCAATACGGTCATTGTTGTAGAACACGACGAAGAAATTATCCGAGCAGCTGATTACCTGGTGGATATTGGCCCAGATGCTGGACGTTTCGGCGGCGAAATTGTTTATGCCGGGCCCGTTCCCGATGCGGCATCCATTCAACAAATCCGTAGCCAATATCCTCACTCCCACACTTTGGCTTATTTGGAACAACCTATTGGATCCCTTTCGAATTCGGTACGCTCCTGGACCCATAGCATCCAGGTTTGCGGGGCTGCTGAAAACAACTTAAAAGGCATCAATGTACGTTTCCCGCTTCGAGTAATGACCGCTGTTACCGGTGTCAGTGGTTCCGGAAAATCCTCTTTGGTGGGGGACATCCTTTACCCGGCTTTGCGACGCGAATTGCTCCAGATGGGTGACAAGCCTGGTCTTTACAGTGGGTTATCCGGCGATCTGAACAAGATATCCAACATTGAATACGTGGACCAAAACCCCATTGGAAAGAGTTCCCGTTCCAATCCGGCCACCTACTTGAAAATCTACGACGAGATCCGGAAGTTGTATTCCGACCAACCCTATGCCAAATCCTGTGGCTTTGGCCACTCTCATTTCTCGTTCAACATTGACGGGGGACGCTGCCCCGAATGCTTGGGCGAAGGCATCGTCCGCATTCCGATGCAATTCATGGCAGACATTGTCATGACCTGCGAATCCTGCGGAGGAAAACGCTTCCTGCCTGAAATCATCGAAGTCCGCTACAAAGGAAAAGACATCAGTGAGATCCTGGATATGAGCATCGTCGAAGCATATGATTTTTTCTCTGCCCAACCCGAAGCTCAGGCCAAACGCATCGCTGAACGGTTACTACCCCTGCGTGCCGTTGGCCTGGATTACATCAAACTTGGACAAAGCAGCAGTACCCTCAGCGGTGGAGAGAGCCAACGGGTTAAGCTAGCCTATTTCCTAAGCAAAGACACTCCTTCGACGCTCTTTATCTTTGATGAGCCCACCACTGGCCTTCACTTTGCCGATATTGAAAAACTAATGGCCTCCTTCCAGGCTTTGCTGGAAAAAGGCCACAGTATCATTGTTGTAGAGCATAACACAGCGGTCATTCGCGCGGCAGATTGGGTCATTGACCTAGGTCCGGATGGAGGTGCAGCCGGCGGTGAAGTGGTATTTGAAGGAACACCGGCCGAGTTAGCCCAACATCCTGAACTCCCGACCGGTGCTGCATTAGCTGCGTTATAGCAGTTCTTCCGATTAACCGATGAAGTGGAAGTGAGGACCGAAACGCTCGAATGCGGCACGATCCAATTCTTCGCGGTGATCCGGGTGAGCGACGCTGATCATCAACTTCGCACGTTCTTGCAGTGATTTACCATACAAATCAACAGCACCGAACTCAGTCACAAACCAGTGGATGTGGTTACGAGTGGTAACAACACCAGCTCCCAAGTTCAATACCGGAGCAATTTTGCTCACACCTTTGTTGGTCACAGAGGGCATGGCAATGATTGCTTTACCACCTTTTGACAACGATGCACCATAAACGAAGTCAATTTGTCCACCAACACCTGAGTAGAAAGTTGTACCCAAGGAGTCTGCACAAACTTGACCTGTCAAATCCACTTGCAAAGCAGAGTTGATGGCGGTTACCTTCGGGTTTTTAGCAATGATGTACGGGTCGTTGGTGTATCCTACGTCCATCATCGATACCATCGGGTTGTCATCAATAAAGTCATATACTTTTTGGGAACCCATCAAGAAAGTAGAAACGAGTTTACCGCGGTCAATTCCTTTTTCTGCACCGTTGATCACGCCTTTTTCAACCAAAGGCAATACGCCATCAGCAAACATTTCAGTGTGAATACCCAAGTTCTTATGTCCACCCAATTGTGCCAATACTGCATTCGGAATCGCTCCGATACCCATTTGCAAGGTAGCACCATCTTCGATCAAGGCAGCACAGTTCTTTCCGATTGCCACTTCGATTTCGTTGGGATCTGAGAAGTGAGCCGGTTCGAGTTCTGAGTCGCATTCCACAAAGATATCGATCATATCGAGCGGAATCATCGCATCACCCCATGCGCGAGGAACGTGACGGTTTACCACCGCAATCACATATTCTGCACATTCGATCGCAGCCAAAGTAGCATCCACAGAAGTACCCAAAGATACATATCCATGTTTATCCGGAGTAGATACTTGAATCATTGCAACATTACAAGGCAGAACACCTGAACGGTACAAACGTTGGGTCTCGCTCAAGAAAATCGGAATATAATCCGCATATCCGGCCTGAACACTCTTACGAACATTACCACCCACAAAGAATGCTTGGTGGAAGAAGGTTCCTTCGTATTTCGCATCTACGTACGGAGCAGCACCTTCGGTGTGCAAGTGGTGAATGCGAACATCTTTCAATTCACCGGCATCGCCGCGACGGCACAAAGCGTCGATTAAGATTTTAGGAGCACTTGCCACACTGCTGAAGTGGATGTGGTCACCGGACTTTACTACCTTTACGGCTTCATCCGCGCTGACAAAATTGATAGGTTTATGCATGATACTAAACTTTAGTAAAAATTAAATTCGTTCTATCCGGCAAAGGTAGTAAAACTAATCTTATTTAATATCTTTGTATCCTGAAAAAAGAACCTGTTTCAAGTATTCAATTTCCATGAATAGAGAAAAAGAACTCCAAGCGTTCGCCCGTCTGCTGGATGTAATGGACGAACTTCGCGAAAAATGCCCTTGGGATCGTGAACAAACCAGTGAATCCTTGCGTCCCCTGACCCTCGAAGAAACTTACGAACTGAGCGATGCCATCCTGGCCAATGACGAAAAGAACTTGTCCAAAGAGCTGGGTGACTTATTATTGCACATTGTCTTCTACGCAAAAATTGGCAAGGAAAAGGGAAGTTTTGATATAGTGGATGTAATTGACCGCTTGTGCGACAAACTCATCTACCGACACCCGCACGTATTTTCCTCCACCCAGGTTGAAAATGCCGCTGAAGTTATTCAAAACTGGGAAGAACTGAAAACCAAGGAAAAAGACGGCAACAAACGCGTATTGTCGGGAGTCCCTGCTTCTCTACCGCCGCTTTTGAAAGCCTATCGGATGCAGGACAAGGCCCGCGCAGTCGGCTTTGACTGGGATGAAAAAGAACAAGTTTGGGACAAGGTAGAAGAAGAAATCGCTGAATTCAAGACCGAACTTAAAGCACTGGGAACCGATGAAGCATCCCGTGCCCGTGCTGAAGGTGAACTGGGAGACCTGCTTTTCTCGATTGTCAATGCCGCCCGTCTTTACGACCTGAACCCGGATACCGCCCTGGAAAGCACCAACCGAAAATTCAAAAACCGGTTTACTTACCTGGAAGAAAAAACCATCCGGCAAGGCCGCTCACTCAAGAGCATGACCTTGGCAGAAATGGATGAAATCTGGGAAGAAGCCAAGAAGACAATCGGCTAAACAACACGCCCTATGATGGACTGGCAAGAAAGAACCCGACTGCTGGTCGGTGACCAAGGCATTGCAAACTTACAACAAGCCACTGTTGCGGTTATCGGATTAGGCGGAGTAGGCGCCTATGCTGCAGAAATGCTCGCGCGGGCGGGCGTTGGCCGTATGATTATCCTGGATGCTGATCGGGTAAGCCTAAGCAACAAGAATCGGCAGTTGCTGGCCACAGATCCCAACCTGGACCGACTGAAAACCGAGGTGATGCAGGAACGGCTCATGAGCATCAATGCCGAATTAAAAATTGACGCGCGCACCGAATTCCTGACCGAAGAAAACGTGGCAACCGTCTTGCAAGACCTCTGCAACCTGCCGCGTGAATCCTTCTTTCTGGTTGATGCCATTGATACGCTGGCCCCCAAGATTGCCTTGATCCAATTCTGTGTCCAACATCAACTTCCCCTGGTTTCCTCTATGGGTGCCGGAGCCAAACGCGATGCAACCCAGATCCGCATTGCAGACCTGTCCAAATCCCGCAACTGTCCATTGGCCTACATGCTACGCAAGCGTTTGCGCAAAGTAGGCATACACAAAGGGTTTCAAGTCGTCTATTCCGAAGAGCTACCGGAACGGGAAGCCATTGTTCCCACAGAAAATGAACGCAATAAAAAATCGCAGGTAGGCACTTTGTCGTACTTACCTGCGGTATTTGGTTGCGTCTGCGCACAGGCCGCCATTGCCCACCTGTTGCCCTAACTCAACGTTTCAATTCTTTTTGCAAAGCCTTGGCCATGCGCATAAAGCCCATATCGGTCAGATGGGCTCCATCCACGGTTTCTTCCCCATCGGACCCGGAAAAGTCTTCGGCTTTGATGTAATTGAAGTTTCGGAACCCTTCCTTGCGAAGTCTCCGGTAAATTGCATACCATTCTCCATTCTTCTCCACAATATCCTTAGCAGTACGCTGGTTGACTATCCGATCCGGTGTCATCGGATTTTCCACCAAGTGAATGGGACGGTCCGGACGGGCCTTGGCCAAAGCTGACAGGAAAGTATAGGCCGAATCCCGAATGATTTGAGCCGTACAGTTCGGCAAACAATCGATCACATATTCGGAAGCATCCACACGTGCAATCACATCCACCATCTTAAAGTCCATCCGGGCATTTCCACTAAAGCCCAGGTTGATGGTTTCACAATCCAGCCAACGTCCTAAAATATTGGTATAACACATACCCGGACGTGATGCACATCCGCCTTGAGTAATGCTGGTACCATAAAACACAATCGGCTTGCGACTCTGATGGGTCTTTACGCGAGGGGCTGCCACTGTTGCGGTTGAGTCAATCCCTATGGAAAGTTCTTCCACTCCGTCATACAACGGCAAATAGGCCAAGTACTCCCGCTGGGTTCCGTCCATATTCCGAACAAAGATATTGCGAGAGTTTTTACCATTTGGCTGAGCGGTTCCCACAAAATGCCAGGATCCATCTTCCATCATCGTGTAGAGATCGATACCCCGGATACCGGTACCCGGCATATGCGCCATGTGAAAGTTATTCAGCAAGGTCCATTCGGCACCCAGGCATTTGCTATCCGAAGAGAAACGGATGGCCAGACCGGCTGAATTCAAACCCAAATCCCATACCGCTTGACGAATTTCATCCTGACAATCCTCAGGAAGACGGGAATAACGCATCGCAGTATTGTCATAACCTTGGTTCAACAGGACGGCAAATTCCTCCACATTCACGTACTTCAATTCAGCGGCCTTTTGTCCAAAGGCAAGAACGGTCCCTAACAATAGACCGAAGCCGAACCCGAGGGTCCGGCAAATCAAACGGTTTTTCATCTTTTACTATTCTTCAGCTGCTTTCAAGCGCTCTGCATTTTCAGCAATTTGCAGCTGGTCAATTACCTCTTGAATGGCTCCATCCATGAACACAGGAAGGTTGTACATGGTATAGTTGATCCGGTGATCCGTCACCCGAGACTGCGGGTAGTTGTAGGTCCGAATCTTGGCCGAACGGTCTCCGGTAGATACCATCGTTTTCCGTTTGGCAGAAATCTCGTTCAAGTATTTTTCGTACTCCATATTGTACAAACGGGTACGCAGTTCCGACAACGCCTTGTCATAGTTTTTCAACTGTGACTTTTCATCTTGACATTGTACCACAATACCTGTCGGAATGTGCGTCAAACGGATGGCTGAATACGTTGTATTCACCGATTGTCCACCCGGGCCAGACGAACAGAATGTATCTTTGCGAATATCATTCATATTCAGCTCAATATCAAACTCATCAGCTTCGGGCAACACCGCTACAGAAGCGGCTGAGGTGTGTACACGGCCTTGGGTTTCTGTTTGCGGAACGCGTTGTACACGGTGTACCCCACTCTCGTATTTCAAAACACCATAGACTCCGGTACCGGTCACCTTGCAAATCAATTCCTTGAAACCGCCTGAGGTACCTTCTGACTGGCTGGTCACTTCAATTCGCCAGCCTTTCTTCTCTGCAAACTTGCTGTACATACGGAACAAGTCTCCAGCAAAAATCGCAGCCTCGTCCCCTCCAGTACCACCACGGATTTCCATGATCGCATTCTTCTCATCTTGCGGATCCTTCGGGATCAAAAGCAACTTGATTTCTTCTTCCATTGCCGGCAAGGCTTCCTCCAAACTTGCCACCTCTTCCTTAGCCATCTCGCGCAATTCCTCATCCTTCTCATTTTGAAGGATGTCCTTCGCTGATTCCAAGTCCTGCACCATACGGGCATAACGGTCTCCAGCTGCCACCAACGGTTCCAACTCGCGGTACTCCTTGTTCAATTGAACAAAGCGTTTCATATCCGCAATCACTTCCGGGTCTGCAATCTGTTGCGAAATGGTTTCGTATTTGGTTTTAATTCCGGCCAACTTGCCGATCAACGTATTATCACTCATAAATTTTCTAAATAAGTGCGCAAAGATAGTTAAATATTATCGTAATTGGAAAATCATGGAAAAAGTATATTCTACCCGCACGGGTTTGCCACGCATCTTGCCGGGTTCCCATTTGGGTGACATCGACAGAAGGCGGACTGCTTCTTTCGACAACGAAGAATCCGGAGAACGGAGGACCCTGATTTCAGAAACGGATCCATCCGTCTCAATGATGAACTTCAAGATCACCCGACCTTGGACCCCATTCATTCTGGCTTCAGACGGATAAACCAATTGGCTATAGACCCATTTTGAAAACTGATTAGCATCCCCACCTTGAAAAGACGGTTTTTCCTCCAACAACTGATAGGGTATTGGATCTTCTTTTTCTTTTTCTTTTTCTT
>JAFYSH010000003.1 GCA_017546605.1 Bacteroidales bacterium | reverse complement strand
GCAGCAGTGGGATAGTGTAGAACAGTTCAAAAAAGAACTTATTAGATATATACACTATTACAACAATGATAGAATCAAACTGAGGCTAAATGGAAAAAGCCCGGTACAATACCGAGCTTTATTCCAATCTAAGAGCGCCTCGTAATAATGTTAAACCGTCCAACTTTTGGGGGTCACATCAATTATTAGTCACCTCCTTATTTCAATCTAAAAACGGTTTTGAATACGCATTAAATGTCTTCAGAAACGCTTGCTTCTTTTTCCTTGGCATGAATTGCTTTATTGATCGCGTCTTCATAGGTGACCTGTACGCATTGATCAGCGCATATTTCTAAGACGATGGTTCCTTCGGGAGTTGTATAGAAGGATGCGTATTTGCACTTGTCTTCAGCTATTGCTGCCATTTCGTTTCCGTCCCCTTCTTCATAAGGTTCTATGAAAAATTCAAAGGATTCAGGATTTCCATACTTTTCAGAATAGGATTCCTTTAATGTGTAGTATTCTTGCTCTAACGAGTACCAAGATGTCTTTTGGGGAAATAACGCAACGACTTTCCAAACCTTCTTGTTTCCTTTCGTTGGTATTACCACGATGGTGCACTCACTTCTTCCGGCAAATTCTCCTGTTAAGATAGTTCCCTCCTCTTGTTGGTATTCAATTGAAAGACCTTTTGATTTTAATTGAGAAACGAATGATTTAACGTTGCGCTCCATTGACACACCCTTGAATGTCATATGTTCTTGGGCTTGAAGTGAAGCTGTTAATAAAACAGCGCATAAGGTGAGTAAAATCTTTTTCTTATCGATTTGATTTAGGTTTATCAAAACAGAAAAGAGGGTGTATTCTAAGACTTTTCCAAGGAATACACCCTCTTTTGTTATATATTTTTAAGAGTAACTACTTGATATAGTTTAGAACATGCAGTAGCAGCAGTTCGGATAAAAGAAAAATTTAACTTTATCCGGACTGCTATATTTATTTTATGGAGGGCCTTAAAGTGTCAGTTCTATTCGAAGGTATGACTAAAAAGTCAGATTTGACTGATTAGTCACTCTCTTTTCATTTTATATTGCACCGGGAGGATAGTAGTGATTGCGGAGGACTCCGTTCGCTTCGCTCACTCCGGACCCTCCCATTGTCATCTGCGTCATCGCTGCGCGATAACTTGCTGCCAACGGAACCAATCCAAACTTACCCTACCGACACTGTCGTCATATATAAAGAAAAAGGAGATGACCTTATTAGTCATCCCCCAATTATCAATTAAATCAAAATACAACTAAATTCCCCAAACCAAGCAACAAAATCCCAGCCGAACGAACATCAATGCACAAAGTTGGTTTTAGCAGGTGAACTGCTTGACATATTTGTCACAACCATATTTCCTTGTGAAATAGAGAACACGTATGTTCCTTTATGCATATGCCATTCTACTTTAGTCTGGCAAAGATCATTTCAAATCGGGGCGCGCTAAAAATTGCACTAACTTCCGAACTTTCAATATTTTCAAAAAATATGATTTTTTACCGGATACCGATGATTTCGAATACATTTTCCTGAAAATATTGGGATACTATCAAACAGACAACTTATCTATAACTTTCAGCCTGAGACTTATTGTGCTGATAATCATCGTAATATCTATTAGCTTCACGTAGATAATCTTGGGCATCACTAAGCTCACTTTCAGCTCTTTCATAGTTTTCCCTTGCATAGTTCAGATCCATCTCATCATCATGCTCTCTTCCTGAGCGCTCATAACTTTCAGCATATCTCCTATATATTTCTGCTTGTCTTATAGTCTCTTCAGCCTTAGACTTATAATAATTATATTGAGATAAAGCCTCATTTGCCTGACGGGCATATAGCTCATAGTATTCGCTCCTTTTGTCATCACTGTCACTATCATCATATCGGGAAGAATATGATGAACTATTGCTTGATGTTGATCTTGTTGAATATGACGAGCCTGAATAACCCTTATAATGACTCGATGAATCATGAGAACCAGACTCACTATCACTTCTTGATATTAGGCAGATAACTAATCCAACAATAGCACCAAGCCATGGTAAATCAAACCACCACCATGACAGCAATCCAGTTATTACAGGCAATATCCAGTAATGAGTCAAATAATAAAATAGAAATCCAAGAATTGAACCAAGAGCTCTTGCAGCAAGAGACAGCAGTACTTTTAATATTGCAACTGCCACTGAGAATACAATTACACCAAGAACAATAATCAAAATAGTCTTCATGGACTAACTGGATTAAAATTTACTACAAAGATAATATACTTAGGTGTAGAAATAAAAAAGTGATGTAAATTTGTTTGTGAAGAATATAATCTAAAACATACAAACATGAGACATTCAACATTTATTTTAAGCGGTATCTGCGCTTTGGTCCTTTGTTCATGCAAAGGCAACATCAATGACAAAGGATTTGAGACATTGAAGGTTACCACCAGCGATGGTATTGAGTATCTGTTCTTTAGCGATCCTGAAAACGGCGTCGGACTCGCTGACGCACAGGGAGATGTCATCATCGAGGGACAGTTCGACTATATGGAGCATATAATGCGTGGGAACGAGGGCGATTGCTTGCGTGTAGTCAATATTGAGGATGTGGAGTACTCAGATAAGGAGAGGAAAAGATCCGGTTACTATATTGAGAGCCGTCGAGTACGTATGACGGGAATGTATGATTTCGAGGGAAAAGAAATCCTTCCAGTGCAGTTCAGCAATATTGATGTATATCCGGGCAATTTGTTCCTCACAACATCGGTTCCTTCAGTGTCCGGCGCGACTTTCGACAGGATTTATAAGGGATCTGATTATGTCGCGATGTATGACGATATTCGGGTTTCTCCTAAAGGAACTGCTGCAATGGGATTTGTCTATGATTCAGATTCCGGCAGAAGATTGCCCTATCTGATCAATCCTCTCACAAAAGAGGCATATTCGCTCGGCAAGATAAACGGCGATTACCAACTTGGAGACCACTGCCTGGTGTACAGAAGGAAATCATACTATGACAATGTGATGGGCATGGATGGTCAGCTACTCCTTCCTGAAGACACATATGAAGAGATCAAGCTTGCTGACGGCGACTATCTCCTCTGTAATATATATGACTACGGAATGTCGGTATTCCATTCAAGCGATCCTGCGACACCGCTGCTCCAGAGCGGAGTATATGAGGACTTTATCCGTATTCCTGGTGTATCAGGTGTATTCCTCGTACGTGAGGAGATGCCAGAGACTCGCGGCAAGGCTTGGAGATTCGAGTGGCGCTATGGTCTGATCGATGCCAACGGCAATGAGATCATCCCGAAGAAGTATGTGGATGCAGAGATTGAGTCCGACATCATTAGGTTCAGGATTCCTGGTACTTGGAAATACGATGAAATCTCAATTGCAGAGCTCGCCAGCAATCACGCTGTAGAAAAATAATCATCTGTTTGTCCACGAAGTCCCGCGATTTCGTGGACAAATTGTATCATGCCCTCTTGTAACACATGATGGTGGCGGGTACTACAAGAATTTGAGGTTTTTTGTAGTACCCGGTTGATTTTTGGGGCGCAGTTCATATGAACAGCAATTTCGGGGTGGAACGAGCACTCGGAGAAGAAAGCGTTCTAAAACATTTGAAGAATTATGTAGGAGAAGAATGAAGAAAGCCACCCTGTCTGGGGTGGCATCAATTGCAAGTAAATTTTTGAAATTTGCCATTTCAAAACCCAGCGACATTCCTTCTCATCAGTATTTATGCCCTTATTTCCTGATAGCCATCTCTCAATATATTCTCATATATTCTCAAAACCATAGAATAATAATTATTATTTTGATAGCCAACAACTTATATCATAGCAAGTTATTTTCAAATTACATCCCATACTCCCTTCGCATGGTGCTATCAGTAATGATTAATAGCACTTACCTGTTACTCCAAATGTCTATTAGAGGAGTCTTGGCTTTTGCTATTAGAACAAACAATGGTGCAATTTCTCTCTGGCGAAATGCACGGAGGCAGAAAAATGGGATACATCAGCCCGAACCAACTGCGGTGAGAACTGCGGTGAAAAGCGGTGAAAAAACACTCATTTTACACCTGTGAAAATGGAGGAAAAACCCATTGGAACCCCCTCAAATAAGGGTTTTTCGGGAGCAGGAGAAAAAATCGGTGCATTTTTGGTGCAACTTTTGGGATACAAAAAGAGCCGCAAGCGTTTGTTAATCAACGACTTGCGGCTTTCTTTCTGCGGTGAGGGGGGGATTCGAACCCCCGGAACCCTTACGAGTTCGGCAGTTTAGCAAACTGCTGGTTTCAGCCACTCACCCACCTCACCGAAGCAGGGTGCAAAGATAGATGGAATTCGTTAATTTCCCAAAAAAACTTGCACCTCTGATTTCGTTATTTGGAAATATTCTCCCGCATTTGGGTATCAGCTTGGATATTTTTGATTTTGTAGTAATCCATAATACCCAGGTTGCCGCTTCGGAATGCTTCGGCCATGGCCAACGGAATTTCCTTTTCTGCTTCGATTACTTTTGCACGAGCTTCTTGTGCTTTTGCCTTCATTTCTTGCTCCAAAGCAATAGCCATCGAGCGTTTTTCCTCAGCGCGAGCTTGAGCGATGCTCTTGTCCGCATTGGCTTGGTCAATCTGCAGCACTGCACCGATGTTCTTTCCAATATCAATGTCTGCAATGTCAATTGAGAGGATTTCAAATGCGGTACCCGCATCCAAGCCTTTGGCTAACACGACTTTGGAGATGGAATCCGGATTTTCCAGAACTTGTTTGTGGGATTCCGATGAACCAATTGAGGATACGATACCTTCCCCAACGCGAGCCAGAATGGTTTCTTCTCCAGCTCCCCCTACTAGTTGTTTGATGTTGGCGCGAACTGTTACCCGTGCCTTGGTAATCAGTTGAATACCATCTTTTGCAACAGCAGTTACGGGAGGGGTGTTGATTACTTTCGGGTTCACGGACATTTGTACGGCTTCGAATACGTCACGTCCAGCCAAGTCAATGGCAGCTGCCATCTTGAAATCCAACGCAATGTTCGCTTTGTCTGCAGAGATGAGTGCATTCACAACGTTGAGGACATTGCCCTTTGCAAGATAGTGGGCTTCTAATGCATTGGCATCCAATTTTAAACCAGCTTTAGTACCAGTAATCATAGCCATTACAATTGTGGTCGGAGGTACTTTTCTCCAACGCATCAATACAAGTTGCAGGAGGGAGATTCGTACGCCTGAGATCAGCGCTTGGAACCATAGGGTGACCGGGAACAGCCAAAGCAGGACAATGAAGCCTACCACACAGGCGCCCGTCAGAATCACCAAACTAAAAGATTCGTTTATCATCATTAGTTAGATTTTGAGGGTTTTACATAGATTTTATGATCTTCAATACGGATGATTTCAACAATGGTTTGTGCATCAATCCATCCGTCTTGAGCAATAACTTCGAAGGTGTCATCCCCAAACTGAGCCTTTCCCATCGGGTTGATTCGAGAGAGGGTTTGGCCACTTTGTCCAATGAACAAGGCCTCTTCAGCGGCACCGTTTGTAGCGGCTGTGTCGGTCAGTGTGGTGCTGAGAGTCATTTTTTTCCAGGTTTTGGAGCGAAGTGTCAGTAGGAGTACAACGATACAGGTGGCGATGTTGGCCATTGATACAATCCATCCAGACGTCGCACCAAAAGCATCGAAGGCCAAGTAGCAGGCACCAATCGTGCAGCCTAATCCGATCAGTCCGGTAACGAATATGCCCGGAATCAGGATGACTTCAGCTACGATTAGGATGAGTCCTAAAATGGAAAGCAGAATGATGAGTCCCATATTGGTTGAATTATTGAATAGCTTCGATTTGGATGTTTTCAACGCCCAGGTTGAACAACAGGTTGCGGGTACGTTCCGCTTCGCTCTTGTTCGGGAAAGGACCAATCAGGTAAAGGATCTCTCCGTCATTGACCGTTTTGGCCAAGTCCTTATTGCAACTGTCTTGAATGGCTGTTATGATACCTGCGGGCAAACCATTCGGATAACCAGCGATGGACAATTGCCATTTGATTTGGTTTTCGGCCTCTTTTTCACGTTTTTTTGCCGTTTTGACTGCAATTTCTTTGCCCTTGTCAAACGCTACAATGTACGCGTTGGGGAAACCGTTTTTGCGGACGCGGTTCAAGCAGGAAAGCGCTTCTGCGTGGGTGCTGAACAAGCCTACTGAGTAAACGTATTTGCCGGATTTTTGTTTGCGTTCAAAAATCGGGCTCAAGCCTTTCAACTGACGGATACCGGCCTTGTTGGATACTACAAAGAGTTGAATTTGATAGACAAGGCGTTGGGGAAGGGTGTTGTCTTCGGCAAAACGGGCCTCTGGCAGGATTTGGAAGGAGTAATCAAACTTCGGTTTGGGTCGATAGAATGAAATTTCGGGAAGCTGTCCCCATTCGGATTGTCGGAATTGGTAAGGCGGCAAACTTGTCGTCCCTTCTGTTTGAGGGTCCTCCATTTCGGGAACAGGGATGATTCCTTTGGTGAGAAATTCGAGTTCTTTTTTCTGAATGATCCGGTTAATGTCGTCCAGTTTCTGACGGTGTCGGAAGACTTCTTTTTCGTGTTCGGTAATGATCTCCTGGAAGAAACGGCGGTCTTCTTCGTTGGTTTGTCGGTTGTAATTGGCCCGACTTTCATCCAACTTATCATTCATCTGGTTCAGCTTCTTTTCCAGGGTTCTTCGTTCTAAAATCAAACTTTTATAGGCGGTCTGTCCGGTGGTGTCATTCACTTGTGTGAAGGACTGCATCCGGATCCGGTCTTCGTCTTGTTTCCATTGGGCTTGTTCGGTTTTGGGTAGCAGTCGGGCGATGCGTTGGGCTTCTTGATCTGTGGAAATGCTGTGTCGAAGCGGATTGCTGGTATAGGCCAAAGCGTAGAGGCGAACAGAGTCTGCCGGGCAATCACGGCTGGACGCAAGCAAGGTATAGAGTCCGTCTGCACTGTGTTGGATGAACCAGTCATCTTCGGTAGATGAATAGGGGAAGCCTAAGTTTTGGGGAGTGCCCCAGTCTTGTGTCGTTTCGTCCCATTGGCAGACGTACAAGTCGTATCCTCCCATTCCAAACAAACCGTTGGACGCAAAATACAAAGATTTTCCATCTGTGGAAAGCATCGGGAATACTTCGTTGCCCGTGGATGTGATTTGTTCATTCAACAATTGGGGCGCTGTCCAAAGTCCGTCACTCATTGGTTCGCTGGAATAAATGTTCCACGAGCCGGACTCGTCTTGTGCCGAGAAATAAATGCGTTGAGCCGCAGTGTTATAGAGTATGCCAGGGCAATAGTCCGGGTGAGCATTGGGGGCAAATGCATTCGGCGTTGCAACCCACGTCCAGTTGCGCTGTCCAAAGTAGCGGAAGAAATCCTTTCGGCTCACCAGCTGTTGGTTGATCGGTGTGGGATCGGCTGCAAATTGCAGGTAAGACAGGCCATTCTCGCACCAAAGAACCTTTTGCTGTAATTGTTCCAATGCTGACGAGTCGGGGTCGTTTTGGAGCAGGTTGCGGTAGATCGGAAGAGCCTCAGAGAACCGGTATTCAAGCAGGAGCTGATCTGCTTCTTTTTGTTGTTTTTCTGACAATTCCTCCTGAGCGGATAAGGGCAGGCTGGAAAGACTTATGAGAAATAGGGTTAACCAAAACTTATTGAGGGTCATTGAATCCATCTTTTAACCGAACAAAAGTAGTAAATACTTTACATATTAGAAAAAAATACTACTTTTGCACTCTTAATTTCGGTTAACTGGAAATTTAAACTAAAATTAACTTAATATGCAAAGTAAAGGAGCCATCAAGTTGGTGGCATTATTAATCGGTCTGGCGTGCGCATGGCAGTTGTCATTCACACTGGTAACCAGTCGCCAGGAAAAGAAGGCAGCCGAGTATGCTGAAAAAGCTGTTTTGTTGGAACAGCAATCTCCTTCGTTTCAACGGGTATCCGACCTGGACAAGGTTTACTACCTGGATTCAATTCGTAAAGAGAAAAACAGATTCTATCTGGATTCGATCTCTACTGAAAAAGTCTATTTGGGCTTTACTTACAAACAAGTAAAAGAAAAAGAGATCAATTTGGGTCTTGACTTGAAGGGTGGTATGAACGTGATGTTGCAAGTTGAATTGAGCGATTTGATTCGTGCTATGGCTGACAACAACACTTCTGCTGAATTCCAAAATGCCCTGTCTTTGGCACAAACCCGTTCTTTGGATTCTCGTGAGGATTTCATCACTTTGTTTGCAGACGCTTGGGCTGAAGTTGCTCCGAACCAACGTCTTTCTTCTGTTTTCGGTACTTATGAAATGCGTGACCGCATTAAACCGGAAAGCAGCAATGAAGAAGTGATCAAAGTAATCCGTGAAGAAGCTGAAAGTGCAATTGCAAACTCATACAACGTATTGCGTAACCGGATCGACCGTTTCGGTGTAGCATCTCCGAACATCCAACGTTTGGGTAGCTCAGGTCGCATCTTGGTGGAATTGCCGGGTGTAAAAGAGCCGGAACGTGTACGTAAACTCCTTCAAGGAACTGCTTCTTTGGAATTCTGGACAACCTACGAAAACCAAGAAGTTTATCCTTATTTGCAAGAGGTAAATGCATACATCCGTGAATATTTGACGGTTGATCAAGTGGAAGCTGCTGAAGCGGTTGCTACTGACGACTTGGCTGCCCAATTGATCCAACAAGACAGCCTTTCATTGGATGAAGCAAACTATGCAAAGAGCAATCCGTTCTTCTATGCGTTGAACCCGAACCAATACAACGGTCAATTGATGGGCGGTCCCTGCATCGGTATTGCTCACTACCGCGATACGGCTAAGATCAACAACTGGTTGCGTCTGCCGCAAGTACAAGCTATTTTGCCGGCTGACATGATCCCGATGTGGTCAGTGAAACCCGCAGAAATGTTCCAAGGCGACTCTTACTATGAATTGATCGCAGTGAAAGCTAGCACCCGTGACGGCAAAGCTCCCCTGGATGGTGGTGTGATTACCGACGCTCGCGTTGTGTACAGTGGAACAGGTGGAACTCCTGAAGTAGATATGGCAATGAATGCAGAAGGTGCTCGTGTATGGGCTCGTTTGACTGCAGACAACATTGGAAAGAGCATTGCTATTTCCTTGGATGACATGGTTTATTCATACCCTCGCGTGAATACTGAGATTACCGGTGGCCGTTCACAAATTACCGGTGGTTTCTCTCAAGAAGAAGCAGAAGACTTGGCGAACGTGTTGAAGTCAGGTAAATTGCCGGCTCCTGCACGCATTGTTCAAGAACAAGTTGTGGGACCGAGCTTGGGTAGTGAATCCATCCAATCCGGTTTCATTTCCTTCATCATCGCATTCGTATTGGTGTTGGCTTATATGTTGTTCTTCTATCGCGGTGCTGGTGTTGCTGCTGACGTCGCTTTGTTGTGCAACGTACTCTTCCTGATGGGTGCTTTGGTTTCATTTGGCGCAGTTTTGACCTTGCCCGGTATCGCAGGTTTGGTATTGACCTTGGGTATGGCTGTGGATGCGAACGTGATCATCTACGAACGTATCAAAGAAGAATTGCGTGCTGGTAAGGCTTTGCGCTTGGCAATCACCGACGGTTACAAGAATGCTTATTCTGCGATCATTGACGGTAACTTGACCACTTTGATTACAGCGTTTGTACTCTTTGTATTCGGTTCTGGCCCGGTTCAAGGTTTTGCAACTACCTTGGCAATCGGTATTATTACCTCTATGGTGACTTCCATCTTTATCACCCGCTTGATTTTCGAATCTCGTCTGGCTCGTGGTAAGAACATTCACTTCTACACTGACTTTACCAAGAACTTCTTGCAAAACACAAAAGTTGACTTCTTGGGTAAACGTAAAATCTCCTATACCGTATCTGTTGTTCTTTGTGTGATTGCGTTGGTATCAATCTTCACCAAAGGTTTCTCTTACGGGGTAGATTTCACAGGTGGTCGTACTTATGTTGTGCGCTTTGACAAACCGGTAGTGGCAGAAGAAGTTCGTGAAGCTGCGACTGCAGAATTTGGTGAAACTGTTGAGGTGAAACAATTTGGTGGTGATTCGCAATTGAAATTGACTACCAAATACATGATCAGCGACAACTCTACTGAAATGGATGAAATCGTTGACGGTAAGTTGTACACCGCTTTGAAACCGTTCTTCGCAAATGAAATTCCTTTTGGTGAGTTTACCTCAACTTTGGATAACCCGAACGGTATCATCAGCTCCGATAAAGTAGGTCCGACAATTGCAAACGATATGAAGCGTGATGCAGTGATTGCTGTGATCATCGCATTGTTCGCGATCTTCAGCTACATCGCAATCCGATTCAAGAACTGGACTTGGGGTATGGGTGGTGTCGTATCCTTGGTACACAACACCATCATCGTAATTGGTTTCTTCTCCCTCTTCTCAGGCATCTTGCCCTTCAGTTTGGATGTGGATCAAACCTTCATTGCTGCGGTGTTGACCATCATTGGTTACTCAATCAATGACAACGTGGTAATCTTTGACCGGATCCGCGAAAACTTGGGCTTGTACCCGAAACGCGATCTGGCTGAAAATGTAAATGAAGCGTTGAACAGCACTTTGTCACGTACTGTGAACACCTCAGGATCTACCATCATCGTAATGTTGGCTATTGCCATCTTCGGTGGCGAAGTGATTCGTGGATTGGCAGTAGCATTGTTGGTGGGTATCGTGGTTGGTACTTATGCTTCTATCTTTGTTGGCTCTCCGGTTATGTATGACTTGAGTGTACGCAAAGCGAAGAAGTTGCAAGCCAAGAAGTAGTCATTAAAATTCACTTGATGGCATCACTGCCAAATAGTGTTCAATAAGAAAGTGAGGGCGGTTGATTCATTGGCCGCTTTCACTTTTCTACTAATAAACAGGATCGATGGATATTGTCATTACGTATGTGAATGGGTTGGACCCTGAATGGCAGCAGGAGTATGCACATCATACCCAGATTCCCTTGCTCGAGAAACGTTTCCGGGATTGGGGTACGTTGCGTTATTTGTTTCGTGGGATTGCTACGTATCTTCCTTTTATCCGTCGTGTCCATCTGGTGGTTGCACGAGAGAGCCAAGTGCCTGCGTGGATCAACCGCTCCCAGGTAAATGTGGTGTATCATCGGGACATTATCCCCGCGGCCTATTTACCTACTTTTAATAGCAATACGATCGAAATGCACTTGCATCGTATCGCAGACTTGGATGAGGAATATCTTTATTTTAACGACGATATTTTCCCGGTCAAAATGGCTGCTCCTGCGGATTTCTTTCGGGGTGGAAAGGCTGTCCTGGGGATGAGTCGTCACCTCTTTGCCGGGGGAATGTTCAAGAAAATCTGCCGGAATTCTGATAAGATGGCCCGTCAGGCATTGGGTTTACAGCCTTCGCTTTGTTTCTTGCGGCCCCAACACGTCTGTGCCCCGATGATCAAGAGTGCATGTGAGCAAGTCTATGAACGACTGGAACCGGCGATTTTAGCCAGTTTGACAGCGGTTCGTTCAGAGCGTAATCTGACGCAATATCTGTTTACCGATTACCTGTATTTGCAAGGAAAACTGCTCAATGAGCGACTTTCCAAAAAACAGTTTTCGGTGGCAGTAACTTCCATTTCGCGTTTACAAGCGTTTTTGGAGCAGCCTACGCACAAGTTGGTCTGCATCAATGATGTGAAATTGAGCGAAGAACGATATCAAAAGATGCGCGAGATGATCTTGCGTTGTTTCCAAGAAAAATTCCCCAATAAATCTCCTTTCGAAAATGAATAAGATTGATGCAGTCATCACTTGGGTGGATGGCAATGATCCGATCCACATCGCAAAACGGGAGCAGTACGGAACTCAGAAGATGCTGGTAACCGATGATGTTGCTGGTAGCACGCGCTACATCAGTGTGGGCGAAATCTTTTATTGTGTGGCTTCCTTGAACCGTTTTGCTCCTTGGCTGAATAAAATCTATTTAGTGACCGACGATCAGGATCCGGGCTTGGGAGACTTTCTCAACAAGCATTTCCCCGAAGGCCATATCCCGGTAGAGATTGTCTCTCACAAGACGATTTTCGAAGGATATGAGCGCTTTTTACCCACGTTCAATTCCATTACCATTGAATCCATGACCTGGCGAATTCCAGGCTTAAGCGAGCATTATATTGAGTTTAATGACGACTTGATTCTCTCGGCTCCGGTATATCCGCAAGATTTCTTTACGCCCGAAGGGAATCCGATTTGTTACGGGAAAATGTACAGTTCGATTCTGGTACGGATCAGTCGTTTCTTGAAGAGTCGTCTGGATGGTCGAAAAGCGGTGACCTACAAGGAAACCATGATGAATGCAGCTTCCCTTTTGGGTTATAAGGCGAGGATGCTCAAAGTTTATCATACGCCCAAGGCTTTGTGTAAGAGTTTCTACCAACGTTATTTTGAGAAGCATCCACAAGTGTTGGAGCGTAACATCCGTCATCGTTTTCGTCATTACACCCAGTTCAATCCCCAGGTACTTCAATACATGGCGCTCCGTCGTATGGGCTTGACTCCATTGAGAAAGGCTTACGACAACCTTTTGTACCTGAAGCCAACCAAAGATGACGCATATGTGCAAGAAAAGTTGCGTCTCTTTACACAGAGAAACGGCTATAAATTCGGTTGCTTCAACTCCTTAGACCAAGCGACCGAGGAGTCCCGGTCGCTTGTGATCAAATGGATTGAAGATCGTCTTAGATTGAACCCGTAGTTGATTCTGCCTCCTGAATCATTCGTGTTAGGAATTCTATGCGGGCTTCGTATGCCGGCATACGGTCATCCTCGTCGTAATGTTCAACCGTATCCATCAATTGGTAATAGTAATCCAAGGCTTGTTGCAAGTCGGGAAACGACAAGAAGGCTCCGTTTAGTGGTTTGGAGAACAGTCGGATAGCAATTGCTGTTTCGTCAGCAAAAGCATCTGCAAGTGTACGGGCCTTTTCTGTTGCACCGCAGAGGTAATACAAATTGATGGCTTTAATAACCGCAAATTCGTTGTAAGAAGGGAATGCGACCGTGTTAAGCGGGTAGTAATCCTTGCGCATCACTTCTTGCATGCGATCCAGTATTTGGATGCATTCTTCAGTTTTTCCTTCGTCATACAGCGCACCAGCCACTTGGGTAAACAGGTTGCGGATCAAACCGTTGAAGGTAGATAAGTTCTGATAGTCGATGTGGATGTCATCCGCACAGAGACTTTCCCAGCGATAAACACCATCCATAATCCGGTAGTAGAGCTTATCGGTGTTCGCGTATTCGGGCTCCAGGTAACTGGGGCGGCTGGCAATCGGAACCAGTTTATAGGCAAAACCGTCGTATTCAAGGTAATCACGAATACCAATGCCCAAATCTCCTCCCATAGACAGGAAGTAGATAGGACGGTCCCAATCGTAGTGGGCTAACACATCCAGCAGGATGTATTCCGGTTTTGTCAACTCTTTCTTGTCTGCAGGAAGTTGTAGAATCAAGCTGTCCAGGATCAAATCTTTGTCCTTTTCCGGAACAATGCCGTTGTTGAGTACATTTTCCTTGTTGACCGGCAGAATGAGTTGTCGGGCAGGGAAATAGGGCGATTCGCGGCCGTATTGGTTGACGCGAATGCGAGGATCTTTGTACAATTCAATAAATTCCTTCAAAGGAATGGGATGCTTGATGCGTTCAATAATCGGAGGGAACTCATTGGTTCCGTAGAGGTAATCTTTTCGTTCAATGGTAATGGGAAGTGGATCTGAATCGTACATCTTGTATTTCATCTGATCGATGTACCAGTCCGTTCCGAGCAAGGAGGTGTTCACAACTCGCAAGTCAGGCCGTTGTTCCTCCACTTCTTGCAGGTACCAAAGCGGGAAGGTGTCGTTATCCCCGTGGGTTACCAGGATGGCATTGTATTCGGTGCTTGCAAAGTAATTATAGGCCATGTCCCGAGCAGTGTAGCGGCCGCTTCGGTCGTGATCATCCCAGTTTTGGGCCACCATTTGTACGGGAACGAACAGCGCGATTGCACTGATTCCAATCGCTGCAAGGCTGCGTGCTTTTTCGTTTTTCTGGAAGAAGCGCAGCATCCATCCGTAACAAGCGGTTACAGCCAAGCCAATCCAAATAGAGAAGGTATAGAAGGAGCCCGCGTAGGCGTAGTCCCGTTCACGAACCTGGTAAGGCGGTTGATTGAGGTAAACGACGATGGCCAAGCCGGTTAACAGGAAGAGCAGGGTTGTTACCCACGCATTTTCCTTGTCTTTGCGCCAATGGAAGAACAAGCCAATCAGGCCCAACAGCAGTGGAAGTAGGAAATAGTGATTTTTTGAGGCGCTGTTGACAATGTAGTCCGGACCTTCGCTTTGGTCGCCCAATCGCAGACGATCAATCCAGCCGATACCACATTCCCAGTTGCCTCGGATCGGATCTCCAGGTACTTGGCCGTGCAAGTCATTTTGGCGTCCAGCAAAGTTCCACATAAAATAGCGGGTGTACATCCAATTGACTTGGTAATTGAAGAAATAATGCAGGTTTTCGCCCATGGATGGCATGCGTTCCTGTCCACCTTGCGGGATGGATCCTTTACCGGTAAGGTAGGATTTGTAGAAGTTGACGTGGTGGGGGTCACGGCTCCACATCCGCGGGAATAACATTTTGGAGCTACTGGGGAAGTGATATTGGTAGCTACCCGGAGTTTTGTGGTAGCGGCCATCCAAGGGGGTATAGTAGGTGGGAGCATCCACTTCGTCCGGAATCGAGGCAAAGGTTTCTCCGTATATGAGCGGGTTGCTTCCATATTGCTCCCGACTCAAATAACGCACCAAGGTAAACGGATTATCCGGTTGGTATTCGTTGGTCGGCGTGTTTGCAGACGAGCGGATAACAATAATACAGAAGGGCAGGTAGCCGATGAAAATCATCAGGAACGCCAGAAGTCCGGTATGCACCCATACTTTTTCTTTGCGGCGGGCATACAGCAGACCGGCAAGGGTTGCCAACAGCACGCAGGTCAGGAAGAAAATGGCTCCGATATTGAACTTCATGCCCAATGTGTTTACGAAGAAAAGGTCAAAGTAAGCGGCCATCTTCGGCAGGAAGGGAATGATGCCATACAGGATCACGGCCAACAGGATGGCGGAAACGCAGAGTGTCAGGAAAGCATTCCGGCTGTTTGGGGTCTTAATTTTCCGGTAGTACCAAATGAAGGTAAGAGCTGGAATGGTGAGCAGGTTCAACAAGTGAACACCAATTGAAAGGCCCATCAAAAAGAAAATCAAGATGATCCATCGGTTTGCATATGGTTCGTCAGCTTCTTCTTCCCACTTGAGCATTGCCCAAAAGACCACTGCTGTAAACAAGGAAGACATCGCGTACACCTCGCCTTCCACGGCCGAGAACCAGAACGTGTCGGACCAGCAATAGGCAAGTGCGCCCACAATGCCTGATCCGATGATGGCCCAAGCGTGGCCGGATTGCATAGCTCCGTAGGCGGTTGCATTCTTTTCAAAAATGCGGCGAGCCAGGTGCACAATGGTCAGGTAAAGGAAAAAGATGGTGAATGCCGAGCAAAGGGCACTCATGGTATTGATTGCCACTGCAGCATGTTCGGCATCTGTGAACATGGTGAAAAACCGGCCAAACAATTGGAACACCGGGTTTCCAGGAGGGTGACCCACTTCCAGTTTGTAAGAGGATGCGATGAACTCACCGCAGTCCCAAAAACTGGTGGTTGGCTCCATGGTCATCAGGTAGGTGAATGAAGCAATGAGCAATACAAGGGTTGCCGCAATACGGCTAATCAGGTTGAATTTTCGAGTATCCATATTAGGAACAAAAGTAGTGAAAAACGAGCATCGGCACAAACTTTCAAGATTAATGCCTATTTTTGCAAAAAACTTTAAAATGGTAAGACAACAAGAAGATTGGAAGGATCGTTTAGGGGTTGTATTTTCCACCAATCCGGATTTTCAATACGAGGCACCGGAGCAGGAAGAGGTAGTCACCTTACCGGCCGAGCGCCAGAAACTGGTAGTGGGCATAGATCGCCGTCACCGGGGTGGAAAGCAGGTGACGCTGATCAAGGGTTTTGTGGGACGAGAAGAAGATCTGACCCTTCTGGCCAAAGAGCTCAAGAGTAAATGTGGAGTGGGAGGAAGTGTGAAGGATGGCGAGATTCTGATTCAAGGAGATTTTCGGGATCGTTTGCAGGAATTGTTGCGCAACAAAGGCTACCGGGTGGTGCGAGGAAATTAATTGAGGTATGGAAGAGGCTTGGGGTGGAACGTTTTGTATTCCGGACTTGTCGGCTTTCTCGGGCGGTCTTGCTTATTCCTTGCACGAATTTGTTGGGCTAAGTTTGCTGCTCTTTTTTGTACTGTTGATTTTTTTTCGACGGACTTTCCCCTCGTTTTTTAAACTGTTTTATTCCTCTCTCCTGTATCGGGCAGATCTGGAGAAGATCCACAAACAGTCGACATATGTCCTGTTTCGGGTGGTGTATCTGTCGTTTTTGGCCTTTCTCTTATTGGCAGCTTTGATTTATTTGCGAAAAATTCCCTTTGATCCCACTTCCTCCGGCTGGTGGTATCCGCTCCTAGTGGTCGTAGGAGCTTGTTTCTGTTATTTCTTGTTCCGATGGGTGGTATTGGGTGTGATGGGTTGGGTGACGGGTGAGCGCGTTTTATTTGCAGACAGTACGGGGATTTTATATCCGTTCTATTCCTTGGCTGTATTCTGGTTGTTGTTTTCTGCTTGTTTTCCAACGCATACTGGGCTGATTCTTGGCGGACTAGTGGTGGTGTATCTCTGCTATCTGGGCTACCTTGTCAAACGATTTCTCCTAAGTAAGGTGTCGTATTTCTTTACAATTTTATATCTTTGCACCCTTGAATTTTTAGTGCCGGCCATTTGGGTCGGTTTATGTATAAAGTTAATCTAAACTATGAGCATCAAAAATATCCTGATTTCGCAACCTAAACCTGCTAACGGATCGCCTTACAACGATATCATTGCTCGGCACGATGTCTCTGTGGATTTTGTTCCTTTCTTTACAGTTCAGCAAATCTCTGCGCGTGAATTTCGCGCACAACGGGTTGCTATCCTGGATTATACAGCTATTGTTTTTACGGCCAAGTCTGCTATCGACGCCTTTTTCAAGATTTGTGAGGAAACTCGCGTTGTTGTGCCGGAAACCATGAAGTATTTCTGTTCGACCGAAGCCATTGCATTGTATTTACAAAAGCATATTGTCTATCGGAAACGGAAAATATTTTTTGGAAATGGAACCTTGGATTCCATTATAACCAGTATTGGAACAAAGCATAAGGCAGAGAATTTCTTGATTGCGACAACGGATAATGCCAAGCCGGACATTTTCAAACTTTTCACCAAAGCGAAATTGAAATACCAACAGGTAATTCTGACCAAGACCGTCAGCAGCGATCTGACTGCATTGGATTTGAAAAATTACCAAATGATTGTATTCTACAGTCCGTTGGATGTGAAGTCTTTGCAAGAAAACTATCCGAATTTTGAGCAAAATGATCTGAAATTCGCTACTTTTGGACCTACAACAGCCAAAGCGTTGAAGGACATCGGTTTATCCATTGAAATCATGGCTCCGACACCGGAGTGTCCTTCCATTGCAGAAGCCCTGTCTCAGTATTTGGAAAAGCATAAAGCCTAACACATGAACCGCAAACGTTCTCCTGTCTGGTCGCTGTCCCTGCTCCTGTTGGGACTGGCGGTATTTGTGTCTTGTGTACAAGAGGACCCCTCCAAATTTCGAAAAAGCATTCCTGGTATTTGGGTGAGTCCTGACGGTGCTTACTACACATTTCAACGCGGAGGATCTGCCATGGTGCAGGGAATTACTCCGGCTGAGGATGGGGGGACCGTGTGGGGAAGTTCGTACCTGTCCTATCAGGTAAATTGCTGTTCGATGCAGATTAAAGGCAATTGGCCGGGCATTGATCCGCTACCCAAAGGGGTGTACCTGCTTCGTGAGATGGACTTGTTGGAAATGAATGATTCGCTGATGTCATTCCGGAATTTGAGCTATCAGGTGGATAATCAGGAGGTGGTGACTACGACTCAGGAGACCTGGTTTCGGGTGACAGAAGGTCGGTTTGTGGATTCACTCATCGGTACCTGGGAATCAGTTTTTGTCAGCGATGTGGCTAATAGTACTTTACGCCTTCAATTTAAGAAAGCTTCAGCGTACGATTGTTACCGTTATGTGTCCAATGAGGATACATTGGGCTGGATCCGGCAAGAACAGCCGAATGCGACTTGGTATAACTTGAACAATCAGTTAGTTCTGAATACATTTGATAATGAACTGATGGGGCAGCCGGCTTTGCCTGCCGTGCTTTCGGCAGAATTGCTGATGATTGAGCCGACGGGTACCCAGTTGATGGAATGGGCGACGGCAACGGGTAATTGGCGTTTCCGTCGGATAACGGAGGACGACTGATGAGCCCGGCTCTATTTCCTAAGTCAATGCGCGTGTGCTCCCCATTGGAGGTGAGCCGTATTTTTTCTACAGGTACATCAATTCGTACCCCTTTATTGCGAGCTGTTTATTTGGAGAAAGCCGATCAGGCAGAGGATCGGATCGTGGTATCGGTGCCCAAACGGCTATTCAAACGGGCTGTCAAACGCAACCTGCTCAAAAGGCGGATACGGGAGGCCTATCGTCTGCATCGTCATCCCAAGCAAGAAGGTGCTTGTGGAAAGGACATCGTTTTCGTATATACATCCAAGGAATTGGCGGACTATGAAACCATCAAAGCCTCAATCTGTGCCCTTTTGGATCAACTGGCGTAAATTGCTACGCAAGTTGTTGAACTTTCCCTTGTTGGTGTTGATCTATTTTTACCGCTATTGCATTTCACCCTTGAAACCACCGACTTGTCGATTCACGCCTACGTGTTCGACCTATGCCTTACAAGCCCTTCGAAAGCATGGTCCAATCAAAGGGTCGTACCTAACGGTGCGACGCTTGTTGCGTTGTCATCCTTGGGGCGGAAGTGGTTATGATCCGGTTCCTTAAGGCACCGCTTTAGGCTTCAAAGCCAAAGCGGGCCAGGATTTCAGTCCGGTCGTCACGATCCTTGGCAAGGTTTTCGATTTCCTCCCGAGGCGTATCTTTCAAATCCATCAAAATAAGGCCATCCAAGCAGTTGTTGAAGTCTTTGTCAACATTGAACGCCAAGAAACGGCAATTGAGTTTGATGTACTTCTTCACCAAGGTAGGTAAGCGGTAGGTATTGTTGCTCAGACGCAACATAAAGCGGTCAAATTTCTCAACCGTATCGGATTTTTTACTCAGCAGTGCATCCAATTCGCAGCGCTTGGTGTCTATGGCGAAAGGAGAGGTAGCTGTGATTTCACCCTTGAACTCGGCAGCTTGGTGGTTTTCGGTGATGTAATGAACCATCATGCTCTTGTAGAAATCAGGGTACCAGTTGCTGATACTTACCGGGCCGATGAGGTAGCGGCAGTTGGGGTATTTTACTACGCTGAGCATCAAACCTTTGATTAACAACATGAGCGGAAGTGCTTCACGTTGGTATTCGTTGGCTACAAAGGATCTGCCCAATTCGATAGCTTGGGGCAATACCTCGGCTGCAATTTTAGGACTGTAACGGAACAGGGTATTGGAGTAAAAGCCGTTGATACCGGATGCGTGGTAGATATCTTCACCCACCCCCAGACGATAAGCACCTACGAGCTGTTGTTTGTCTTCGTCCCAGAGCAGCAAGTGTTGGTAGGTCTTGTCAAAATCATCCAAGTCCAATGCGGTATTGGTACCTTCGCCAGCTTTTCGGAAGGCTTCTTCCCGCAAGCGGCCCAATTCGTGCATCAAGTTGGGGATGTTTTCAGAGCTACTCAAGTAGCAGCGGTAGCTACCGGTATTAAAGAGGAAGTTGTTTGCTTCCAGTGCTTTGATTTCTTCCAGAATGAGTTCCTTCGGTTTGGGCTCTGCAACGGGAACGAGGTTGTCCGGAAGCACTTCGTGTTTTTCAACAAACGTAGCAGCTTGGGCTTCCAAGGCATAAACGCGGCTACGCAAGTAGCGTTCCAGTTCGCGGTCCTGTTTGAATTCAGCCACTTCGTTCACCGGGATCGGTTTGCCGATGCGCATGGTAATGGTCTTGCCGGATTTGTTCACCAATTCGCGCGGCAAACGGGCTGTGCGTAACAGCGGATGGATTCGTCCAAGTCGGTAGAAGGTTTTTGAGTTATATCCGTCAAAATATACGGGAATCACCGGTACTTCGCTGGTCCGGATGAGTTTGATCATGGAGGAAGACCATACTTTGTCTTCGATCATCGGACGGTTGTAGTAGGTAGCTACTTCTCCAGCCGGGAACAAGCCCAAGCCTCCACCATTGGCCAGCAACTCTTTAGCTGCTCGGATACCGGGCAGGCTTTTCTTTTTCCCTTTCAACTCGGAGAACGGGTTTACCGGAAGAAAGTGATCTTTCAGGTTTTCAATATGAGACAAGAGGAAATTTGTCAGGATTTTGAAATCCGGGCGAACAGCCGCAATCATCCGGAACATCAGGATGCCGTCAATCGCGCCAAAGGGATGGTTTGAAACTAAGATGAAGGGACCTGTTTTGGGAATGTTTTCCAAATCTTCCGCCAAAACATCGTGTTGGATGTTCATGGCTTCCATTACCTTTTCGCAAAACTCCCGACCTTCGTATTGGTGGATGTTGGCATAATATTCATTGAGCCGTTTAAATCCAAGTATGCGAATGGCAAGTGATCCAATAGCCGCACCAATTGGCCCGTGCATGTGGATTGCATCTTGAATGTCGGAGATATTGACTAACTTTGTTCTCATAGTTTGACAAAATGTTGTTAGGTTTAGGTACAAGGGGCAAAGGTACAAAAAATTATGAAATTCGAGGATAAAATCAAATTGCTACCAGATAGTCCAGGGGTTTATCGCTTTCTAAATGAGGAGGGAACGGTTATTTATGTCGGAAAGGCAAAAAATTTGAAACGTCGCGTTTCTCAATATTTTCAGGCGACCCGCCAACACAGTCGGAAAACGGCTGTGTTGGTTTCTCACATAGCGCAAATCCAGCATACGGTGGTCGATAGTGAACAGGATGCTTTGTTATTGGAGAACAATCTGATCAAAGAATTTCAGCCCAAGTACAACATCTTGTTGAAAGACGGTAAGACCTATCCTTGGATTTGTATCCGAAATGAACTATTTCCCCGTGTTTTTATGACCCGTCGCTTTGTTCGGGATGGTTCTTTGTACTTTGGACCCTATGGTTCGGTGCAGCATGCTCGGCAACTGATGGATTTGATCAATACGCTTTATCCATTGCGTACTTGTAAATATCGTTTTTCGCTGGCAGGTATTGAGCAGCGGAATTACCGTCTTTGTTTGGATTACCACATTCAGAAGTGCAAGGGGCCTTGTATTGGGGCAATTTCGGAAGCAGACTACCAGGAGCAGATCGATGGGGTTAAAGAAATCTTGCGGGGCAATACGGGGCGTCTGATTCGGGAATTGGAACAAAAAATGCGGCAGGCCGCTGTTGAGTTGCGCTTTGAGCAGGCGCAGCACTACAAAGAGCAACGTGATTTGCTGGATCAACATTATAGCAAATCGATTGTGATGAATGCCCAGCGCATTGATGCGGATATTTTCTCGTTGGTATTTGATGGGAACGAGGCCTTTGGTAACTTCATGCGCTTGAAAGATGGGGCCATTGTCCAATCGTTGAATATGGAGTTGCGCCTACGGATTGAGGAGGATCAGGAGCGCGTATTGGGGGCCTTGATGCAGGGAATTTATGATCAGTTGGAACAGACTGCTTCGGGGAATGAGCGGGGGCCTGAGGAGGTGATTGTGCCGTTTTTGCCGGATCTGGATTTACCCGGAAAAAAAATACATGTTCCGCTGCGGGGCGATAAAGTAGCTTTGCTGGAATTAAGCCGCAAGAACGCTGCTGCGCTTCGTCATGAACGTATGCAGAAGGAAGAATTTGCCAACCCGCAACAATACATCGATCGTGTCTTGGAGCGGTTGCAACAGGATTTGGGAATGCAGCAACGGCCGGCTCATATCGAGTGCTTTGATAATTCTAACCTGCAGGGAACCAATCCAGTATCTGCTTGCGTGGTGTTTCGGAATGCAGCTCCTGTTCGGTCGGAATATCGGATTTTCAATGTAAAGACGGTGGTTGGAGCCAATGATTATGCGACGATGAAGGAAGTGGTGACCCGTCGTTATTCCCGTCTGATGGAGGAAGGAACTCTGCTGCCTCAGTTGGTGGTCATCGATGGGGGAAAGGGGCAGGTAGGTGCCGCCATTGAAGCCTTGTGTGAACTGGGATTGTATCCTCAACTCAAGGTGATTGGACTTGCCGAGCGGATGGAGGAGATTATCGTGCCCGGACAAGCTGATTCGCTGCTGCTGGATAAGAATTCTACTTCCTTGCGTTTGCTGATGCAGTTGCGGGATGAGGCGCACCGTTTTGGTATCACGCGCCATCGCAATCGTCGCAGCGCAGCACAATTGCATTCGGAATTGGATGAGATTCCGGGCATCGGAGCCAAACGCAGGGCTGCCTTGATGGATCATTTCAAGACGGTTCCTCGCATACGTTCCGCCAGTTTTGAACAATGGGAAGCAGTGGTTGGGCGGATGGGAGCCTTGGCGTTACAACGATTCTACAAAGAGACTCTGAACAAGAACTGAAAGACATTCGGATTCTCTTGAGGATTGCGCCCTTGATCCATACGGGCGTAGCGGACGCCGGCTGATAGCGGGATGGAAAACTCTGCGATGTTGAAATCGAAGAGCAGGTCAGTACCGTAAGAACTCATCCAACTTTTCGAACTGTTTTCCCAAGCCGCATCCACGAACGGAATGACCTGTAATCGCTTCAAATAGAGAAGCGAGGTAAGGTTAATGTCTCCCAAGTAAATTGGAATGGCATAGTCGATGGTTCCCAACAAGTAGTCTCCAGTCGGGAAACGGTCGTGGAATCCACGGGGCAATTCTGCAAAGGAACCAAAACAGAAGAGGTTGTTTTTGCGGACTATTTGAGTCTGGCCAGCGATGCTTAGTTTTAATCCCTGTGTAGGAACAATTCCCGGCAAGTATGCAAAGATCTTGGCATAGGCAGCATGACCAAATAGTTGGTCGGTTGACAAGGTGTGGCCGTAGGCCAAATTGATGCCGAAGCCCCAACGGGGAAACAAGGCGGATTGGGGGATGTAGCGATTTTGGTAATAGGTCAAGCCATAAATGACTTGGTGTTTGTAGTGGAGCCAGGGTTCCTGAGGTAGGTAGTAGTGGTCGTTGGAAAATTTGTAATTGATTTGCGGAATCAGCCCGCGAGTCCATCCGCCTCGGCTCAGGTTGATTGGAACGTAGGCTCGTACGCTCGCATCCAGGGCCGGAGTACTGGTCGTGTGGTTGCTGCAAACGTATTTATTTTTACTGACTTGCTGGATAATTTGTTCGTTTCGGTTGCGGTCGTTGTAGTCGGCGGTCAGTTCTATAACCGGCCACCATCCACGGTAGGTGAATTGTGCGTGTGCAGCATGGAAGCCTTCGTGGTATGAGTAACCAACCATGGTCAGTGCGGTTCCCAGGCTATTTTGGGAGTAGGCGGTTACACCCAGGCCAGCGATCTCGTACAGTCGTTCAAAACTCATACTCATGATGCGATCAACGTGGTAATAGACGGGTGCCCAGGAGTGGAAACGAAATAGGTGTGCAGCTTTTTTGTAGCGTTTGGCCGGGAATGCTTCCGGGTCACGGTAGCGTTCGGTGGAAAATTGAAGGGTGTCGGACCAAGGCTGATACAGCTGGCTCAAGTAGGTCGCCAGAGAATCAATGGCGGGTTGGGTGGGATCTTGGTGTTCTGCGATTTGTCGGCTTGTCGGAAGTTGTGCCGGACGATAGCCGTGGTGGGTGTATTCGGCGTAGAGCAGCGTGCTGTCCATCGGATGAGGATCGGATGCTCCATAGCGAGCTTCTGTCCTTCGTATAAGTTCTTGGGTTTTCGGATCCCAGGAATAGAGATTCAACACGCCGTTGAGGTCTGAAGCGAAATACAGAACATTTCCATCAGAGACCATCTCTTGGAAGGTTTGCCCTTGAGGTGCGAGGTCGCAATGCCATTGTTCGTGGCTCCAATGGTAGAGGCCCAAGCCATTTTCGACGATAACCAGTGCATAGAGGGCTTGGCCCAATGCGGCAATTTCTCGAATTTGTCCGCGTTCAGGGGCTTCCACTTGCTGAATGCGTTTGCCCTGGTTGTTTAACCAGACTACGTAGGAAGATCCGTTGACCGGATATTCGATGGCCACCAAACCATCTGCCATCGGAATGGGGTTGAACAAACGTTGGCGGTGGGTGAGCCGTTGTGTTTTTCCCGTTGAGAAGTCGTAGCGGTACAGATCAGACCAACTTCGTTGTTCCCATCGGATATCGGGAATGATTTCACTCCAATATAGGAACGTGCTGTCCAGGCGTAGAGGACCGTTATAGGGTGAAAAGCTTTTTAGGTGGCGTTCTTTTCCGGAGGCATCCAGGGCTACGAGTGAGGCGCTGTGCTGCATGCCAGACTTCAAAACAGCCACTTTCCCCTGGTGTTTACCGGAGGGAATCGGGGTGGGATAACGGTAGTCGGTGTAGTAGCGGTTTTTTGGGGTCGGCAATAGTTCCGGATCGGTGATGGGGCCCCGCTTTTCTTGCTCGGACCTCCAATAGTCGGTGAGCCAACGTTGGCTTTGCCGGAAAATGGCTTCGTTATCTGGGAAGATGAGGCTGAACCGGTACCAGTTATCCACCATGTTCTTAAGAAAATGGCCCGGCTCATGCACGTCATTGGTCAGTTGGGTGCTGAAAGCAGATTGGTAATATCCGATGACGTATTTGTTGGGAGTGTAATGGCGGAAAGATCCTAAATTGTATTGTTTCCAACGTCGATAATCTTCATTCAGGTATGCGGCTCTCAGGTATTGAGAAAATTCTGCGTTCCGGCCCCTTCCGGATTGGATGGGAGAGAGCGCGGTTTCAGCTACGACAGCATCCCCTTCCAAAAACCATCCAGGAACATAGATGGCCAGGCCGATTCCGGTTGTTTGTTCTCCCAGGATGTAGGAGAGGGTTTTCCAAAGGCCTTGTTCGTAGTGGGAGCACTGGCCCACGTGTCGGGATTCGTGAATGGCCAATTGCCGTTCCCAATTTTCCGGATAGCCGTTGGTAGGTGGTGTGCTATAGAGTTCCATCCGTTTTGGGGCCCAGGTAACCATGCCATTGCTGTAGCAATTGTAGGGATGAAGAATCACAGGGATCGGTTTGGGTTGGATCAACAGCGGATCCATGACACCAGCTCGGGCCTCTTCCAGCAGGGATAGGTAACTTCGAGCCAGGGAGTCGATTTCTTCCGGGTAAATGAGGCAGTAGTTGGGACTGCTAAGCTGGGACCAGCGGGTGTTGGCGGGGTCGCTTCCATTGACCACGTACTGAGCAGTCAATGAGGGTGTCCAGCCTATCAACAGCAGGAGGATGAGACAAGATAAAGTCAGTTTTTTCATAGATTCTTCGGCAAAGATATTATCTTTGTCGCGCAAAAAAAATCTTATCATGAACATAGTTTTACAGATTCTTACCTTGTTGGGGTCGTTGGGAATGTTCCTCTTTGGGATGACCTTGATGAGTGAGTCATTGCAGAAAGTGGCAGGGGATAAACTCCGCTCCATTTTGGCCGCAATGACCTCAAATTCTTTCAATCGGATTCTGACAGGGATTTTGGTAACCGCTATTATTCAGTCCTCTAGTGCGACCACGGTGATGGTTGTCAGCTTTGTCAACGCAGGGCTTCTCTCACTGGCGCAGTCAATCGGAGTCATTATGGGGGCCAATATCGGTACGACCATTACCGCTTGGATAATCTCTTTGTTGGGCTTCAAGGCAGATATTTCGATATTGTCCATCCCGTTGATGGGGGTTGGTTTTGTCTTTATGATGTCCAAGAAAGTCCGCAACAAGAACATTGGCGAAATGATCATTGGATTTGCATTGTTGTTCTTGGGATTGAGTTTCTTGAAAGGATCTGTTCCAGACTTGGGGAAAAGTCCTGAAGTCTTGGCGTTTATCCAACGTTGGACCGGTTGGGGCTTTGGCTCGACACTGATATTTGTGCTGTTCGGTACCATCTTGACCATCGTCCTGCAATCTTCCAGTGCGACAATGGCCTTGACATTGGTTATGTGTAACTTTGGTTGGATACCTTTTGAAATGGCAGCAGCGATGGTAATGGGTGAAAATATCGGAACCACCATTACGGCCAATATTGCCGCATCTGTAGCCAATGTTTCAGCCAAACGGGCAGCGCGGGCGCACTCGGTCTTCAACCTCTTTGGGGTGTTGTGGGTGCTCATTCTCTTTAAACCGTTCTTGTTGCTGGTATCAAAAATCACCGTTGCAATTGGCGGAGAAGATCCCTTTGTATCTACGGAATCCATTCTCTACGCGGTGTCCATTGTTCACACCCTCTTTAATGTGATCAATACAATGGTAATGGTGTGGTTTACACCGCAAATTGTACGCTTGGTAACCTGGTTGGTAAAGAGTCCGAAGGAAGAAGAAGTTTTCCGCTTGCGATATATTCAAGCCGGTCCTACAGCAACCAGTGAGCTGTCCTTGACTCAAGCCAAGCAAGAGATCATTCATCTTGCATCCATTGTCAAGAAAGAATATAGTTATGCCCGCCGAGCATTGAATGAGGCTGATAATCCGCAGGCATTCGATGAACTCTACAAAAAATTGGAACACTACGAGCAAGTAACCGACCGGATTGAATTTGAGATTGCCAACTACTTGAACGAAGTTCGTAACGGACAGTTGGGCGAAGAAGGAACGGGTCGTGTGCAGGCGATGTATAAAGTGATTAGTGAGTTGGAGAGCATGGGTGACTCAGGATTTAATATTGCTCGGATCTTGCAACGCAAGAATGTGAATAACAAGAAGTTTGAGGAAGAAGCGTTGAAACGACTCAACCATATGTTGGATCTGGTGGATCATTCTTTGGATGTGATGATTGAAAATATGGGTATCGGTTACAGCAAACTCAAAGATTTGTCAAGTGCCTTGGATGCAGAAGTTGCTATTAACGACTATCGCAACACCTTGAAAGAGGAACACCTGATGCACTTGGAAGATCGGGACTACTTGACAGGTGTTTATTACATGGACTTGGTTTCTGAATTGGAACGAGTGGGAGACTTTGTGATCAATGTCTCAGAGGCCATCGCTGAAGTCAAAGTTGCATAACTGCGATCATCCAATTGGATTACAACGCCCGGACGATCTGTTCGGGCGTTGCGTCTTTTAGGAGGATCTGTTTGTTTTGATTCAGTAGGTACAAAGAGGGGGTTGCCCGAAGAATGTACAGACGGTTATTTTGGATGTCTTGGTCCGGATCGAAGGCATTGATCCAAGTTTGGGGATATTCTTTGCGGTAATTTATCCATTTTTCCAGTTCATTTTCGTGATAAAGATTTAGAACAGTCAGTCGGCCTTGTTGGATGGCTTGCTGGATGTCAGCGTGGTGGGCCAATTGTTGGATGATGTCCCAGCAATACTGGCATTCCGGGATGCTGAAGCACAATAGCGTAAAGGGTGTTGCAATGTTGTGCATTCGCTCAGGCTCTTTCCCGGGTACCTGATAGCGGAAATCGGGGGCAACTGTTCCCCATTGATTGTGGTTGCAAGTTTCAAATTGATTCTGATACAGTTGTTGTCGGGTCGAGTCTGTTTCCTGTGAAACTTTCCAACGTACGGCCGGCAGGTAGAAATCCTCGTTTCGAAACGAAGAAAGAGGATGGTAGAAATACTGTTCGTGGGCCTGGAACAAGCCATTGACAATCGGTTTCAAGGATTCATCACACGATGCCAGCTGGTTCCATAGCTTGTTTTGGATTTGAATGCCTTTTTGTGTGGGGATCACGTTCAGAAGGGCGGCATATTGTTTCATAGCTACCACGAAGTCTTCCTTTGTAATGCCGCCAATCAGACTGGTGTCTTGTGAGAATTTCGGAATGGAGTCCAGCCAGGCATTCCAATAATGTTCGGCAAGCCATTCACTCATGGTTGCCGACGAAGTGGCCATCATAAGAGGTGGCTGCGCATAGGGAAATGGTTGGGGGGGACGATTCTCTTTGCAAGCGGACAGGATGACGATCATCAATAGGATAACAAGGCTTCGTTTTGAAAACATCATATTTCGTATTTTGAAAGTGTTAAAACAAAAAAAGAGCAACTACGGTATTGCTACACTTAGTTGCTCTTTAAGTTGACCTACCAGGATTCGAACCTAGACAGACAGAACCAAAATCTGTAGTGCTACCGTTACACCATAGGTCAATCTTTGTTTGAGGTCGCAAAGATAGAGTGAAAATTTTGAACCTCCAAAAAAAATCGACAAAAAGTTTTACCTTTGCACAAACTAAGTATGAAAAAGATGAATAGAATGCTCGGATTTACATTGCAAGGTTGTTTTTTGTCGTTGATGATGCTCCTTGCCAGCTGCCAGGAAAAGACAACGGATCCCGTAAAAGCAGATCCTCAATTGTCCATCGCTACAAATTCGTATGTGGTTGATGCCCGTCAAGGTCAATGTGTGATTCCTTATACCCTCCAAGATCCGGTGGACGGAGTTTCTTTGCAGGTGAGTTCCGAGGCTTCTTGGATCCAATCCATCGAGGTGACCGCAACTTCGGTATTGGTGAATGTTCTGGAGAACAGCGCCCGTGAGCCGCGGAAGGCCGATTTGAAGTTGGTTTATGCTCAACTTGAAAAGCACTTGACGTTGACCCAATACGAGGGCTCCCGTCGGTATGATGTCTTCCCGATGTATCAAGATGCGGACATTCCTTATCGTATTCCGGCAATTGCCCAGACCAAGGAGGGTACCTTGCTTTGTGTCGCTGACTACCGACACAGTCGGGCTGATATTGGTGTTGTGAACAATGGACGCATCGATTTGCACATCAACCGCAGCTATGATAACGGGGTTACCTGGGAAGGCATCTCTACAATCATTGATGGCCAAGGTGCCTCCTCGCCGGATTTTATGAATGTCGGTTATGGTGACCCTTGTCTGGTGGCCGATCGGGAAAGCAGCCGGGTTCTGTTGATCAGTTGTGCGGGTAATGTTTCGTATCAGAACGGAAGCCGTGACAATCACCAGAACATCGCCCGTTTTTACAGTGAGGACGGTGGTATGACCTGGAGCGATCCGGAAGACATTGCAGAGAGTATTTATTCGCAATTTGATGATTGTACGCAAGGTCCCGTGCAAGCGATGTTCGTAGCTTCCGGTAAAATCTTGCAAAGTCGTTTTGTCAAGGTAGGTGATTATTATCGTCTCTATTGTGCGGTTTTGCTACGAAACAAAAACGGGGTTCCGATGAACTATGCCCTTTATTCGGATGACTTTGGTGACACGTGGAAGATCCTTGGCAATCCGAATGTACCTCCGGTTCGGCAGTATGCCGATGAACCTAAAGTGGAGGAGCTTCCGGATGGTACGTTGTTGATCAGTTCCCGCTGGGAAGGGGGACGTTATTACAATACGTTTGTATTTACGGACGCAGAAAAGGCAGAAGGTACTTGGAAAGTATCGATCTTCTCAGGTAGTGCCAACGATGGTGTGGTGGCTGCCTCCAACTCAACCAATGGTGAGGTCTTGTGTGTTCCTGCCATTCGTGTTGAAGATGGTGCATCCGTGGATGTACTCCTGCAATCGGTTCCGCTGGGTCCTGGTCGTCAGCGTGTTGGAATTTATTACAAGGTGTTGGCAAGTTCTTCAGATTATTCTTCTCCGGCCAAGATTGCTTCCAATTGGGATGGTGTTTACCAGGTAACATCCCTCAATTCTGCCTACTCAACCATGGTGTTACAACAAGATGGCCGCATTGCCTTCTTGTGGGAAGAAACTACCTATTGTTTGAATGGAGGAGGCTATACCATTGCCTATGACTGTTATCCTCTTGAACGTCTGACCAGCGGCAAGTACCGTTTAGCCCAATAGGGCGCTACCACCCACGCAGTAGTACAGGAGAATCCAGCCAAGAAAGCGAAGGCCTTTTCCAAGTAACATGAACGCAATGGAAGTTTTGGGATTTACCCGATAGAATCCCAGTCCGATTGCGAACAGGTCTCCTACAAATGGCAGCCATGAGAATAGGGCAAGCCATGCACCATATTGATCGATTCGTTCCTTTTGTTTTTCCAGTTTTTCCCGGGAAACCTTCAGGTATCGTTCGATCCATTCCCATTTACCCAACCAGCCGAGGTAAAAACTGGTAATGCCACCCAGCCAATTGCCCAAGGTGGCTATCAACCAGGATATGGCAGGGTTACCGTCGGCCAGCAGGATACCGATGATCAGGAAATCCGAAGAAAAGGGGACAACGGTTGCTGCTAGGAATGTCCCGACAAATAAGCCGATGTATCCCCATTCTTGTAAGAATTCCATTATCGGATGGTTTTAAAGAAATCAGAGACCAGTTTCCCGCATTCTTCTGCGAGAATACCCGACGTGATCTGTGTGCGGGGATGCAGCAGTGGGGGAGAAAATAGGGAATATCCCCGTTTGGGATCCGCTGCACCAAATACAATCCGGCTGACTTGGGCCCAGTTTAATGCAGCTGCGCACATCGGACAGGGTTCGATGGTTACATACAACGTACAACCTGTCAGATATTTGCCACCTAGGTGATGGGTGGCCATTGTAATCGCCTGCATTTCTGCGTGTGCAGTGGGATCTGACAAGGTCTCGTTGAGGTTGTGGCTGCGAGCAATGATGGTATTGCGGCAAACCACGACAGCACCGATTGGAATTTCTCCTTGCTGGCCCGCTTTTTGGGCCTCTCGCAAGGCTTCCCGCATGAATCGTTCGTCAGCAGAGGAGGTCATAATTGCTTAAAATAAGAGCAGGAATACAGCGGCACCGACGGCAAATCCCAAGAAGGCCAGCGGTGTGAATTTCTTCAAATAATAGCCGAATGAAATCTTTTCCATGCCCATCGCGGTGACGCCTGTTGCGGATCCGATGATTAAGATGCTACCACCCGTTACTGCGCAGTAAGCCAGGAATGTCCAGAATGTTCCGTTGGAAGCAAAGACTCCGGCGTCTGCAATCGGATACATTCCCATGGCAGCCGCTACCAATGCAACGTTGTCCAAGAAAGAAGAGCAGATGCCCAACACGGCAGCAATGCTATTGGGCTCCGGCAAAATTCGTGTCATGGTTCCGGACATCGTAGTAAGGAATCCTGAGGCATTCAGCGCGTTTACGGACATCAGGATGCCCAGGAAGAACAAAATCGTAGCCAAGTCAATTCGGGCAAACAAGTTCGAGATCTTGAGATGTTGGTGGTTCTTGTCCTTGAATTTTGCATAGCGAAGATCAGTAATGCTCCAAAGAACAACTACACCCAGCAATACGCCCATAAAAGGAGGAAGTCCGATCAGGGATTGGAAGACCGGCACCATAGCCAAGGTAGCCAAGCCGATGAAAAGCAAGGTCTTCTGGAATTTCGGGGTGATATCTTCCGGTAATGTGTTGCTTTCAGTTTGTTGCGGAACCTGAATGTGTGCATCTTTTGCAATTGTAAAGGTCAACACCGTTAAGGGAGCCACCAAGGTGGTCAGACAAGGCAAAAAGATGTGGCTGATCTGATGTGAAGCTGTCAAGTTGCCGCCCGTCCATAGGAGCAAGGTGGTGACGTCTCCAATTGGAGAGCAGGATCCACCGGCATTGGCCGCGATGATTCCCATGCAGGCAAATAAGATCCGGTCTTCTTTGTTGGCCATTAATTTGCGCATCACCGCAATCATGATGATGATGGTGGCCAAGTTTCCGAGCAGCATGGATAGGAAGAACGTGATGAATGACAAAATCCAAAGCAATTTCCGTTTTGCAGTGGTCTTGATGGAGTGGGACAGAATGCCAAAGGCTCCATGAGAATCCAATACCTCAATAATGACCATTGATCCGAGCACAAAGAAAAGGGTGGTAGAAACATCCCCAAGGGCCTCGGTCATTGAAAACTCAATGTATCGGAAGGCTTGCTCGGCGGTAGATAGACTCGCAAAATGGGGAAATGCATCAATGAATTTTACCATAAACTCGGGTTTATGGGCCGAAAAGATGCCCGTGGCATCCAACAGGAACATTACCCATAATAAAATGCACATTCCAACAGCCGTGGCGGCCTTGTTGATACGAATGACATCTTCCAAGGCAATCATGATGACACCAATCAGGAAGACGATTGGCATAATGTAAAATAAACTCATTAAATTATAATTTTTGCGAATATAGTGACAAATTGACAGAAATACAATTTGGCACTCAATTTGTTTTATTTGGGATGATCTTTTGAAAACAGAAACAAATAAAATACTCGTATTATGAACATCAAACCTTTAGCAGACAGAGTGCTGATCGAGCCCAAAGAGGCTGAAACCAAAACCGCTGCCGGATTGTACATCCCCGACACAGCCAAAGAAAAACCTCAACAAGGAGTTGTTGTAGCTGTTGGTAACGGCAAGCAAGATGAGCCGATGGAGTTGAAAGTCGGAGACAACGTGCTTTACGGTAAATATGCCGGTACTGAAATTTCACACGAAGGCGTAAAATATTTGATGATGCGTCAAAGTGATGTATTAGCTGTTCTGCAATAATCACATTCACCCAAATCAATTTAAATTAAATCATTATGGCAAAAGAAATCAAATTCAATATGGAAGCTCGCAACCTGATGAAAGAAGGTGCGGATGCTTTGGCAAATGCAGTGAAGGTAACTTTGGGTCCGAAAGGTCGTAACGTTGTGATTGACCGTAAATTCGGTGCGCCTCACGTTACCAAAGACGGTGTTTCTGTCGCAAAAGAAATCGAATTGGAAGATCGCTTCCAAAATATGGGAGCACAAATGGTGAAGGAAGTTGCTTCTAAAACCAATGACCAAGCCGGTGATGGTACCACCACAGCTACTGTATTGGCACAAGAAATCATTACCGTTGGTTTGAAAAACGTAACCGCAGGCGCGAACCCGATGGATTTGAAACGCGGTATCGACAAGGCGGTAGCAGCTGTGGTTGCTGATTTGAAAGCTCAGTCTCAAACCGTGGGTGAAGACTATGCAAAAGTTGAACAAATTGCCACCACATCTGCCAACAACGATGCCTTTATTGGTAAGTTGATTGCTGAAGCGATGAGCAAAGTGAAGAAAGAAGGCGTAATTACTGTTGAAGAAGCAAAAGGTACGCAGACTGAGGTGAAGGTTGTGGAAGGTATGCAATTTGACCGTGGTTACATTTCTCCTTATTTCATGACCAACCCCGACAAAATGGAGACTGTCTTGGATGCTCCCAGAATTTTGGTGACAGACAAGAAGATTTCAGCTATGAAGGATCTTCTTCCGATTTTGGAACCCATCGCTCGCGAAGGAAAATCGTTGTTGATTATTGCTGAAGATGTTGAGGGAGAAGCTCTTACTACTCTGGTAGTTAACCGTCTGCGTGGTACCTTGAAGATTGCAGCTGTAAAAGCACCGGGATTTGGTGACCGTCGTAAAGAAATGTTGCAAGACATTGCGACCCTTACGGGAGCTGTTGTGATTTCAGAAGAACGTGGTTTCACCTTGGACAACGCGACCCCGGATATGTTGGGTAGCGCAGAAAAAGTGACCATTGATAAAGAAAATACAACCATTGTGAACGGAGCTGGCGACAAAGCTGCGATTGCTGACAGAGTGGCACAAATCCGTAAACAAATTGAAACAACCACCTCAGATTACGATCGTGAAAAACTCCAAGAACGTTTGGCAAAATTGGCCGGTGGAGTGGCAGTGCTCTATGTAGGTGCTGCTTCTGAAGTGGAAATGAAAGAAAAGAAAGATCGCGTGGAAGATGCCTTGAATGCGACCCGTGCTGCTGTTGAAGAAGGAATTGTTCCGGGTGGTGGAGTTGCCTTCATCCGTGCAATTGATTGCTTGAAAGAAGTAAAAGCTGATAATGAAGACGAACAAACCGGTATCAACATCATTGCAAAAGCAATTGAGGCTCCGTTGCGTACAATCGTTGCCAATGCAGGTGTGGAAGGTAGCGTGGTTGTTCAAAAGGTTCGTGAAGGCAAGGGAGATTTTGGATACAATGCTCGCGCTGACCGTTATGAAAACTTGTTGGCAGCCGGTGTTATTGACCCGACCAAGGTATCTCGTGTAGCATTGGAAAATGCGGCATCAGTAGCGGGAATGTTCTTAACCACAGAATGTGTGTTGGCTGATAAGAAAGAAGAAGTTCCGGCTATGCCTCCGATGGGTGGTGCTCCTGGAATGGGTATGATGTAGTCAATCACAGGACAAGTCATAAAATAAGCGGATGAGATTCATTCATCCGCTTATTTTGTTTAAAATGAGTAGCCAACCACCAATTACCTTTGCTTCGATTGTTGGTCAAACTCCAGCTAGCAGCAGAGTGAGCGAAGACTAGGTGAGGCGTTTGCCATAAATGGGCAATGCTGCCAATAGTGAAGAAATGAGAAAAACGCCCACGCTAACCAGACAGATATCCCACAAATGGACTTCTACAGGGTAGGCCTGTACCAGAAAGTTACCAGGCATTTGGATGATGCCGAAGGCTTGTTGTATCCAACTCAGGATTAGTCCCAGAACCAGGCCCACCAAAGTCCCTATGCCGGTTATCAGGATGCCTTCTCCCAAAAAGATCTGCCGGATGGTTTTCTCCGAAGCACCCAGGGCCTGGAAGGTGCAGATGTCATCTTTTTTCTCGAGGATCAGCATGGCCAGCGAACCGAAAATGTTGCAGGCGACAATGAGGATGATGAAGAAGAAAATCAGGTAGATGGCCACTTTTTCGTAGGTCATCATCTGATAAACGGTTTCGTTTTGTTGGTAGCGGTCCAACAGGCGGTAGGCTTCACCCAAACGTTGGGCATACTCTTTCTGAAAGGCAGGAATGTCAACGCCCGGTTGGAGATGAATTTCCAGCGAAGAAACAGCGTTATGGGGCTTGGCTACCAGTTCTTGTAATTGTTGAAGGGGGACAAAGATGTAGGTGTGGTCAAACTGTTGTTCCAAGGCTACCTTTCCAACGACAAAGAAGGACTCGTTGCGCAGGGAGGCGCCCGGATTCATTAGGGAAACGGATCGGTTGGGGTCGGGGTAATACAGTTCTAGTGGATCCAAAAAGCGAACCATGATGCCAAGTTTTCGGGCAATGCCTCTTCCGACGACTGCTTGAGGAATTTCGCCATGATAGAGTTCAAAGTCGCCTTCTACAAGTTGTCCGACCAGTTGTGTGCGTGTCTCATAGGTGCGATCGACTCCCTTGGCAACGGCAACCGTCTGTTGGCCGTCATAGCGGACAAAAACGTGTTCTTCCAGAATCGGACAGATGGCTGCTACACGTTCATCCTCGGCCAATTCTGCCCAGAGGGTAGCTTGGTCGGGATCGTAGGTGAAGGTTTTGCTATGGGAGGATTCAATGCGCAGATCGGCATCCACCTGGCGGTACATTTGCTCGACCACGCGGCCAAATCCATTATAGACCGATAAGACAATGATCAGTGCAGCAGTACCGATAGCGATACCGACCGCACTGATCATCGAAATGGTGTTGATGATGTGGTGGGATTTCTTAGCAAACAGATAGCGACGGGCTATGAACAGCGGAAACCTCACTTCTTCAACAATTCATCAATGTGCTCTACGTAATCCAAGGACGCATCCAAGGCAAAGATCAGTTCAGGGACAATGCGCAGTTGTTTAGCAACCAAACGACCCAATTCACCACGAATGGCTTTGTTTTGCTCTTCAATCATGCGCAAGACTTCTTGGCCTTTGTTGGAGGGAAAGATGCTGACAAATACCTTGGCAACAGCCAGGTCGGGGCTGATGCGTACTTCGCTGACGGTAACCAGGGCGCCGCCAAAGGCAGCCATGCCTTTGGAACGAAGAATCTCAGCCAAGTCCCGCTGCAATTGGCGGGCAACTTTGAGTTGGCGGGTGCTTTGTCCTTCCATTATACGAATTTTAATAGGTAGTAATTCTTTTTACCTTTTTGGATCAGTACCCATTGACCTTGAATCAAGTCATTCTCGTGGAGGATTTGTTCCAATGAGGTGCATTTTTCTTTGTTGATGGAGAGTCCGCCTGCTTGAATCATTTTGCGGCATTCGCCTTTGGACGGGAAAACTCCACTTTGAACAGCCAGCACATCCAACAGGTTGTCCGACAAGTGTTCTTTGCTGATTTCAAATTGCGGAACACCTTCAAATACGGACAAGAATGTTTGTTCATCCAGGGCTTTCAGGGCTGCGGGATCCGCTTTTCCACCGAAGAGGATTTGTGAAGCACCTTCTGCCTTTTCAAATTCTTCCTGACCGTGTACCATGATGGTTACTTCACGCGCCAACAGTTTTTGCAAGTTTCTCAAGTGCGGAGCTGTTTGGTGTTCTGCGACAGCTGCCTCAATCTCTTCCCGTGAAAGCATCGTGAAAATCTTGATGTAGCGTTCTGCATCGGCATCGCTTACATTGAGCCAGAATTGGTAGAATGTGTAGGGTGAGGTATAGCGGGCATCCAACCATATGTTGCCTTTTTCGGTTTTTCCGAATTTTCCACCGTCCGCTTTGGTAATCAGCGGGCAGGTCAACGCAAATGCTTCGCCACCCAGTTTGCGGCGGATCAATTCTGTTCCTGTGGTGATGTTGCCCCATTGGTCGCTACCGCCCATTTGCAATTTGCAGCCACAGTGTTCGTACAAATAGAGGAAGTCGTATCCTTGTACCAATTGATAGGTAAACTCGGTGAATGACATACCTTCACGTGCTTCGCCAGAAAGACGCTTCTTGACGGAGTCCTTGCTCATCATGTAGTTGACGGTAATGTGCTTGCCAATATCACGGATGAACGCGAGGAACGAAAAGTCCTTCATCCAATCGTAGTTATTCACCAATACGGCAGCATTCGGTGCATCACTGTCAAAGTCCAGGAATTTGGAGAGTTGAGCTTTGATGGCTGCCTGATTGTGACGAAGGGTTTCTTCATCCAATAGGTTCCGTTCAGCCGATTTCATGGAAGGGTCTCCAATCATACCGGTAGCACCGCCAATCAAGGAGTAGGGTTTGTGGCCACATTGTTGGAAATGTTTGAGGATCATAATGCTGACCAAGTGGCCGATATGGAGTGAATCTGCGGTCGGGTCAATGCCCACATACGCAGAAACCATTTCTTTGTTCAATAACTCTTCTGTTCCGGGCATGATATCGTGAATCATACCCCGCCACTGTAATTCTTCTACAAAGTTTTTCATCAGTAGTAGTCTGTTTTAATCAATACGCAAAAATACGCAATATTTTGTTACTTTTGTTTGTAACATAAAAATGATTCGTATGAAGATAAAACGACTGCTGTCTTTGTGTCTAATTTGTCTTGGGATGATGCCGGTACTTAAGGCTCAATCACTTGCCCATCGCCTTGAAGCTTTGCCCCAGGCGGCAGAAGTGAAGGTTCTTGAAACGACTCACTTCCAGGAAAAGTATTTGGTCCGTTTTACCCAACCGGTCAACCCGCACCAACCGGAGCAGGGTACGTTCCAGCAACGGGTCTTTGTTTGTCACCGGGGTTATGATTGTCCGACGGTGCTGGTCACCGAAGGTTATGGTGCCCATTATGCGCTGAATCCGCATTATCGGAACGAGCTGTCTGAATTGTTGGGCGCCAACATTTTGGTGGTGGAACACCGCTATTTTCTGGAGTCGGTTCCGGATCCTTGTGATTGGGCGCATTTCAATGGACACAATGAGGCTCACGATTTGCATGCCATCGTAGAAGCGTTTAAAGCCCTATACACCGGTTCTTGGATCGCGACAGGGGCAAGTAAAGGAGGACACAATACCTTGATCTATACCGCACATTATCCGAATGATATGGATTTGGCGGTGCCCTATGTTGGCCCCCTTTGCCGTTCCACGGAAGATGGCCGGCATGAACCGTTTCTGGCGGATTCGGTGGGAACACTGCCCCAGCGTCAGTATATTCAGCAGTTGCAAATAGAGATCTTAAAACGGAAAGAGGCGTTGCTGGCTCCTTTTGATTCCTTGTGTCAGGCCAACCACTATGCCTTTTCCCTACCCATCCGCTCGATCTATGATTATGCGGTTCTGGAGTTTCCCTTTGCGTTCTGGCAAATGGGTTACACAATGGATGCCTTGTCGGCGTTGGATGCAAGCAATCGGGATTTGTTCAATTGTTTTGTGCAAATTTCAGATCCAGGCTATTTTGTCCATGAAAGTACAACCACCCCGTTTTTTATCCAGGCAGCAAAGGAATTGGGCTATTATGGCTACAATTTGGAACCCTTCCGAGCTTATTCGGATCATACTTCTACTGCAGGTTATTTGCACGATCTGTTTATCCCAAAGGGCTTGGATTTGTCGTTTGATCCCTCGCTTTATGATTATTTGATGGATTTCTTGCAAAATGGACAAGCGCAGATGATTTTTATTTATGGGGAATACGATCCTTGGTCGGCTGTTAGGGTGCCTGATTTTGGTCGAGAAAATATCCGGATCTATATCGCTCCACAGGCGAGCCATGGGGCCAAAATCGCTTCCTTTGATGAAGCCACCCAGACAGAAATCAAGGATTTGATACAGCGTTGGTTGCAAGACTAAAAAAAGAGAGGGGAACGAAATGCTCCCCTCTCTGTGTATTCTAGCGGTATGGATTACAACAGCGCCAGTGCATAGAGCACATAAGCCCAGTGTGCAACGATACCTGCAACCAAGCCACCGATGGTATGGGCAACAATTGCTTTGGAGGTAAGATGACGGAATCCGAGTGAGTCCATCATCGCAGTGTGGGTACTCAGGTAACCGCTCCAACACATACCCATTGCGGTGAATACGGCAATGGCATTGCCATCAATCAAACCGGATGCTTGGAATTTGGGAACCAAACTCAGTGCAGCTCCCACGGCTCCTAACGAGGTGATCGGGAAGGCGATCAATTCCGGATTGGTAAAGCCGAACAGCCATTTGAAGATGAAGTCAACTTTGGCAGCAAGGTAGGGCAACAGACCTACACCTTGGTACGCAGAACCGTCGTAACCGTTTGCTCCGGCACCGAAGGTCAACATCATCACAACAGAGGAGATGATCAATACGCCCGGGATAATGGCCAAACCAAGTTCAACACCGGATTTGCCACCGTCCAGCAGGGAGTTCAATACCCGAAGGAAAACATTGCCTTCTGATTTGAAGGAAATTTCCTGTTCGTTTCCGCCTTGAACCTCATCATTGAGTTCAGGATGGTTTTTCAGGAGGGATCTTTGCATCAAGCGGGTGGAAACGATACTTCCAGCAAAGGAGCCGATCAGACCAACAATTGCAGCCGTACCATAGCCCATACTTGCCATAAAGACGATAACAACCAGTCCCATACCGAATGCTGTACCGAAGTTGGTCAAGGAAATCAATTGGTATTTCTTGAAGTAGTGGCTGAAGTTGGAGTCTTTGGACAAACTGATGATGGCCGGGTTGTCTGACAAGAACGTCATAACACCGCCCAACGCCGCAACACCCGGGAGGTTGTACAAGGGTTTCATCAAGGGACGAAGCAGGGTTTCCAACAGACGAACCACTCCAAATTCTACAAAGAGTTTGGACAAAGCTCCTGTCAGTACGGTAATTCCCATCAAGTAGAATACCGTGTTCAAGAGAAGGTCGTGTGAAGTCTTCATCAAGGTGTTCATCATGTTGGGAACTCCCATGATCCGACCGACTCCACCGAAGAATCCGAAGAAGATGAGGAGAAAGATGGCCGCCTCAATTCTTCTTTTGGTCAAGAATTTAAGTTTGCTCATAGGTATGATTAATTAGAATTTATTTGTTCAACACATTCATTTGCCAGCGAATACCGATGTTGAATGAAATCGGTTGCGGGTCCCGGTTATTGGTGTAAACAAAAGCGTGCAGACGCAATGTCTTTTTCAAGCGTTCAATCGGATAGAGCTCAATACCACCTCCATAGTAGTAGTATTCAACACCCGGTTTTACATAGAGGTCGTAGGTGAAGGCATTGAGTGTCCCTGCCTTTTGAGCCTTGTTTTGGTCGTATCCTCCTTTGACAAACAGGCGTGTTTTGCTGTTGATGTCAAAGTTCATCCGGCTGATGATGGAGAAGTCGGCAAAGGGGTTGTCTTGCTTGGCGGAAGCTCGGTTCATGTAGTCCAGTTCCCAGCAGAACCAGTTTTGAGTCCATTGGTTACCCAGAGCCAGGTAGTGGATGAAGTGATTGTCCTTGTACTCGATGGCATTGTAGGAGTAAATGGTTTTGAAATTGCCCATATTACCGTACCAGATCAAGTTATAGGCAAAGCAGTTGCTCAACGTTTCTGTGAAGAACGGAGAGTTGGTCACCTGAGCTGTGATGTTGTGGCGTTTGTCCGGGGAGGTATAGCCTATGCTGGCTCCGATTTGGAACGGATTTACGTTGTTCCAGAATTCCGACCAGAAATAGACGTCAATCGGGGCGCGATCGTATTCGTAGCCACCGATCAGTACGACTTGTTTTCCGGCGGAGATATTCCAGTTCGGATGGAACTGGTAGGAAAGGTAAGCCCAATCAGTTGCACCAAAAAAGCTGCTCGGGAAAGCATTGTCTTTGTAGAGCCGTTGGCGCATGCTGTAGGAGAATTTTTCATCGATCTTGCCGTCGATCAAGAGTTTAAAATAGCGGCCTTCAAAACCTGTTTCATTGGGGGTGTCATTGTTCAGGTAGGTGTTGAATACACCGTCAAAGCGAAGGTCAAAGCGAATCCTAAGATTGCTGTCCGCTTCTTGTGCGAAAACGCCCAGTGAGCATAGCAGAAGAGTCCAGAATAGCAGGAGTTTTTTCATAGATGTGTTACTTGTTGAAGATTCCAAATAAGGTGGAACCACTGCCGCTCATGGCAGCATAGATGGCTCCTTGTTCGTATAGGTCGTTTTTGAGCTGAGCCAATTGGGGATGGCATTGAAAGACTGTTTTTTCAAAGTCATTCTCCAAGGAGTCGGCCCAAGTGGATACCGGTTGACATAAGATCTCCCGCAGGTCTTTTTCTTCGGCCGGTTTTTGGGTGCCGAAGGGTCTTCTGGGGGTGATGCCCCGATAGGCTTGTGGCGTTGAGACATGGATGTCTGGCGTGATGAGCCGGATCTCATAAGCCTTTCCCGTCAATACTTCTTCGATGCTGTCGGAGGAGAATGCGGTCAGTTCATCGCCCCGTCCGGTTCCGTACATCGGTTGGTTGAGAACGAAGAAGGGGCAATCGCTACCTAAACGGGCGGCATAGGCTAACAGCTGTTGCGTGGAAAGGTTGAGTTGGAAGAGTTTGTTCAGTCCAATCAGTGTAAAGGCTCCATCCGCAGAACCTCCTCCCAATCCAGCGCCAATGGGAATGTTTTTACAGAGGTGAATGGCCACGTGGGGAAGTTGGAAGTCGGCTTCAAGCATTCTCCAGGCCCGAACGCAGATTTCATTTTCCAAGTTGTTGTCCGGCAGCTCATAAGGCTTTCCATAGGCGGAAAAGGAGAAGTGATCGGCTTCCGCAATTTCCAAAATATCCTGCAGACCAGCAAATGGAACAAAGACGGTTTCCAAGTTATGGAAGCCGTCTGGTCGCTTTTCTGTAACCCGTAAACCCAAATTCAATTTGGCGTTGGGGTAAAGGATCATGTTCATAGTTCAAGGTTCGCCGTGGATCAACCGCACTTACCGTGTCCGCAATCTTGGCAGACAAGACAACCTTCTTGGTAAATCAAGTTGGTAGATCCGCATTCTTCACATTTTTGGCCGGATTCATCCCGTGTGCCGTTCGGGATGTATTGCTTCAAGGCTCTTTCTACCCCGTTCTTCCAAGAGTTGATGCTGGCATTGTCCAAATCCAATCCTTTGATGATGTTGAGGATATCAATGATCGGAACATTGTGGCGCATCACACCAGAGATGAATTTTGCGTAGTTCCAGAACTCTTTGTTGAACATGTGGGAGATACCGCCAGATACACCCGGGTAACCGTAGCAATCTTTGTAGTGGAAGTCGTAGCGGGTTACGCCCTTGTCATCGGTTTCTTTGACAATCCAACCTTTGGTGATGGATTTCGGGATGGAACGAGTGTCTTCATCCAAGATACCGGTAAAGATTTCGTAGGGTTTGCCGTTGAGTTTACCCACCAGGGCAATCCATTGTTGGGTTCCGTTTTTGAAACGGATTACGTCGGCTTCCAGCGATTTGGGGCGTTTCTTGGGTTTGATGATGTTCTCATTGTTTTCCTTGGAAGAAACCAAAACACCTGTTCTGGATCCGTCCCGATAAACGGTAATACCTTTACATCCGCATTCCCAAGCTGTGCGATACACTTCGGCTACCATATCTTCGCTGATGTCGCGAGGTAGGTTTACAGTTACGCTGATCGAGTGGTCCACCCATTTTTGCATTTGGCCTTGCATCTTCACCTTCGCTACCCAGTCAATGTCATTCGATGTGGCTTTGTGGTAAGGTGATTGGGCTACCAGGGCTTGGATTTGTTCTTCGTTCCAGGTCTTGACCTCTTCCGGATTGTGGCCGGCAGTTTTGCACCAAGTCAGGAAGTGGTGGTGGAAAACAAAGTATTCTTCAAAGCAGTCACCGTTTTCGTCTTTAAAGGCGATGGTGACATTGCGGTCATTCGGATTGACTTTTCTTCTGCGTTTGTAGAACGGGAGGAAAACGGGTTCAATACCGGATGTTGTTTGGGTCATCAAACTGGTTGTTCCTGTAGGAGCGATGGTCAACATGGAAATGTTACGACGTCCCTTTGCAACCATTTCTTCGTACAGGGCAGGATCGCATTCACGGATACGGCTGATCATCGGATTGTTCGCTTCGCGTTTGCTGTCATAAATCGGGAAAGCTCCCCGTTCTTGTGCCATGATTACGGATGAACGGTAGGCGCTTACTGCCAAAGTGCGTTGGATGTCCACGGCAGCTGCGATGGCTTCATCCGATCCGTAGGTGAGGCCGAGGGCCGCCAACATGTCGCCTTCTCCGGTGATACCCAGTCCGGTACGGCGTCCGCCCAAGGATTTTTGCTTGATTTTTTCCCACAATTCAACCTCGGTGCGTTTCACATCGACGCTTTCCGGGTCAGATTGGATTTTCTTCAGGATGGCATCGATCTTTTCCATTTCCAGATCGATCAAGTCGTCCATCAAGCGCATTGCTTTGATGACGTGTTTCTTGAAGAGTTCGTAGTTGAAGGAGGCGTTCGGAGTAAACGGTTGATCAACGTACGAATAGAGGTTCATTGCGATCAAACGGCAAGAGTCATAGGGACACAAGGGAATTTCTCCGCAAGGGTTGGTGCTGACGGTGCGATAACCTAAATCGGCATAGCAGTCAGGAACTGATTCGCGCAGGATGGTATCCCAGAACAACACGCCCGGTTCTGCAGATTTCCATGCATTGTGGATGATCTTTTTCCACAGGGCCGTTGCATTGACTTCTTTGGTATATTTCGGTTCGTTTGAATAGACCGGATATTGTTGGATGTAGGGCTCTCCGTTCAAAGCGCAACGCATAAAGTCGTCATCCACTTTTACGGAAACATTGGCCCCAGTAACCTTGCCTTTTTCCATCTTGGCATCGATGAAAGACTCCGAATCCGGGTGTTTGATGGAAACCGACAACATCAAGGCACCACGGCGACCGTCTTGTGCCACTTCGCGGGTTGAGTTGGAGTAGCGTTCCATAAAAGGCACAATGCCGGTGGAGGTCAGTGCGCTGTTGAGTACGGGGCTTCCGGTAGGACGGATGTGGGACAAGTCGTGACCGACACCACCCCGACGTTTCATCAATTGTACCTGTTCTTCATCGATTTTCAAGATACCACCGTATGAGTCGGCCGGAGTATCGTGGCCGATTACGAAGCAGTTGGACAACGAGGCAATCTGATTGTCATTGCCGATACCACACATGGGACCGCCTTGCGGGATAACGTATTTGAAATCCTTGAGCAGGTCATAGATTTCGTCAGCACTCATCGGATTCGGGTAGCGAGCCTCGATGCGGGCAAACTCATCAGCTAGGCGGTGGTGCATGTCTTCCGGTGAGGATTCATACAAGTTGCCGAAAGAGTCTTTCATGGCATACTTGTTAATCCATACGGAGGCAGCAAGTTCGTCGCCCCGGAAATAGGAGCGACTGGCATTCAATGCCTCGTCAAAGGTATAGGTTTTCTTTTTCATTGTTTGTGAATGGTATCAAAAAAGGGATTGCAAGTTAGAATGAAATCCCTTTAAAAGAAAGAAAAACTAAAAGAAGTTATCAACAATCGCCCCGCAGGCGTTTCTCGACGAGGTCCATCATCCGCTCCCGTAGGACTTCGTTGGGAATCTTCACCAAAACGGCATAAGCAAAGGCCAATTGCTGAAGCAGTTCTGCCTCTTTTTTAGGGATTCCCCGCGAGCGGAGGTAGAAGAGTTCTTCGGGTTGTAATCGACCAATGGTTGCACCGTGGGAGCATTTTACGTCATCTGCGTAGATTTCCAACTGGGGATCTGTGTGAATGCTGGCTTTTTCAGAGAGCAGCAAGTTGTGGTTGGCCTGAAAGGCATCGGTGCGTTGTGCGTTCGGAACCACGGTGATTTTTCCATAAAAACGTCCCCGAGCTTCGTTGTCCAGGATTCCCTTGAACAATTGGCTGCTATGGCAATCCGGCACGAGATGTTGTACGTTGATACGGTTGGTAATCTGCTGTTGTCCGTCAGCCAAGTACAGACCACTTAAGTCGCAAACCGCGTTACGTCCTTGGAGGTTGACCTCAATCTCGTTTTCAATGACGCATCCCTGCAAGGAGAGAAAGGTCATTTTTAATTGGCTGCCAGCTTCCTGATGAATTGTATAGCGGGTCTGGTGGTGTGCCTCATTGTGTTCGTGTTGCATGACGATGATTTCGGCACAAGCGTTTTCTTCCAGATGGATTTCTACGGTTTCGTGGGTAGTGACACTTCCTGTTGTGAAAGCGTGGGAACAGCAAAGCAATCGGCCGGATGAGCCGTTACCAAATACAAATTCGGTGTTGACATCCAGTAAGGTGGGGCCTTGGTCATCGCGGACACTGATGACCTGCAGTAGTTCGTCCATCATCTTCCCGGCTTGAAGACGGAAAGAGAAGGGCTTGCCGGTTTCCTGGACAAGTCCATTGACAACAAAGAGTTGTCGGCTGTTGGACAGGGGTACACGGCAACTGAATTGCGGACGGCTGGGAGTTCCGTTGGCAAGGGTATAGTGCTCGTTTATCATAGTTCTTTGATCAACCAGTCATAACCCCGTTGTTCCACTTCCAATGCCAATTCCTTGCCGGCTGTCTTGATGATGCGGCCTTTGTACAAGATGTGTACAACATCCGGAACGATGTAGTCCAACAGACGTTGGTAGTGGGTGATAACCACCGTTGCATTGTCCGGGCGTTTGAGTTTGTTGACACCGGTAGCTACAATGCGCAAGGCGTCTACGTCCAATCCGCTATCAGTTTCGTCCAAGATCGCTAATTTGGGTTCGAGCATGGCCATTTGGAAGATTTCATTCCGCTTCTTCTCGCCACCAGAGAAGCCCACATTGACTCCGCGGGAAGAGAAGGAGTGGTCCATCTCTACGATTTCCATCTTTTGGCGCATGAGTTTCAGGAATTCAGCGGCCGTAATCGGAGGGAGGCCTTGGTGTTTGCGGTGCTCGTTCAAAGCCGTCTTCATAAAGTTGACATTCGTTACACCAGGAATTTCAATCGGATATTGGAAACCGAGAAAGATGCCTCGCCACGAACGTTCTTCAGGGGCAAGTGCCAACAGGTCTTCGCCTTGGAACTTGACTTCACCGGAGGTGACGGTAAAGGTTTCTTTACCCGCCAATACAGCAGAAAGGGTACTTTTTCCGGAGCCGTTCGGACCCATGATGGCGTGAACTTCTCCCGGGTTGACGGTCAGGTTGATCCCCTTGAGGATCTCCTTGTCGCCTATAGATGCATGTAAATCTTTAATAGTAAGCATGGTTGTATGGATTATCCTACGCTTCCTTCCAAGGAAACTTGCAGGAGTTTTTGAGCTTCGACAGCAAATTCCATCGGAAGCTGGTTAATGACTTCTTTTGCGTAGCCATTGACAATCAGGCCAACGGCATTTTCTTCGGAGATGCCCCGTTGCCGGCAGTAGAACAATTGGTCTTCACTGATTTTCGAGGTAGTTGCCTCGTGTTCAATGATGGCACTGGGGTTGTCACTTTGAATGAACGGGAAGGTGTGTGCTCCGCAACGGTCGCCCAATAGCAGGGAGTCGCATTGCGAGTAGTTCCGGGCGTTTTCCGCATTCCGGGCTACACGCACCAGTCCGCGGTAGCTGTTTTCGCTGCGTCCGGCAGAAATTCCTTTGCTGATGATCCGGCTGCGGGTATTTTTTCCCAAGTGGATCATTTTGGTTCCCGTATCAGCTTGTTGGTGGTGATTGGTCACAGCCACGGAGTAGAACTCAGATACTGAGTTGTCTCCTTTGAGGATGGTACTCGGATATTTCCAAGTGATGGCGGAACCGGTTTCCACCTGAGTCCAGAACAGGCGGCTGTTGTTGCCTTTGCAGATACCCCGTTTGGTTACAAAGTTGAAGATACCGCCACGTCCTTCGCTATCGCCTGGATACCAGTTTTGTACGGTAGAGTACTTAACTTCGGCATCGGCCATAACGACAATTTCAACCACGGCTGCGTGGAGTTGGTTCTCATCACGTTGAGGAGCGGTACAACCTTCCAGGTAGCTGACATAGGAGCCTTCATCGGCGACGATGAGTGTGCGTTCAAACTGGCCGGTTCCGCGAGCATTGATGCGGAAGTAGCTGGATAGTTCCATGGGACAACGAACGCCCTTGGGAATGTAACAGAACGAACCGTCACTGAATACGGCCGAGTTCAAAGCTGAGAAAAAGTTGTCTCCGACAGGAACGACGGAGGCCAGGTATTTGCGAACCAATTCCGGATAATCGCGGACTGCTTCGGAGAATGAGCAGAATATAATGCCCTTCTCAGCCAAGGATTCCCGGAAGGTAGTTTTAACAGAAACCGAATCAAAAACCGCATCGACCGCCATGCCGGAAAGCGCTTTGCGCTCATCTAACGGGATACCCAGTTTGTCAAAAGTCTTGATCAGTTCCGGGTCGATTTCTTCTTCGGTCTTCGGTTTTTTCGGTGCAGCGAAATAGATAATATCTTGGTAATCAATCTCGGGGATCCGAAGGTGAGCCCAAGTTGGCATTTTCATTTTTTGCCATTTTCGGAAGGCCTCCAGTCGGAACTCGAGCAACCATTGCGGCTCTTGTTTGCGTTCAGAAATCATCCGGACGATGTCTTCATTCAGACCTTTCGGGAAAAATTCCTGGTTGACAAGGGTCTCAAATCCGTGTCGGTATTCGCTATTGGTAATATCGTGTAATACTTCGTTTGCCATAATTAAAAATAAACATACAAATTTACATCATTTTACTAATTTTGTAACAAAAATAGTACAATGAGCACACAAATTTCTGAAATCGGCCGTTCAGCGGCCATGGAACGTCTCTTTGAAGGAACCCCTTACAAGAATGAAATCATCCGACCTCAACCAGCCCGTGGCGTTGCTGCGCAGTCCCATCATTTCTTCATGGAGGGAGTTGATTTCGACTTGACTTATACGCCGCTCAAACATTTGGGATACAAGCTGGTGTTGGCTGCGTTGGGAGATTTGTATGCTCAGTGCCTGCAACCGGAGCGCGTTTCGGTAATCCTGGCCTTGTCCAACCGTTTCTCGTACGAAGATGTAGCGACGTTGTGGGGTGGGATGATTGCAGCGATGCAGGAACACAAGATTGCTTCGGTGGCCTTGGAGTTGGCCCCGTCGGTGAATGGCTTGTGTGTCAGTGTGACGGCAGTAGGTATTCAAAAACGCATTGTGCTGGAACGGCGCCTTCCGATGCAGTCCAAGGATTTGGTGGTCTTGTCGGGTCACTTGGGAGCAGCCTACATGGGACTTCACATTCTGGAACGCGAAAAAGTGGCGTTTCAAGCGGGGGGAGCTCAGAAACAGCCGGATCTGACGGCTTATCGAGGCATTTTGGCGGATTATTTGAGTCCGGAAGTCAAACCCGATTTGTTGTCCCGTCTGATCAAGCAGGGCATTGTTCCTTCTGCGGGCGAATTCATTACCCGGGGCTTGGCTTGCTCTGTTTTGGATCTCCAACGCCGTTCGGGCCTGGGCGTAAAAATTTACATCAACCGGATTCCGATATCTGCTCAAACCTTCCAGGCTTGCGAGGAATTGAACATCGATGCGGTAACGGCAGCCATGAATGGCGGTGATGACTTTAAGTTCTTGTTTGTCATCCCCAATGGCCAGTACGATGTATTGCACAAAGAATTCCCGGATTTGGAGGTAGTCGGTCACCTGGCGCAGCCGGAGGTAGGCGCTGTGCTCGTAACACCAGAGTCGGTGGAAATTCCGATACAAGCCCCGAATTACTAGGATTTCGGGAAGGTGATTTTCTTTCGGATCTGGTACGGGAGGTTTTCTTCGTTCAGAAAATCAAACAAATCCTGGTCGGGAGCTACGTGATATTTTCGCGAAACGAATTCTACGGATAATTCATTCTGACGGTCAACGATGTACAACGTCAGAACAGCTTTTCCTTTGTTCTGTTTGAGCGTCTTGACAAAGCGTTTGCGGAAATCCGGTGTAATGTGCTCTACAGGGAGTTTGACAATAATTTCCTTGACGTATTCGTCTTTCGTATTGTTCAACAAGCGGATGGAGTCAATCCGAAGGTAACAGCCGGTAGGCTTTTCATCCGGTCGTCCAAGGTTGAGGAACACTACTTTGACTAGTAGCATCATGCCTTCTTGCATATAAGGCAGGAAGGTTTCGTAGTTCTTACTGGAGAAGTGCAATTCAAAAGTACCGGAGTAGTCTTCCAGTGTAATCACCCCGTAAGGACGATTGGTTTGGGACATGCCTTGTCGTACGGAGGCTACCATCCCTGCGATTACGTATTCCTTGCGGTGGAAACTGGGATCGGTGCTGGCTTGTTTTTTGAAATCACTTAACTCAGCAGCAGTATTTGTTGCAAAATTCTGTAATTCAAACTGAAAGTCATCCAGAGGGTGGGCTGATAGATACATTCCTACCAACTCTTTTTCACGTCGCAAGGCTTCCATCCGGTTGACAGACGGTGCGATGGGAATAGCCGGTTGCGCAATTTCGATGGCATCCACTCCCCCGAAGAGCGAGTTGGCCATGGATCCCAGATTCTTCTGATAGGCGTTGGCGTAGCGTACCAGTACTTCGGAGAAAACTTCGTTGCCACAGGGTGCTAGCAAGGTGCCCCGATTGATGCCTTCCAAGGAATCGAATGCGCCGGCTGCAGCCAGGGATTCCCAGGTTTTTCGGTTCAAAATATTGGCAGGAACCCGTTCTGCTAGGTCAAAGATGGAGCGGAAGGGGCCGTTGGTCTCGCGTTCTCGGATGATGCCTTCGACAACGGCTGCACCGATGCCTTTGATGCCGGCCATTCCGAAGCGGATCTTGCCCTCTTTGTTGACGGTAAAGTTGGTGAAACTTTCGTTGATGTCCGGGCCCAATACATCCAACTGTTGTTTCCGACAATTGGACATGAATTTGGTCAACTCTTCCAGGTTATTGAGGTTCTTACTCAAGGTCGCAGCCATGAACTCGGCCGGGTAGTGGGCCTTCAAGTAACCGGTTTGATAACCCACCCAAGCATAACAGGTTGCGTGGGATTTGTTGAATGCGTATTGGGCAAAGGCCTTCCAGTCGTTCCAGATTTTATCCAATATGGGTTCCGGGTGGCCGTGCTTGATACCGCCTTCAAAGAATTTTTCACGCAGTTCCGCCATTACTGACAACTGCTTCTTACCCATTGCTTTCCGAAGTTTGTCTGCCTGACCTTTGGTAAAGCCGGCGAGCTTTTGGGAAAGCAACATCACTTGCTCTTGATAGACAGTAACCCCGTATGTGTCGTGCAAGTACTCTTCCATATCCGGCAGGTCGTATTCGATGGCCTTGATCCCGTGTTTTCGGGCAACAAAGTCGGGGATGTAATCCATCGGGCCCGGCCGGTAGAGGGCGTTCATGGCAATCAGGTCTTCAAAGCGGGAAGGTTGCAACTCGCGCAGCCATTTTTGCATACCGTCCGACTCAAACTGGAAGATAGCAACGGTGTCTCCTCGGCTGAAGAGTTCATAGGTTTTGGGGTCGTCCAGCGGAATGTGGTCAATGTCCAGTTCGATGCCTTGGGACTGACGGATGTTGGCCAAGGCTTCTTTGATGATGGATAGGGTTTTCAGGCCCAAGAAGTCCATCTTTAGCAGCCCCACCGATTCAATGAGGGTGCCTTCGTATTGGGAGACGAGGATGTCAGCTCCGGAATCTTTGTCTTTGGCGGTACTGATTGGGATATAATTGGTCAAGTCCTCACGGCCGATGATCAGGGCACAGGCGTGCACACCGGTGTTTCGGACGTTCCCTTCCAGCTTTTCTGCAAAGTCCAGGGTTTCTCGAGCAATGCCATCTTCTGCTTGGTAGGCTTCGATGAACTCCGGGACGTGTTTGATGCAAAGACCGATGTTCGGGTTGACATCTTTCTTTTCCTTTTTCTTGATCTTTTTGTTCGGATCATTCGGGTCCTCCACCTCGGTTTCGACATCGATGGTAATGGCTTTCGGAACCGCTTTGGCCAGTTTGTCTGCCGTTTGTAAAGGAAGATTCTGGATGCGGGCTACGTCCCGGATCACACTCTTGGTACCCATTGTGCCAAAGGTGACTACGTGGGAGATGTGGTCTTTTCCGTACTTTTCCTCCACATATTTGAAGACCTTGTAGCGACCATCGTCGTCAAAGTCAACATCAATATCGGGCATGGAGATCCGGTCGGGATTGAGGAAACGCTCAAAAAGCAAGTCGTATTTGATGGGGTCGATATCTGTGATGGTCAGACAGTAAGCAACGGCAGAACCGGCTGCCGAACCACGGCCTGGACCTACAGAAACTCCCATTTTACGGGCGGCTTGAATGAAGTCCTGTACAATGAGGAAGTAGTCGGGGAACCCCATCCGTTTGATGGTTTCCAGTTCGAAGTCCAGCCGTTCGGTGTGGACGGGCTGCAAAGTGCCGTACCGCTTCTTGGCTCCTTCGTAGGTGAGGTGACGCAAGTAATCGTCGGCATCCTGGAACTCTTCAGGGATCTCAAAGTGGGGCATGATCGGCTTGGAATCCAGACTATAGGTTTCGATCTGCTCCGCAATTTCCAGGGTATTGGTCAGTACTTCAGGGTGGTCTGCAAACAATTCTTCCATCTCCTGCGGACCTTTCAAGTACTCTTCCTGGGTGTACCGCATTCGTTTGGGATCATCAAACGAAGCGTTGGTAATCAGGCAGATCAGGCGGTCATGAGCTGGCCCGTCTGCCTGCTGGACAAAGTGCACGTCGTTGGTTGCAATGACCTTGATGCCATAGCGTTCCGCCAGGCGGAAGATGCCTTCGTTAACTTTCTCCTGTTTTTCAAAGGTCTCGGTTCCGACTTCGGGCAGTTTGGATTTGTGTCGCATCACCTCTAGGTAGAAGTTTTCGCCAAAGAGGGATTGGTACCACTCGGTGAGACGACAAGCCTCTTCCCAGTTATCGTGTAGCAAGGCTTGAGGGATTTCTCCTCCCAGACAAGCACTGGAACAGATCAGGTCTTCGTGGTATTGCTCCAACAGTTCGTGATCGATCCGCGGCTTGTAGTAGAAGCCCTCGATGTATCCTTTGGACACGAGTTTGATGAGGTTGTGGTAGCCATTCAAGTTTTTGGCCAACAGGATCAAGTGGTAAGAACTTTGTTCTTCCCGACCTTTTCGTTCCAGGCGGCTTCCATGGGCTACGTAAACCTCGCATCCGACAATGGGTTTGACCTCGGGGAACTTAGCTGCTGTGTTTAGGAATTCCTTGACACCGAACATATTGCCATGGTCTGTAATGGCAAGCGCCGGCATCTCCAGGCGTTTGGCTTCCTTGAACAGGTTGCTGATCGACGAGGCTCCATCGAGGACGGAGTACTGGGTGTGGACGTGAAGGTGAACGAACGACATAGGGTTATACGAGCGGTTCTCCGGTCATTTCTTGGGGTTGAGCAATGCCCATCAATTTCAAGATGGTCGGGGCGATGTCCGCTAGTTTTCCGTTCTTTACGGTTTTGATTTCGTCATCCACTACGATAAACGGTACGGGGTTCAACGAGTGTGCTGTGTTGGGAGTTCCGTCCGGGTTGGTAGCGTAGTCTGCATTGCCGTGGTCTGCGGTAATCAGCACGGTGTAACCGTTTTTGCGAGCAGCGGACACGACCTTATCTACGCAGTTGTCAACCGTGGTGACAGCCGTGCGGATGGCTTCGTAAACACCGGTATGTCCTACCATGTCGCCGTTTGCAAAGTTCAGGATGACCAGATCTTGTTCTTGTTTGTCCAATTCTTGGATGAGGGCATCCGCTACTTCGGGAGCTGACATTTCGGGTTGCAGGTCGTAGGTAGCTACTTTCGGAGAGTTGATCAGGATGCGGGACTCTCCCGGGAAAACAGCTTCGCGGCCACCTGAGAAGAAGAAGGTGACGTGGGCATATTTTTCAGTTTCTGCAATGCGGAGCTGTTTCTTTCCGGCATCAGCAACGGCTTCTCCCAAGGTCTTTTGAACGTTGTCCTTGTCAAAAAGGATGTGCAAACCTGTGAATTTGTCATCGTAGGGAGTCAAGCAGCAGTAGTACAGCGGCAAGGTATGCATACCTTCTGCAGGCATATCCTCTTGGGTGAGAACGTGGGTGAGTTCACGTGCCCGGTCGTTGCGGAAGTTGTAGAAGATGATAGCGTCATCGGCTTGGATGGTCGCTACCGGCTGTCCGTCGGCTGTCCGGGCGCTCATCGGTTTGATGAATTCGTCGGTAATGCCTTCATCGTAGGACTTTTGAATGGCAGCAACCGGATCGGTGAAGGGTTCGCCTTCTGCTTTGGTCAACAAGTCATAGGCAAGTTTGACACGATCCCAACGTTTGTCGCGGTCCATGGCATAGTAACGGCCGACGATGGAGGCAATTTTGCCGGTTGTGGCATTGCATTTTTCTTCCAATTCAGCGATAAAGCCTTTTCCGCTTTTCGGGTCACAGTCACGGCCGTCCATAAAGCAGTGAACATACACTTTTTCCAAACCTTCTTGTTTGGCAACCGCCAGGAATTCATACAGGTGTTCCAAAGAACTGTGAACGCCACCGTGGGAGGTAAGACCCATCAGGTGCAGGGCTTTGCCAGAGGTTTTTACATAGTCATAAACGGCCTTGATTTCCGGGTTTTCCAACAGGCGGTGTTCACGGCAGGCGCGGTTGACTTTAACCAAGTCCTGGTAAACAACGCGGCCAGCACCGAGGTTGAGGTGACCTACTTCCGAGTTACCCATTTGTCCGTCGGGAAGACCTACATCTTCGCCGCAAGCCATGAGTTGGGATACCGGGTATTTTGCCCGCAAGGCATCAATGTGCGGGGCTCCTTGTGTGAAGATGACGTTGGATTGGTCTTGTTTGCCTTCTCCCCAGCCATCCAAAATCATCAGTAATACTTTTTTATTCATTTAATGGAAATTTAATATTGTATTCGGTTTTCTGATATTAACTTTGTCCGACATCTGCGAACAACGTGCAAAATTAATGAAAAAATATGAGCCGGAAATCAAACCATAAAAGACTTGCGAAAAAAGAACGTAAATCGGGAAAAGAAAAGAAGAAACCTTTTGTAAAAGAAGAGTTTGAAGGAATTGTGAGAATGACCCGAGAAGGGTTCGCTTTTGTGGAGACACCGGCCCAGGATACCGATATCTTTGTGCCGGCAGCCCGTTTGCGCGGAGCTCTGAATAACGATTGTGTACGTGTTGTGACAGTAGCTGCCCGCCAACGTTCAATGCCGGGAGGCCGTCAGCGGGTTTTGAGGAAAGAAGGCCGTGTGGTGGAGGTGTTGGAACGCTCCAAGCGTCCGCACATCGGTATTTTGCAAGTGACCAAACGGGAGGTTTGGGCAATTGTGGAAAGTCGCAACATGCCCTACGATATCCGGATTATGATGACGCCGGCACAGGCGCGCCCTTATCACGGTCAAAAAGTGGCGGTGTTGGTGGAAAGTTGGCCGTATGGAGCTCCGGCTCCGTTGGGTCGAGTTTTGGACGTATTGGGTGAGCCGGGTGAGAACAACGCAGAAATGCATGCAATTCTCGCAGAGTTTGGACTGCCGTACCGTTTTGAGCCGGAAGTGGAGGCGGTTGCTGACGCCATCCCGGTGGAAATTTCTGCCGAGGAGATTCGTAAGCGGCGTGACTTCCGTTCGGTAACTACTTTTACCATTGACCCTACTGATGCAAAAGACTTTGACGATGCATTGTCGTTCCGTGTTCTGGAAAATGGAAACTATGAAGTGGGGGTGCACATTGCCGATGTGACGCATTATGTGACACCGGGTTCTTTGTTGGATCAGGTGGCCTACGAACGGGCTACCTCCGTTTACTTGGTGGATCGAACGGTGCCTATGTTGCCGGAAAAACTGTCAAACCAACTGTGTTCGTTGCGGCCGAACGAGGACAAACTTTGTTATTCGGTGGTCTTTGAAATGACCCCCCGTTGTCGGATTGTGGACCGTTGGATCGGTCGAACAGTCATTTGTTCCGATCATCGGTTTGATTATGATCAAGCTCAATGGATTCTGGAAGGCGGTGAGGGACCGATGAAACAGGAGTTGTTGACCTTACACCACTTGGCTTCCGAGTTGCGCAGAAAACGTTTTGCGGCGGGAGCGATAGCTTTTGAGCGACCGGAAATGAAAGTACAGGTGGATGAGCAGGGTCGTCCGGTGGCTGTGACTCAGAAAATAAGCCGAGAGGCCAACTGGCTGATTGAGGAATTTATGTTGTTGGCCAACCGTTGTGTGGCTGAGTCTATTGGAAAGCGGCGCAAGAAACCGACTTTCGTGTATCGGATCCACGAACAGCCCAATCCTGAAAAGATCGATGTGTTGCGTCGTTTTGCCCGTTTGTTCGGACACGAATTGCAAGCCAAACCGGAGGCATCCACCAAACAGTTGGCGACAGCCTTGAATGGACTTTTATCGGGTGTCAAGGGTACGCCGGAATCGGGAGCCATTGAGATATTGGCGCTCCGGTCCATGGCCAGGGCCAAATATGCTACGGACAATGTGGGCCACTATGGATTGGCCTTCGATTACTACACCCACTTTACTTCTCCGATCCGACGCTATCCAGATATGATGGTGCACCGGCTGTTGGCCTTGTACGAGGCCGGGGAGGCGTCTCAGGATAAGGAGGTCTATGAGGCGGCTTGTGTGCACGCTTCCAGTCGGGAGCAGATTGCGATGGAAGCTGAACGTTCCAGCATCAAGTACAAATTGGTGGAATTTATGCAGGACAAAATCGGTCAAGAGTTTGATGGTACCATCTCCGGCTTGACAGATTGGGGAATGTATGTTGAAATAGAACCGACCAAGGTTGAGGGAATGATTCCTCTGCGGGAGATCCGGGATGACTATTTTGAGTTTGATGAGGAAACTTATACCCTTGTAAGCCGTTCTTCTGGCAAGAGCTACAAACTGGGGGATCCGGTTCGAATTCGGGTGGTCCGGGCTTCAATGGAACAGAAGTTAATTGATTATGAGTTGATTTAGCTGCTCAATAAAGTCCCGTTTGGGATACAGACGGGGTACTTTGTTCTGTCCACCCACCTTACCGCGCTGTTCCATCCAACGATAGAAGGTGCCTTTAGGGATGGAGGTGATTTTTAGTCGTTCCATGGTTCCGTTGCGTTTGGCTTCGTAGTCCGAGTTCTGCTGGCACAGAGCTTGGTCCAGTTTTTCTGCAAAATTTTCGAGGCTGACTTGGGGTTGTGTTTCAAATTCAATCAGCCATTCGTGTCTTCCTTTTTCCGATCCTTGGAAAAAGATGGGAGCAACGGTGTATTCGGAAACGATCGCACCGGTGGCTTGGCAAGCCACCGCCAGAGCTTTTTCAGCATTGTTGATCATCAATTCTTCACCAAAGGTGTTGATGTAGAGCTGGGTTCGTCCGGTGATGATGATTCGGTGGGGTTGGTTGCTGGTAAATCGGACCGTATCGCCAATGAGGTAGCGCCAAAGACCGCTGTTTGTTGAAATAACCAATGCGTACTCTTGGCCGACCTGGATGCCGCTGAGCGGAAGGATCGGGGAAAGATCGCCGTCCAGCACCTTGGGGAGTTGTTCCAGCGGGATGAATTCATAGAAAACCCCATTGTCCAGCACCAAGCGCATACCTTGTTCCTGCAAATCATCTTGAAAAGCGAAGTAGCCTTCGGAGGCATTGTAGTTTTCTAAGTAATGCATTTGATCGGAGGGAATCAGTTTGCGGAATTGTTCCCGATAAGGTTCAAAATAGGTGCCTCCGTGCATGAATAATTCCAGGTTGGGCCAGATCTCCAGGAGATTGCCTTTTCCGGCGTAGTCGAGGATGCGTCGCAGGAGTAATAGGTTCCAGGAGGGAACACCGGAAAAACTAGTAACGTTTTTATGGGAGCATTCTCGGCAAATCTGTTCGACTTTCTGTTCAAAATTGGGGATTAGGGCTGTTTTTCGTTCCGGTGTGCGAATCCATTCAGCAACTTTGGGGGAGTTTTGTAGCAGAATGGCCGATAGGTCTCCCGTACGAGAGTCAGCTGCTACGCTACCTCCCAGAGTCAGTGCCTTGCCGTACATCATACCGCTGTCGGGATGTTGTCTTAAGTAATGGGCCAACATCAGTTGAAATCCTCGGTAGTGACAATGCTTCAGGTTGGCTGGGGTGATGGGGATGAACTTACTTTTGCCAGAACTGGTCCCACTGGACTTGGCAAACCATTGGACGGGTTCGTTCCAGAGGATGTTCTGTTCTCCGCACTGGATGGAATGGATATAGGGTTGAAAATCATCGTATTCACGGACAGGAACCTGCTTTCTGAATTGCTCGTAGTCGCTATTGTGATCGAGTTGGTGCTCCTGCGCAAATCGGGTGCTGTCCATGTGCTGCATCAACTGCCGGAAGGTCTCGTGTTGGGAGGCTTCATAGCGGTGGATACTGGTGTCCAATTGTCGGAGCAAGGGGCTGTAGTAAGTTAGCAGGAGTCGATTGATGAATTTCATGCGCGTAGTACTTGGTGCAATACGTCCAAAGATTTGATTTCAAAGTCCAGATCCAGGTGGTATCGCAGGTAGCGAAGCATGGATCGACAAAAATCGTTCCGTTTTTCACTGGATAGGGGGCGGAGTAATATTTTTTCGGTGTCTTCCGTCATCAAGTCAGCCAGAAGTTGGGAACAGAAGGGCGAAAACCAGTCGTCTCCAGTTTGGGAACGGACGGTTTCAAAGCGGGCTTCCGGAATGTAAAAGGTACCTTGCTGCTCTGTCCAATTGTTGCGCGGTCGTAAGCCCAAGTGGGAGGCATAACCTACCAGGAACCAAAGGTGAAAATTGGAACAATCCGAGTCTTCCAAGGATTCCAGCAGCCGGATGGCATAGACAATGAACCGGTATAATTCAGGGTCTGGCGAGGCTTCACGGAGCGTTCGGTAGAGTAATTCTCCCAAAAATAGGCAGATGGAACTTTTGTACAGGTTGGAGCGCAGGGAACCCAACGGACAGGCTTGCGAGAATTCTTTGGTGAGCAGGAGCCCCTGTTGGTTTTTAGAGGGAAGAAGACTCACATCGAGGATGCTGAGGGGGTGGAGCAGTCGCATATCACTACGTCCGCTACGGGATCGCCCAGCACCGCGTAGCAACAAGCCAGTGCGGCCGTGTTGTTCACTGTAGACATGAACAATTAGGCTGCTATCGCCGTACTTGGTGCTATGCAGGACAATCATAGAAGTCAATTATCGTTGTTTCAGCCATTGGGCCATAGCGCGCAATGCGCTGCCACGGTGTGAGATGCTATTTTTTTCTTCAGCTGACAATTCGGAGAAGTTGCGGTCGTAGCCTTGTGGACGGAAAACAGGGTCATAACCAAAACCTCCGTTTCCGGAAGGAGCGGTGGTAATGCAACCTTCGCTGGTACCGTGGAAGAGGTGGCAGCCGTCTTCTAACATCAAGGCAATCACGCAGCGAAAGCGTGCCGTGCGTAATGCTTGCCCTTGGGCGTCCTGCTCCGGGATGTGTTGCAGGTCTTCGAGGAGTTTTTGCAAGTTGTCCGCATCATTTTTTTGGGGACCGGCATAACGGGCGGAATAGACGCCAGGAGCTCCGTTGAGGGCATCCACTTCCAGTCCGGAGTCATCTGCAAAGCAGGGAAGACCAAAACGGTCCCACAAGTATTGCGCTTTTTCCTTCGCATTGCCTTCAAAGGTGGTTGCATTTTCGGGGATCTCTTCGGTGCAGCCCAAGGCTTGGGGGGTGGTTAATTCGAAGCCGGGCCCCAGAATTTCCTGGGCTTCCCGGAGCTTGTGCGTGTTTCCGGTGGCAAAAATGATTTTCATACGTGGTCTGATTGTTGCAGCAAAGTTATGAAAAGATTAATTTTGCACCTAAGAAAAACCAATGAGAAATGAAGAAAAGAATGGGTAGAAGACTGGTCAGTCTGATGCTTCTGGTGATGACATCCGGAGCCTTGATGGGGCAATCTTCTGCATTTCAAGCCGGCAAGTCTTTGGATTTGCAAACGGCTGTTTTGAGAGCATTGCAGCAGGAATACGTAGATCCGATTGCGATTGATACACTGGTATTTGAGGGAATCAATGCGATTTTGTCCACGTTGGATCCCTATACGTTGTTCTTCCCAGAGGAACAGGAAGAGAACATTGAGATGATGACCAGTGGCAACTACGGAGGGGTAGGCGCCATCATTCGGAAAACTCCAGATAACTGGGTCATGATCCTGGAACCCTATTTGGGATCGCCGGCGGTGAAGGTTGGTTTGGAGCCGGGAGATATTCTGTTAGAAGTCGCTGGAACCCCGACCAATGAGATGACGGTGTCCGAGTGCAGCTCCAAAATGCGGGGGCAGCCGGGCACTTCGCTTCAACTGTTGGTCAAAAAGACTCGTAGCGGAGATACGCTGTCCATTGATCTGACTCGGGAAATTGTCCATATTTCCGGTGTGGTCTATGCCGGCATTATTCGTGACAGCATCGGTTATGTCCAACTCTCCGACTTTACGCGCGGAGCAGCGCAGGAGGTGCGTCGTGAATTGATCGCTATGGAACAAACCGGACGACTCAAACAAGTGGTGCTGGATTTGCGGGGAAATGGGGGTGGCTTATTGACCGAAGCGGTCGATCTGGTCTCGCTCTTTGTGCCCCAAGGAACCCATGTGCTTTATACCCAAGGTCGTTCTCCGGAGTCTCGCAAAGATTCCTATACGCAGAATGAGCCTTGGAATACGGATATTCCGGTCATGGTGCTCATCAATTCATCAACGGCATCTTCTTCAGAGATTGTAGCGGGTGCTTTGCAGGACTTGGACCGAGGAGTGATTGCGGGGACCCGTTCCTACGGAAAAGGCTTGATTCAGTCGTTCCGAGGCTTGGGTTACGATGCATCCTTGAAATTGACGGTTGGTAAGTATTATACACCGAGTGGACGGTGTGTACAAGCCATCGACTATCGTGCCCGGAAAGAAGTTGGTTCGTTGAACCAGCTGCCGGATTCGTTGCGTCAGGTCTATAAAACCCGCTCGGGAAGAGTGGTTTATGGGGGAGGTGGTATTACACCGGATCTGGCTGTGGAGTCAGAATACTACAATCGTCCGCTGGTGGCCTTGATTTACAGTGGAATCCTGGATGATTATGCGGTACAATATTACCGTGATCACGTACAAGTGCCGGAGGCAGTTGCCATCAATCTGACCGATATAGAGTACCTGGATTTTGTGAATTTTGCAGCCGCCAAGGACTTTGATCATCGAACAGAGGCTTTGGTCGATTTGGAGAAATTGATCGAAGTCGCCAAACAAGAAGGTACTTATGATATGCATGCCGCCTTGTATGAGGCTTTGCAGCAGGCCTTGACGCAAGACAAACAGACCTACCTGACAAAAAATAAAGCGATCATCAAACCCCTGTTGGAACGGGAGATTGCGGTCGCTTATTATTTCTCAAGAGGTGGAGCGGCCCGAGGACTGCTGGATGACCGTCAGTTGTACGAGGCCATTGACCGTTGGGATGAAGTTAGTTTGTCTCCGCTTCTGTAGTAATCAGGAACACCTTGTCGGAACGACGTAATTTATTCGGAAAGGGAATGGAGCAGACCGTTCCCTTTTCTGCTTTTTCAACAGGCTTGAGGTCAACACGAATTTCAGGGATGATGATTTCCTGAACCCCTGTTGTCGGACCGATGATGAAAATGGAATCACCGACGGACAAACTGCCACTTTCAACTGTGACTTCTGCTACACCCAGGTTGGAAAAGTAGTTGGTGATTTTGCCGATATAGGCTTTCTTTTGGGTCGCCTTGTTGCCGTACACTTCTGACCATTCGCCCAAACGGGCTCCTTGGTAGTAGCCGTCCCAGAAACCTCGGTTGAACACTTTGGCCAATTCGGCCTTCAAGCTGGTGGCCAGCTCAAGGGTGAATGTTCCATCTACGACAGCTTGGGCTCCCCGTTTGTAGGCAGCTGCGACGGTTTTTACGTATTCGGCTGAGCGTGCCCGACCTTCGATCTTGAAGACAGACACTCCCGCTGCTAAGATCTTATCGAGGAATTCGATGGTGCAAAGGTCTTTGGGGGACATGATGTATTTGTTGTCCACCTCCAGTTTCATGCCGGTTTCCAGGTCGGTAACTTCGTAACCCCGTCGACAAAGCTGGAAGCAGGAACCGCGGTTGGCCGAGGCGTTGTATTCGTGCAAACTCAAATAGCATTTGCCGGAAATGGCCATGCACAAAGCTCCGTGGCAGAACATTTCAATTTCAACAAGTCGTCCGGAAGGGCCCGTGATCTGTTCTCGCTCAATGGTGTCCTTGATGGCGCGGACTTGTTGCAGGTTGAGTTCCCGAGCCAATACAATGACGTCGGCCCATTGGGCGTAGAAACGCAAGCTTTCAGCATTGGAAATGGAGAGTTGGGTGGAGATATGTACTTCCAGGCCAATCTTTCGGGCATAAACAATGGCTGCCGTATCGGAGGCAATCACGGCTGAGATACCTGCCGCCTTGGCTGCATCCAGCGTCTGGTAGGCTTGCTGCAGGTCCTCGTCGTACAAGGTAATGTTCAGGGTCAGGTAAGTTTTTACCTGGTGCTCCTGACAAATTTCTACGATTTTGGGCAGGTCTTCGCGGGTAAAATTATTGGCGGAATGAGAACGCATGTTGAGGTTTTCGACTCCGAAATAGACGGAATCTGCGCCTCCTTGTATGGCCGCCATCAAGCATTCGAAGTTGCCGGCCGGCGCCATAATTTCAAAATGGGACTTCATTGATTATTTTTCTCGTTTAATGAGGGATTTTGCAAAATGGTCAAGTAGGGAGATTTGGTCCGGGTTCAACCCGGCTGTTTGAAGCGTAGCCATTGCGGCATCGTAGTAACGGCCAATGGCTTCTCGGCTTTGTTGGTGAACCCCCAGTTTTTGGTACATCGCCAGCATCCGATCGATTTTTTCTTGGGAAGCTTCCATTTTCATAATCTGATAAATGGTTTGGCGGTCTTCGTCTTGGGCAATGCGCAAGGATTCGATCAGCAGCCAACTTTTTTTATTGTTGTTGATGTCGCCACCAATGTTTTTGCCGAAGGTTTTCGGATCACCAAAGCTGTCCAGATAGTCATCGGTAATTTGGAAAGCTAGCCCCAGGTTGTAACCGTATTGGTAGAGCGCATCGGCTGTTTTTTCATCGCAACCGCCAATCAAGGCACCCATTTTGGCAGAACAAGCCAGCAAGACAGCCGTTTTCAAGGCGATCATTTCGGTGTATTGTTCAATGGAAACTACCGGTACTTGTTCGAAATTCATATCAAACTGTTGGCCCTCACAGACTTGAGCGGCTGTCCGGTTGAATAAGGCAAACACTTCACGCAAACAATAATCCGGAGCGTCCGCCAGGTATTCGTATGCCTTGATGGACATGACGTCCCCCGAAAGGATGGCAACGTTGTCGCACCATTTTTTATGGATGGTCAAATGCCCGCGACGTCGATCTGCCTTGTCCATGATGTCATCGTGAATGAGGGTAAAGGCGTGGAAGATTTCCAGGGCGGCCATTGGCCGGAGAATGGATGCGTCAAACTCGTCCTTGAACAGGTTGTAGCAAATCAGGCACAACTTCGGGCGGATCCGTTTGCCACCAATGGATATGATGTAGTGAATCGGATCGTACAGTTCTTGGGGTCTTCCTGTAAGGTCCAGTTCTCGGATGGTCTTTTCAGCCAGATTGGAAATATCAGCAAATGTCAACATGGTCTTTTGTGAAGCGTTAAAACTGAAATATCGGCAAAGTTAGCATAAATTCCCTACTTTTGCGTCCGTGGAAAATCATAATCGAAAAACGGCAATAGTCGTTAAACATACGGGCAGTCATTATCTTTTGTCGGAACTGCCGCTTTGGGATCCGTTTCCTGCTGTAGTGCGGGGAAAGCTTCGGATGCAGGATAGCCGTTCTACCAACCCGATTGCGGTGGGGGACCGGGTTGTCGTGGAGGGAGAAGTGATTCGGGAGATTCTTCCCAGAACCAACTGTGTGGTGCGAAAGTCCACCAACCTTTCTCGTCAAAGCCATGTCATTGCTGCGAATGTGGATGTGGCCGTGCTGGTGGTTACTTTAGCTTTCCCGGAAACAAAGTGGCCGTTTATTGATCGGTTCTTGGTCACTTGTGAGGCCTACAAAGTGCCGGTGTGCCTGGTTTTGAATAAGATGGACCTTTACGGACAGACTCATCGTCCGCTTGTGGATTATTTTGATGAAGTCTATCGTGGTGCCGGCTACTCAGTACTGGAAGTGTCAGCCGAAACCGGCGAAGGGGTTTCGGATTTGCAGGCGCTGTGCAAAGATAAGGTCGTGTTGTTTTCGGGAGTTTCGGGGGTTGGGAAATCTTCGCTGATCCGGGCTTTGGATCCAGCATTGTCGTTGCGCATTGGAGAGATTTCCACCGCCCATCTACAAGGAAAGCACACCACCACCTTCTACGAGATGCATCCGCTCTCCTGCGGTGGATTTATGATTGATACGCCGGGTATTCGCGGCTTTGGCCTGCTGGATGTGGACAAGGAGGAAATTTCCACTTATTTTCCTGAAATGTTGCGGGTGATGGATGATTGTCGTTTCAAGCCTTGTACTCACACTCATGAGCCGGGTTGTGCTGTTAAACAGGCCGTTGAGGAGGGACTCGTTTCGGGTGATCGTTACGATTCTTATTTGGGAATGCTGGAGGAAGAAGAAAAATACAGGTAGTTGCGTGTGCAAATGAATCGTCGAATCCTAAAACTGGCAATTCCTAGTATTCTTGCTAATATTACCGTGCCATTGGTTGGAATGGTGGATCTGGCTGTTGCCGGTCGGCTGGCCGACGTGTCTGCCATTGGGGCCATTGCTCTTGGATCCATGTTATTTGACTTGCTCTATTGGAACATGGGTTTTCTACGGGTCGGTACGGGTGGTCTGACGGCGCAAGCCTATGGACGTCGTGATTTTCAAGGTGCGGCCAAGGCCTTTACGCAAGGGATTGCCACCGCATTGGCGGTGGCTTTGGTGGTTTTGGCCATCCAGTGGGTGTTTGTTGAATTGGCATTTTCATTGATGGATGCATCGGAACATGTTGCAGACCTGGCACGTCGCTATTTCTTCATTCGGGTTTGGGCTGCTCCGGCAAGTTTGTCGCTGTTCGTTTTCAAAGGCTGGTTCATTGGGATGCAGAATACGGTCAGTCCTATGGTTGTGGATGTTACGGTCAATGTGGTAAATCTAGTGGCCAGTTGGGCCTTGGCCTTGGAGACTCCTTTGGGCTTTTCTGGGATTGCACTGGGGACCGTCGTTGCCCAATACACGGGGTTGGTTCTTGCCAGTGTACTGTTTGTGCGCTATTACCGACGCTTGTTTCCTTATTTCTCCATTCGGCGGGATGTGCACCTGCGGGATATGCGAAAGTATTTTGCAATGAATGGCAATTTGTTTTTGCGTTCGCTATGTATGTTGGCGGTTTACACGGGGTTTACCGCTTTGGCGGCCCATTTTGGAGATGTAATGCTGGCAGTGGGTTCCATTATGATGAAGTTGCTGTTGTTTTATTCATATTTTTTGGATGGGTTTGCCTATGCTGGCGAGGCTTTGGCTGGAAAATACATCGGGGCGAAGGATCGTCCGAATTTGGTCAAGTCGGTTCGGCTCTTGTTCCTTTGGAGTTTGATCATAGGTCTCTTCTCAACGGTCATTTATGGCTGGGGAGGCGCGTCTATGTTGGAATGGGTTTCCGATAATGCAGAGGTGGTGACGGCGTCAGAACCATTTTTGATCTGGCTGTTGCTAATGCCTTTGCTCAGTTCAGCGGCCTTTATGTGGGATGGGATTTTCATCGGGGCTACAGCGGCTACAGCGATCCGCAACAGTATGTTGTGGTCTGTGCTGGCCTTCTACCTGGTCTTCTATCTTACCCGAGCAACCGTAGGAGGACAGGCGCTGTTCTTGGCTTATGCGGCTCATTTGTTGGCTCGGGCATTGTATTTGACGCTGACAGCTCGCCGAGAAATATTTATTAAGCCATTTGCATAGGTTCTCACGAATAAATTTTTAAATTTGTCTTGTAATCCCCTAAAGATTATTGAGATGAATAGAGATATCAAATATTTGCAGTTGTTGGCGAAGCGTTTTCCCTCCATTCAAGCAGCCAGTACGGAAATCATCAACTTGGAAGCGATTTTGAATTTGCCCAAGGGTACCGAGCACTTTGTGACGGATCTTCATGGGGAATATGAGGCTTTCCAGCACGTGTTGAAAAATGCCTCGGGGGTAATCCGGCGCAAGGTGGATGAAATTTTCGGTCACAATTTGCGGGAAGCGGAAAAACGCGATTTCTGTACCCTGATTTATTACCCGGCGGAGAAACTCAAACGCATCAAACAACAGGAATCCGACTTGGAGGGCTGGTACAAGATGACCTTATTGCGTTTGGTAGAGGTGTGCTCGTACTGTTCTTCCAAATATACGCGTTCCAAGGTTCAGAAAGCCTTGCCGCAATCCTATTCCTACATCATCCAAGAACTCATGCACGAGATCCACGGTGATCGGAACAAACAGGAATATACCGATGCCATCATTAACTCGATTGTACAGACGGGTCGGGCTGATAACTTCATTATTGCGATCTCAAACCTGATTCAGCGTCTGACCATTGATTCCCTTCATATTATTGGTGATATTTACGACCGGGGGCCGGGTGCGCACAATATCATGGATACCTTATGTGATTACCACAAGGTGGATATCCAGTGGGGAAATCACGACCTGGTTTGGATGGGAGCGGCTTCCGGTAGTGCTGCCTGTATGGCCAATGTTCTGCGGATGAGTTTGCGCTACGCCAACCTGGAGACCCTGGAAGACGGTTATGGTATCAACTTGTTGCCTTTGGCAACTTTCGCCTTGGATGTATATGGAGAAGACCCTTGTACGATTTTTATGCCCAAGTCGGTAGAAGACACGACCATCACCCCGAGCCAGATCAAATTGATTGCTCAAATGCACAAAGCCATCTCCATTATCCAATTTAAGTTAGAGGGTGAGATCATTCGTCGTCGTCCTGATTTCGAGATGGATGACCGTTTGTTGCTGGATCGGATCGATTATCAAGCCGGAACAGTCCGCATTGGAGGGGTTGATTATCGGTTGAAGGATCATTCTTTCCCGACCATTGATCCGGCGGATCCCTACCGTTTGACATCGGCCGAAGAACTGGTGGTGGATCGTCTGATGCATAGTTTTGAATTGAGTACAAAGATGGAGAAGCACATGCGCTGTCTCTATTCCAAAGGAGCGTTGTATCTGGTCAAGAATGGAAATTTGTTATACCATGGTTCTGTTCCTCTCAATGAAGATGGAACCTTGGCAGAAGTTACGGTGCAGGGCAAAAAGTATTCGGGAAAGGCCTTGTTTGACCAAATCGACCAATTGGTGCGGATTGCCTACTTTGAAAACCGAGATATGACGCTGAAGCAATATGCGCAAGACTTTGTGTGGTACCTGTGGTGCGGCCCTTATTCACCTCCGTTTGACAAGAGGAAGATGGCTACGTTTGAGCGTTATTACTTGGATGATCCGGAACCGAAGAAAGAAGAAAAAGGATATTATTATAAATTAAAGGGAAGACGGGACATTTGTGAGATGATTCTGCACGAATTCGGCATTGATGCCGAGTACGGACACATCATCAATGGACACATCCCGGTCAAGACCATTCAGGGGGAAAGTCCGATCAAAGCGGGTGGCAAATTGCTGGTTATTGATGGTGGATTTTCCAAAGCTTATCAGTCGGAGACGGGTATTGCGGGTTATACCTTGATCTTTAACTCGTACGGGATGCACCTGGTGCAACACCAACCATTCATTTCTCGACAAAAGGCGATTGAAGATGGTCTGGACATCATCTCCTCCAACCGCGTGGTGGATGTGGCAAGTCAGCGGATGTACGTGCGGGATACCGATATCGGCAAGGAACTAGCTGCGCAAATCCTGGATTTGAAGGAATTGCTGAAAGCCTATCGGGGAGGTTTGATCCGCGAAGAGTAGTGTTTAGAAAATTTCCGCAATCATGCAGCGTGCAGAGCCGCCTCCATTCTTCTCGATGTGATCGAGGTGGGGTGAGATCAAACGGTAATTGCGTTGTAGTTCTGCCAGTTGCTGTTGGTTGAGGCTTCGAAGGGCTGTTTGGGACAAGACCAGACAGCTCTCTCCTTGTTGATTGGTCAATTCCATCATGTTTCCAGCATAGGAGCGGATTTGATCAATGGTCAAGTCCAGGATGGTTCTTCCGCTGCCTTCAATGGCTTCTATCATTTCTTTTCGTTCCTCCTCATCTTGGATGGAAGATAGACAAATCATCGCATGCTTGGTGCCCAATGACATCATGACATTGGTGTGGTAGATGGGAACACCGTGTTCGTCTACGGATGAGAACAAGTGGTAGCGGAAACCGGTTTTTTCGCAGAATTCTTGTAGCGGGCCAAGGCTGGTTCGGGGAGATCGACATGCATAGGCGACCTGATGGATGCGGTCCAAAATCATGCTGCCAGTGCCTTCCAGAAATTCGCCTTTCTCTTCCCAATGTGTCAAGTCGATGGTTCTCCGGGGGGAGAAATGTTGATTCAAGGCTTGTAAGACGCCTTCTTTTCGTTCGAATCTCCGGTTGGGGGCAAACAGGGGGAAGATCACCAGGGTGCCGTCCTGATGCGTCGTGAACCAGTTGTTCGGAAAGATGGAATCCGGTGTGTGCGGCTCTTCTGTGTCATCGACTACAATTACTTCGATACCATTCTCTTGCAGTAATTGAACGTATGCATTGAATTCTTCCAAAGCATTGGCTTGTGCGATTTCCGCATCTTCTTGCGTTTGGAATGCGTTGTTGGCGGCCGTTTGTGGATTGTATCCGAAACGCACGGGGCGAACCATCAAGACGGTCGAGGTAGTGTGTTTAAGCATAGGTCAAGGTCTTACAATTCTTCAAAAGAAACCCGGATTTCCGGAAGAAGTCACAAAGGTAGTCATTTATCGGGAAAATAGTTACTTTTGTCTCTATGAAAGCAAAAAAGAAATTTGAATTTCCGAATACCTACGTCATTGTATTTTTCTTGATTGTACTGGCTGCCGTGGCAACCTGGTTGGTTCCGGGGGGTGAGTTTTTTGTGGATGAACAAGGGCAGACCGCTTTTCGTTCTGTGCCCGCTCAACCACAGTCCTGGCAGATTTTTACCGCCTTGTTTGATGGTTTTACCGGCCAGGCGGGCATCATTGTTTTTATTTTAGTGATAGGGGGTGCTTTCTGGATTGTCAATGGTTGTAAGGCGGTGGATGTGGGAATCTATGCCTTCTTGGATCGTTCTCGTCAACTGGAAAAACGGCCTTTCTTCCGTCGGATAGGCGTAAACAATCTCATTATTGTTTCGGTGATGGTGTTGTTCAGTTTGTTTGGAGCAGTCTTTGGGATGAGTGAAGAAACCATTGCTTTTGTAGTGGTGATTGTTCCACTTGCGATCTCCATGGGTTATGATTCGATTGTGGGGGTGTGCATGGTGTATGTGGCGGCCCACGTAGGTTTTGCGGGGGCTTTCTTAAATCCTTTTACCATTGGGATTGCACAAGAACTCGCGGGGCTGCCTTTGTTTTCGGGGATGGGGTATCGCATGCTCTGTTGGCTTTTGCTGACGGCTTTGACCATCGGGGTGGTGTTGGTGTATGCTGCTCGTATTCGAAGAAATCCTCGCAAATCTGCAATGTACGATTCGGATCAACATTGGCGTGATGAATATGCCTCCAATGCCGAATCGATTGCTTATTTTACCAACCGTTCTTCATGGATCTCGTTTGCTCTGGTCTTGCTTGTGCAGTTGGCTTTTGCTGGAGTGTATGGTGCAGAATGTCGCTTGAATTTTGGGGCCAACCATTGGGATGTGCCTTATCTGTTGTGGATGCTGGCGGGCCTGTTTGCCGGGGTGTCCGTGGTGGCTCTTCGTAAATCTGTTCATTTTTATATTCTTGGGTTGTTGGGCTTCACGATTTTGTACTTGGTCATCGGAGTTTCGGCCTATGGTTGGTACATCGGTGAAATCTCTGCGCTCTTTTTGGGTTTGGCTCTAGCAGCAGGGGTGGCGGCTGGTTATTCGGCCAATCGGATTGTTCAGGAATTTTTAGCGGGTGCCAGGGATATCTTGTCAGCGGCGATCATCGTGGGGTTGGCTGCGGGCATTGTTGGGATTTTGAAACAAGGTCAGGTGATTGATACGATTTTGTTTACGCTGGCTTCCGGTTTGGGTGAAGCAGGTTGTTTGGTCTCCTTGTCAACTATGTACGGTATTCAGACACTCATCAATCTGGTGATCACATCTGCATCCGCCAAGGCGGCGATTACCATGCCGATTATGGCTCCATTTGCGGATATGATTGAGTTGTCCCGACAATCCACTGTGCTGGCTTTTCAGTTTGGCGATGGTTTTACCAATATGATTACCCCGACATCGGGGGTCTTGATTGCCGTCTTGGGCCTGGCTCGGATTCCCTATCTGAAATGGGTGAAATGGATCTGGAAATTCATTCTGTTACTGGTATTTGTGGGTTTCCTATTGCTTCTTCCGACCATCTTTTTTACGCTGGAGGGTTTTTAGTTTCTGGATACGGGTCCATCGCAGCAAAAACTCTGAATTTCTGAGAGAAAAGTTGAAAGTTTGGAAAAAATGTGTATCTTTGTAGCCCGTTAATTTTGACGGGAGAGTATAAAGTTAAGAATAACAACTATTTATGCCGACGATTCAACAATTAGTTCGCAAAGGACGCGAGGTGATCGTAGAGAAAAGTAAATCTCGCGCGTTGGATGCTTGTCCTCAAAGACGGGGCGTATGTGTACGTGTTTACACCACTACCCCTAAGAAACCTAACTCAGCTATGCGTAAGGTAGCACGTGTTCGGTTAACTAACCAAAAAGAGGTCAACGCATACATCCCCGGCGAAGGACACAACTTGCAAGAACACAGCATCGTTTTGGTGCGTGGTGGTCGTGTAAAAGACCTTCCCGGTGTACGTTACCACATCCTTAGAGGCGCATTGGACACCGCAGGCGTAGAAGGACGTACTCAAAGTCGTTCTCTCTATGGTGCGAAGAGACCCAAAAAGACCGCCGCTAAGAAGTAATCAAATCATTATTTAATTATTTAAGTAAGTTTTTTTAAGAAATGAGAAAATCGAAGCCTAAAAAGAGGATTCTACTTCCTGATCCCAAATTTCACGAAGTGGCTGTGACTCAATTCGTGAACAATCTGATGTTGCAGGGGAAGAAGAGTATCGCGTATGCTATTTTTTACGATGCCATTGACATGGTAGGCGAGAAGATGAAAGATTCTGAAAAGGCTCCTCTCGACATTTGGAAGAAAGCCCTTGAAAATGTAACCCCCCAAGTTGAGGTGAAGAGCCGTCGCGTGGGTGGTGCTAACTTCCAAGTTCCCACCGAGGTGCGCCCCGAAAGAAAAGTTTCATTGGCTATGAAAAACATGATACTTTTTGCTCGCAAACGTTCTGGCCACTCAATGGCAGAAAAACTCTCGGCGGAAATTATTGCTGCCTACAACAACGAAGGTGCTGCATTCAAGAGAAAAGAAGATATGCACCGTATGGCTGAAGCTAACAAAGCATTTGCACATTTTCGTTTTTAATACCCAGTAAATAAATGGCGAGAGATTTAAAATATACTAGAAATATCGGTATCATGGCGCACATCGATGCCGGTAAAACCACTACCTCTGAACGTATTCTGTTCTACACTGGTAAAACTCACAAACTTGGTGAAGTGCACGAAGGTGCTGCTACCATGGACTGGATGGTTCAAGAGCAAGAACGTGGTATTACCATCACATCTGCTGCCACTACCGCTTTCTGGAAATACAACGGCAACGAATACCAAATCAACTTGATTGACACTCCAGGCCACGTGGACTTTACCGTTGAGGTAGAACGTTCTTTGCGTGTATTGGATGGTACTGTCGCTACATTCTGCGCAGTAGGTCGCGTACAACCTCAATCAGAAACCGTATGGCGTCAAGCTGACAAATACGGTGTTCCGAAAATCGCTTACGTAAACAAAATGGACCGCGTAGGTGCGGACTTTTTGGCTGTAATCGATGAAATGCGTGACAAACTCGGTGCAAACGCAATTCCGCTTTGCTTGCCGATCGGAGCAGAAGACAAGTTCGCTGGTATTGTCGATTTGATTTCCAACCGCGCTATTATCTACAACCAAGACAGCAAGGATTTGGTAAACTACACCTTTGCTGAGGTTCCTGCTGAAATGCAAGCAGATGTAGAAGAATGGAGAGGTAAGTTGGTTGAAGCTGCTGCTGAATACAACGATGCTCTTCTCGAAAAATTCTTCGAAGATCCGGATTCTATCACTGAAGAAGAATTGATCGATGCTTTGCGTAAAGCAACCATTGATATGGCGATTGTTCCCGTATGTTGCGGTTCATCATTCAAGAACAAAGGTGTTCAATTCTTGTTGGACGCTGTGATGCGCTTCTTGCCTTCACCCCTCGATAAAGGTGAAATCAAAGGAACGAACCCGACTACTAACAGCGAAGAAATTCGTAAGTTTGATTCTAAAGAGCCGTTCTGCGCATTGGTATTTAAGATTGCTACTGACCCGTTCGTTGGTCGTTTGGCTTTCTTGCGTGCTTACTCAGGACGTTTGGATGCAGGTTCTTACATCCTCAATACCCGTTCCGGTAAGAAAGAACGCGTAGCTCGTTTGTATCAAATGCACTCCAATAAACAAAATCCGATCGAATTTGTAGAAGCTGGTGATATCTGCGCTGCTGTAGGTTTCAAAGAACTTCGCACCGGTGATACCATCTGCGTGGATACAAACCCGATCGTACTTGAATCCATGACTTTCCCGGATCCGGTTATCGGCTTGGCTGTTGAACCGAAGACCCAAAAAGACTTGGATAAATTGGGTATTGCGTTGGGCAAATTGGCCGAAGAAGACCCCACCTTCACCGTACGATCAGACCATGAAACTGGTCAAACCGTAATTAGCGGTATGGGTGAGCTTCACTTGGATATCATCGTTGACCGTCTCCGTCGTGAGTTCGGCGTTGAAATCAACCAAGGTGCTCCGCAAGTTAACTACAAGGAAGCCATTACATCTACTATTCAACACCGTGAAGTCTTCAAGAAACAATCCGGTGGTCGCGGTAAATTCGCGGACATCATTGTTGAAATCGGCCCGGCTGATGAAGGCGTTGTTGGTTTGCAATTTGTGGATGAAGTTAAAGGTGGTAACGTTCCTCGTGAATACATCCCTTCAGTTGAAAAAGGTTTCAAATCTGCGATGGCCAATGGTGTTCTTGCAGGTTACGAAGTTACCTCTATGAAGGTTGTCCTCAAAGACGGTTCATTCCACCCGGTTGACTCTGACTCCTTGTCTTTCGAAATCTGTGCACGTCAAGCATTCCGTCACGCATTGCCGAAAGCAGCTCCGGTTTTGATGGAGCCGATCATGTCTTTGGAAGTTGTTACTCCTGAAGATTACATGGGTGATGTGATCGGTGACTTGAACAAACGCCGCGGACAAATTACCAACATGGACTCTAAAGGCAACGCACGTATTGTGAAAGCTAAAGTTCCGCTTGCAGAACAATTCGGTTATGTAACCATCCTGCGTACCATTTCTTCTGGTCGTGCAACCAGCACCATGGAATTCTCTCACTATGCTGAACTTCCTGGCAACTTAGCTAAAGAAGTTATCGAGAAATCAGGTGGCCGGAAGATGGATGATCTGGATGAATAATTGATTAGTAAAAATTGATAATATGAGCCAAAAAATTAGAATTAAACTGAAATCATACGATCACGCTTTGGTTGACAAGTCTGCTGAGAAGATCGTGAAGACAGTAGAGGCTTCAGGTGCTGTTGTGAAAGGTCCCATTCCGCTTCCGACTGACAAGAAGATCTTTACCGTTAACCGCTCAACTTTCGTTAACAAAAAGTCGCGTGAGCAATTCGAACTGAACTCATACCGTCGTTTGTTGGACATCTATAGCTCAACTCCGAACACTGTAGATGCTTTGATGAAACTGGAACTTCCCAGCGGTGTTGATGTTTTGATCAAGGTTTGCTAAGCTGATCTAACATAGCCAGTCCTCCGAAATCGGGGGACTGGGTTTTAGGGCCCATAGCTCAGTCGGTTAGTAGCACCTGACTCATAATCAGGGGGTCGCTGGTTCAAGCCCAGCTGGGCCCACTAGAAGAATTAAGCACTTACATTGTAAGTGCTTTTTCTATTAACGGAGGATGGACGGAATTTAATTTTAATTGTTGCCATAGGTTGTGTTATTAAATATGGGACGTTTTCTTGCTCTTTGTTATACTTGTTCCTATATTTGTCGGTTGTAGGAAATTATATAAACCTTTATACAATTATGAAATTTTTTATTGATACGGCCAATTTGGACCAAATTAGAGAAGCCTATGCATTGGGCGTATTGGATGGTGTAACTACCAACCCTTCGCTGATGGCAAAAGAAGGAATCAAAGGAACTGAAAATCAACACAAGCACTATGTTGAAATCTGCAACATCGTGAACGCTGATGTTAGTGCAGAAGTGATTGCAACTGACTTTGAAGGTATGGTTCGTGAAGGAGAGGAATTGGCAGCCTTGAACGAGCACATCGTTGTGAAACTGCCTTGTACTGCTGAAGGTATCAAAGCGGTTAAGTATTTCTCAGAAAAAGGTATCCGTACCAACTGTACTTTGGTCTTCTCAGTAGGTCAAGCTTTGTTGGCTGCAAAGGCAGGAGCTACCTATGTGTCTCCGTTTGTGGGCCGTTTGGATGACGTATGCCATGATGGTGTAGAGTTGATTCGTAAGATTGTTGCGATGTACAATTACTACGGTTTCGGTACCGAAGTGTTGGCAGCTTCCATTCGTCACACCATGCACATCATTGATTGTGTGGAAGCGGGTGCTGATGTGGCTACTTGCCCGTTGTCAGCAATCAAAGGTTTGTTGAACCACCCGTTGACCGATGTGGGTCTGAAGAAGTTCTTGGAAGATTACCAAAAGGTAAATGGCTAAGGATTGTAACAGTTAGCGTCTGAGGAATGGGACTATATACCACTAGAAGATTAGAGAACGGAGCCAATATTTATCTTTGGGAGATTACTGAGACCGAGGAGCAGTTGCGCGAACTTTGTCATCCGATTCCCAATGATGAACAGGAAGAATTGATGCTTTTGCGCAGCGAGTCGCGGCGCAAGGAGAAGCTTGCTGTGCGAGCTTTGCTCAATGAGATTTTCCCGGAAAAGGTGTATCTCAGCCATCATGATAATGGTCAGCCCTTTATTCCGAACAACCTGGTACAGATCAGTATTTCTCATACACAACGTTTTGTTGCCATCATCACGCATCCGGAGTTGGATTTGGGAATTGACATAGAATGTGTCAATCGGGATTTTTCTGCCGTTGAGAAGAAAGTGCTGTCAGAAGACGAGCAGGAAGACCTCTCCGAAAAGAATCACAACCTGCAATTGGCCATTTATTGGTGTGCCAAGGAAGCCATTTTCAAACGGATGGCGCAAAGTGGTGTTGACTTTGCAGAGCAGATTGAATTGGATCGTTTTACGCCGCGGGGAGCGGGAGAACTTGAGGCTGTCTTTATTCACAAGGATGGTGAAGAAGAAGAATTCGATCTGGAATACGAACTCATTGAAGACCATGTTATGGTCTGGTTGGTGGGCTAGTTTAAAACTGATTATAAAAGAAAAGGGAGGTAATTTAGTCACCTCCCTTTCGTTGTTAATGGCCGACAGTTATGGTTACGGATTTGCCCATGAGGTGGATTGTGTACTGATTTCCGTTCTTGACCATATAATCTTCATCAAGAGGAACATATGCTTTAATACCTTCCCCCAGATAGCAGATAAGATGTGCTTCTTCCATATCGGCAACCGTATCAAAATGATATGATCCGGTATTTGTTTCAGCATCGATGACACCGTTTCCTGTTGAAAACATCTGGACCCAGTTTTTATTACCTCCCTCCTCTGTCATTCCACAACCGAAATAACACCATTGAGTATCAAGCATATTTTTTCTGTGACCATCAGAATTCATCCAGGCTTTGATTGCAAGGGCAGGTGTTGCACTTTTTGCACAGTTTTCACTGACAAATCTACTACTTGCAAATGATTTCTCAATCGCGGTATGGTAAGGCTGGCCATCCGGACGAAGGTGATCCCGTCTCATAACGATGACGATTTCTTTCGAACGGATATCTCCTGCATCCTGAAGCGGAGCTACCATTACCAATGTACCGGCACCTGCCTTATAACGTTCTTTGTTTGTAAGACGTAGTATTTCCCACTCATCATTATTCACAGAAATATCAGTAGGGAGCGTTGGCCTGAGCTTGGAAAGTTTCATTGAGATGCGCGGACTGCGTCTGGCATCTTCAAGTTCCAACTCAAAGTTTATGACAATTTTTCCCTCATTGTCGTAAGTCGCCTCTGTTTTTGTGAAGCCTGTAAATGCTAGTTTTGATCCGTTTTTTAAAGCGGAAGTTGCCAGATTGACCAATTCCTCCTGTGTGGTGCTGTTATTCACAGAATGATTATGCAATGCTTTTGAAAGAGCACTGAAATCTGCATCAATGGCTGCATCTGCATCAGATCCGTTTATCGGCAATGTCTTATGGGCATGGAAATAATCTTTATTGTCGCCCAAGGCAATGATTATATTTCCGTCTATACTTCCTTGAACATTAGCAGTAGGTGCACTATACTTAAAATCTTTATCCCATGCAGCAGTTGTGCCATTGATTGCTGCGGCATTTACCGCAGCAAGTACATCATCCCCTGTTGTTTTTGCTGTGACCGGAAGGTTTTTAAGTGCAGCTTTCATAAGGGCCATGTCAGCACTTAACTTGGCCGCAACCGGAGATTTACTGAGGGCCGGGAGTACGACAGAGAAACTATAACTGTCAAGGGTTACCCCGTCGTATGTAATACCTATAGGAACAGTAATCTTGCCGTCGAGAGTTTCGGATGGCATTTTTCGTGTGTATTTATAACTTCCGCCAGTCGACCATATCTTTGCTCCTGGCAGTTTACTGTTCAAGTATTTGATCAAAACCTTGTCATCATCAGTACCTACAGCAGTATAGGATGCTGCAATTTCTGCAAGTCTTGTCCTTAGTTTGGTTTTAGGGTTGTCAGGGTTTGGGCCGCCAAGTTCCTTCCATGTATACTTGACGCTTATGGCCTTATATTCACGAACTACACTTACCTTTCCCTTGTGTCCGTTGATTGTAGCGTTGATCATGGACGCTGCTGCAAATACGTTTTTTGAACCCTCTTTGATTCTCAACTTGACGGTCATCGTGTAGTCATTTCCTTGAACGAATCTGCCGTTCTCAAACTCTCCGGACCAATGTACTTCATACACCTGCGTGCTAGCTGTTTCCGGGACGCTTGCCTTAAAAGACTGTTTCTCCCCTACCATTGGTTCTCTCGTAGTGATGAACACCTTGGTGACATTAACTGCAGAGGCTTCTAATGACACCAAGATGGAAATAAAACATGCAATAAGCAGGATATATCGTTTCATAGTAAACTATTTTAATGCTCTATAGATATAGTTGATAACCTCAGCTCTAGTGCAAACCTTCTCCGGGGAGAATTTATGCATGTCTGTACCTCCGATTACAGAGTTCATGTGTGACCAGCCTACTGCTCTGCCAAAGTCACTCTGGTGTTTCTCTATTTCAAGGTATTGGTTTACCTGCAAGCCTTCCTTGCAACCGCAGTACTTCCAGAGAGAGATGACGCACTCTCTTCTTGTGAGGGATGCCTTTGGCGCAAATGTATTTCCACTTACAAATCCTTTTTCATTCGCCCAAATTGCAGCTTCGTAATATGGATCCGTAGATTTGACATCTGAGTATGGATTTGCTCCTGATGATTGCGGACGACCTGCTGCATACCAAAGGAATGTGTAGAAGTCTGCTTTTGTACATTTAGCGTCTGGAGAGAATTTGGCAGATTCATCTGAAACTATCTTCTTTCCAAGTGCCCACTTGACACCTTTGGCATACCATGAAACTGCATCGACATCTGTGAATGCACCGACTTTCACAGGAGCCTTCTCATATTTTTTACTCTCGTGAGTGTCTTCCGGAATTGCGGCAAGTACTTTTCTGCCGAGGGTAGATGATGCCTTCCACATCGATCCGGTAACAGCATTTCCGTCAGTTGTGACATTTCTCACGTATTCCTTTCCATATGGAATGATAGCACAGGCTTTTCCCACTACAGGATTAATTGCAAGTCCATCATTAACATGGTCAAACTCATTTGCGATAACTAGACCTGAGTTGTAACAGTTTTCAATATGTATATCAGAAAGACTGCTGAAGAAGATACCTGCCGCCCATCTTCCTACTATTTGTCCGCTGTTGTAGCAGTTCTGAATAAATGATGTCCCTTCCGGACCAAAATGATAGATTCCTGGAAGTTCACGTATTGATGCGTACGCACTTATGCCGGCAGTATAAGAATGCATGGCATTTTCGACAAGATCATCCAATTCTAATGGTAAGGTAATGTTGCCGCTATTATAGCAGTTGTGAATATGTGTTTCGCCCATTGATCCGATAATACCTGCACCATATATGATGTAGTCAAGGTTTTCCATTTCCACCTGAATGTCTGAATCGTTGAAGGAGTTTTCAATATGCACATATTCTTTTCTAGGGCAATTCTGACCACCAAAAGCACCACCCCCGTGAGCACAAAGGCCACCAACATGTATATGGATAAAAGGTGAATCTTCTCTCCTTCCGTATTTCTCTTTTATGCGATACTCTTCACAACCTTTAACTCTAATACGGATCTTACCGCCCTTTGAATAACAGTTGTTGAGATCTATACCCTGATTCATACCTCCACAGATAGCTCCTGCGTAAAGGTTTACTTCTTTTTTTAGATTAGTGTAATTAACATCAATATTGAAATTGACAACTCCAAGATTCTTGATTTTGTGTGCTTCTG
>JAFYSH010000006.1 GCA_017546605.1 Bacteroidales bacterium | reverse complement strand
TTTTCCTGTGAACATAGGCAGACGAATCGATTGGTCAGCCCAAAGTTACGATTCAAGTCGTGTACACGAAAAAACCTTTGTAATTAACTAAAAATAAAACAATTATAAACTTTTAATAGTCCCTTAACGGGACACTAGTGACATTATATAATAAAAAAATAATTATTATTTTTTTTGATATGGGTGTATTGAAGGTTAAAATAGAAGGACAGCGTGTTAAATATGAGACCGCGAAGGTAATATTTGATGAAAGAGATATATTGAAGGCAAGAGCCTGGAAGTGGGATCATAAGAAGAACTCCTACTATTCCAATGACAACAAACTGGATATCATACGGGATCACAAGGATTTTGATTGTGTTAATGCGGGAGTTGCTATCTGTCCTTCATCAAGTGTGATCTACTATGAGATGGGTAGCACGAAGGGCAGGATACCTATGGATAATGTGCTGACATCTCTGAACCATCCTATATTGATTGCTATCAGAGACGCCAATGACGGCGAAGGTCTTACTCAAACAAGTGCTAATGTGTATGACAGCAAGAATACTATATATCTGTATAGTGTTGAAGTCAGAGGTAGTGAAGCATTTGATCCGTCGCTACTTGAAGTGATCTGCATCAAGTGTCCAATTACGGATCAGGAGCATATCGTAGAGTTGAGATATGACGGCAAGAAGATGGATGGCGGAGCAGAGGGTCTATCGTTTAGAGGGGAACCTGTTAGCCAAACACAGATGCTCAGTATGACAAAAGAATATGCGGATGCTCTCGGTCTTGCAGAGAATAAGAGACTTGTCAATATATTAGGGTTTGATGATTTTATAAGGGAGGAGAGCAGGAAAGACGGAAAGCGACATAAAGTCAGCGAGGACTATATCCATTCCTTTATTGCCGAACACGAACGGGACTACGAACCAGAAGAGGAATAACCCTTTTCAATACATACATATCTTCATAACAAAAGACCATCCTTCAAAAGAGGGTGGTTTTATTTTATGCTCGCCCATACAAAAAACTTTTGATATTTGCAATAGTTTCTTCGTAAATTATTTGGATTTCCCAAATCTTTTTATTATATTTGTATTGTAATTTGAGATGAAAGTCTTCCATTGAAACCGATTAGGCGATAAGTCGGCGACAATGAAAAGGTAAATGGATCGCGAGCCATTTACTTGGAGACGAAATCTGTTCTATGGGCATATCGCACCCGTGGAAAGCAATCACCAAACATACGATTATTGAAATCTGGGCTGAACAGCCCCGACAGGGAGAACTATATCTTGCTGACAGGGAGAACTATGCTCAATTCGTATCGGGGACAAAAACCCCAGACGAAAAAAGTTCAATTTTTATATGATTATAAGTCAATAAGTTAAATGAATTAGATGAAAATATTTTAAGACAATTTGTAAAAAATGAAAAATCGCTCAATCCTTTGTTATCTCTTAATAGGAGGACTTTTCAGAGTGAAGAGCAAAAGAAGGTATTAATTAATTTTTAATCATAAGTAGATATGGAAAATCGTAATTATTCAGACCAGATGCTGACTGGCTCAACAACAGCAAAGGTAATGACAGAAGAAATCCTTAAAGGATTTGTAAGAGATTGTGTTGAGGGTTATATTGACGACCTCGTTGTTGAAACTTGGAATTCTGTTAGCGAAGAGACAGCAGATTTTGAAAAGGATTATTCTGGTGATATATGGGCAGTTTCATTCCCATTTAATGATGAAGGTGTATATATGGCGATTTGGGACGACATAGAAGAGGTATGTAAATATAAAGGGTATGATATTGTCCCTTATGACTGGTGTGAGGAGAACGATATTGACCTTGATGATATGATAAGTGATATGGCGGATGAAATCGTTGAAAACAACAGCGAACTGGATTGGGTTGAACAAGGATGGTTTAAATATCTTGCTGTGTTCTATAAGAACGAATGTGATATGGTGGATGAAATAGAAGCGTATGTTAAGAAAGCAGCAGAGGAGGTCTTTTTTGCCCCGATGAAAACACAATTTGAGTGGTTCTTTGACGAAGAAACTATGCTTGAAAAGGATGGAGATGGTAGTCTCATTGCAGTAGTTGGAGCGTTTGAGGGTGAAGAATACAATAATGTATATAACGCTGTCAGAAAGCAGTGGGAGATTGACACAAAAACTGACTTGGATAGATGTTGTTCTATGGTGAATGTTGATATTGAAGATATGATATATGATGTGGTTGATACAATTGCAGAGGACAGCAGCGAGATGAAATGGATGGATAATTCTGACAGAATACTTGGATTTATTTATAATGAAGCAGCAGCGTAAAGTTTAACTAAAAAATAAAAAGAATTATGGCAGCAGATAATTTTGAAAAGATTGCTAATAAGGTAATACAGTATATAGGTATCAACAGAAGGAGGCTGATGAATAAAGGAGGATGTGATGGCTCAACCATTATGCTTTGGGATAATTTCAGCAGAACAGAGAAGAAAACGCTTCTTGAAACACACGATGCATACGCATATGTCAATTATTATTTGATGGTGAAACACGGTCATTTTGTTGATGGTGTGAGATTACACGCTCACGGATTAGAAGTGTATTTTGATTGTTGATTATAAATCAGCAGCAGGATAGCGGGGAGTGAAATCGCCGTTATTCGCAATGTTAAAAATGCTATTTTCATATTTGCTGTCAGTCCGTTGAGAAATGTGCTGACAGTTTTTTTGCAAATAATAATTATTATTTGGTGTTAAACCCCACTCTACCTTTGTCTCCTGAACCATTAAAACAATTCATTATGATTAAAATTACTTATCAGGAAGGCAATATGTCTATCAGTTATGACCTTCAAGGCGAACCCTCTCAAAAGGAAATTATTGAAACAGCGATCTTCGTGCTGGAAAGAGCATTTGGAGAAGAAAGCGTGCAGAAACATTTGAAGGATTATGTGAGTGAGGAATAAAAGTATTCTGAAAGCATCGCCGATTTTACAGCCGCCATTATGGTGGCTGTTTTCATTTGCTCCACGAAGAAATAATTATTATTTTTGTTGATTACGACTACGACAATAACACCAAGATCAATATGGCAGAGAATAAGAAAGAGATGGAGCGTGCTGAACTCCATAGAACTATATGGGCAATCGCGGATGAAATGAGAGGATCGGTAGATGGATGGGACTTCAAGGCGTATATACTTGGAATGCTCTTCTATCGTTATATAAGCGAGAACATCACCAACTATATCAACAAGGGCGAGTGGGATACTGGCAACACAGATTTTGACTACGCCACATTGGACGATGCCACTGCGGAATGCATACGAGAAGAGATGGTGGGTGTGAAAGGTTTTTTCATCCTGCCAAGCCAACTCTTCTGCAATGTATGCAAGGTGTGCGACAAGGATGCCAATCTGAACGAGACATTGGAGAGGATTTTCAACTCTATTGAGGCAAGTGCGAAGGGAACTGACAGCGAAGATGATTTCAACGGACTGTTTGCTGATCTTGATGTCAATTCCAACAAGTTGGGAGCAACAGTCATCAAGAGAAACGAGAAACTGGTGAAACTCCTTCGTGGCATTCAGCAGATGAACCTCGGCGACTATCAGGACAATACGATTGATGCTTTCGGTGATGCCTATGAATACCTGATGGGTATGTATGCGAGCAACGCAGGAAAGAGCGGTGGAGAGTATTATACTCCACAGGAAGTGAGCGAACTCCTCACCCTTTTGGCAACTCTCGGCAAGACCGAAGTCAATAAGGTATATGATCCTGCTTGCGGTTCGGGTTCGCTGCTGCTCAAAGCGGCAAAGATACTCGGTAAGGACAATGTGCGTCAGGGCTTCTACGGTCAGGAAATCAACCTTACCACTTACAACCTCTGCCGTATAAATATGTTTCTCCACGACATTGACTACGACAAGTTCAATATCGCCTGCGAGGATACACTTCTCTCTCCACAGCATTGGGACGAAGAGCCATTTGAGGTGATTGTTTCTAACCCACCATATTCTATCAAGTGGAAGGGAGACGATGATATTACTCTCATCAATGACCCTCGCTATGCTCCTGCTGGCGTGCTTGCTCCAAAGTCAAAGGCAGACCTTGCGTTCATTATGCACTCGTTAGCGTGGTTGGCGACCAATGGAGCGGCTGCTATCGTATGCTTCCCTGGCATTATGTATAGAGGCGGTTCGGAGAAGAAGATACGCCAGTATTTGATTGATAACAACTATGTGGATTGTGTCATCCAACTCCCAGACAACCTCTTCTTTGGAACCTCTATCGCTACCTGCATTATGGTATTGAAGAAAAGCAAGAAGGACAACTCTACTCTCTTCATAGATGCAAGCAAGGAGTGCGTGAAGATTACCAACAACAATAAACTCACCCCAGAGAACATCCAGCATATAGTTGATTACTTCGCCGAGAGAAAGGATGTTGATTATGTATGCAAGTTGGTGGCGAACAATGTGGTGGCGGAGAATGACTACAACCTCTCTGTTTCTACCTATGTTGAACAGGAGGATACCCGTGAAAAGGTGGATATCGTGAAACTCAACGAGGAGATTGCACAGATTGTGGCGAGAGAGAATGTTCTGCGAGCAGAGATTGATAAGATTATTGCTGAAATTGGAGGATAAGACTATGAGCAGATTAGAACCGACGAACGAAGCGAGCGCAATGCAGAAAGAAATTTCTGACATTGCCTAGCGAGGAGGAGGAACGACGACAGTCGAACAACTCATTCAGAAGCATTGCCCTAATGGAGTAGAATATAAGAAGTTAGGGGATGTATGTTTGATGGAGAGGGGAACTTCTGCAACAAAAGGAACAATGCAAGAAGGTGATATCCCTGTTATTTCAGGAGGACGACAACCTGCATTCTATTGTAGTCAATCAAATAGAGAAGGTGAAACAATTAGCGTTGCAGGTAGTGGTGCAGGTGCTGGTTATGTTCAATACTGGAACAAGCCTATCTTCGTTTGTGATGCATTTTCAATAAAGGGCAGCGATAGTCTTAACACCAAGTTTATCTACTACTTTCTGTCAAGCATCCAAGAAAAGATATATGCAACCAAGAAGGGCGGCGGCGTCCCCCATGTTCATATTTCAAGCATTGATAAGTTTGTTATCCCAGTCCCGCCTCTCGTTGTTCAAGAGGAGATTGTGCGAATACTTGATAATTTTACAGAACTGCAAGCAGAATTGCAAGCAGAATTGCAAAAAAGATTACAACAATACGAATATTATAGAGATAAATTGCTGTCATTTAGCGATTTAAGTAATTGGGGGGGCAGGAAGTAAGCGTTGAATGGAAGAAGTTGGGAGAGGTGGCAGATTTGGGAACGGGTTCCCACAATACACAGGACGGATTGTCCGAAGGCAAATACCCGTTCTACACGAGAGGTTCTGAAATCCTTTATCTCAACGATTACGATTATGACGAAACTGCAATAATTACTGCAGGTGATGGTGCAGGTGTCGGGAAAGTGTTTCATTTTGTTCAGGGCAAATATGCATTACATCAGAGAGCATATAGAATAGTCCCCAACGAGAAGATTGTGTTGGCAAGGTTTATCTATTACTACATTGGTGCAACTTTCTATAACTACATAATGAAGAGTTCGGTTTCCTCTTCGGTTGTTTCCATCAGGAAACCGATGATGGTTAATTACCCAATTCCAGTTCCACCACTTGAAGAACAAGAGAGAATAGTCTCTATCCTTGACAGATTTGACACATTGACCACCGACATCACAGCAGGACTACCAGCGGAGATAGAGGCAAGACGCAAACAATACGAATACTACCGAGATAGATTACTAACATTTCAAAGGAAATAGAGTATGAACATAGAAGACAAACAGGTCTTTACAGAAAAGAAAGACTTTCCTTTAACAACATTGAGAGAAATGATTGATGAAGGAGACATTATACCCAATCCTGAATATCAGAGGGATTATGTATATACGGACAAACAAGCATCAAAACTTGTTGAGAGCGTCTTGATGGGAATACCTATCCCCACAATTTATCTTTGCGTGGAAGAAGATAGCACATATTCTGTAATTGATGGACAGCAGAGAATAACCTCCCTTGTAAGATATCTCAAAAATGAGTATGCACTGAATGGACTTCAAGAACTGAATGAATTGAATGGCAAGTTTTATAAAGACCTTCCAAAAGATATTCAGAAGAAACTTAAATCATCTTCGTTGAGCACAATCAGTCTCCTCAAACAATCAACCGACTTAAAGTATGAGATATTTGCACGCCTCAATCAAGGTGCTGTCAAACTCAATCCACAAGAGTTGAGAAACTGCATATACAGAGGAACCTTTAATAAAATGCTGGATGATATTGCAGCAAACAATTCTCATTTGAAGAATCTTTTCCACGATGAGAACAACAGAAAGTCTTATCAAGAAAGGATTTTGAGATTTTTTGCATTGAGGAATTATCAAGATTACCAATCTTCAATGTTGAAGACAATGAACTCCTATATGGAGCAACATAGAAACGATGGAGAGGATGAGATAAAGGCTGCAAAAGAAAAGTTCAATAGCACCATTGATATTATTAAGCAAGTTCTTGGAAACGATGCATTTATGGCATTTGATAGGAGTAAAAATACAATCCTTGAAAAGTTCAGTGGTTCTGTTTATGACAGTATTATTATCCCATTCTCGTTTTTTGACAAACACTCACTGATAGTCAATGCAGATAAGATTAGAGAGGCGATATTAAATGTCAAGAGGACGGATGAAACATATAGAGAGGACACCTATGCTGCAACAGGTTCCAAAGTTAGGGTTATCCGAAGAATACAAACCATCTACAACCTTATATTGAATATTACAGGAGGTAATTCTTCTGATAATGATAGGAGACTATTTACAGCAGAAGAAAAAAAGGAATTGTATGAGTCAGGTGATAAGAAGTGTGCAATATGTGGTAATCTCATATTGAGTATTGATGACTGTGAGATTGACCATATCATACCATTTACAAAAGGAGGAAAAACCGAATTGTCAAATGCACAGATAGCACATAGAATATGCAATAGAGAGAAGAGCGACTCAACTAACGACACTTGGGAAGAAGAGGAAAACTAATATATGGGACAATATAACATCATTGCTGAAAACGAGAACTACACGATTGTGAGCGACTATCAGGCGATTTACCGCAAGAGCGATAAATACCAGACAGAAGCCCAATTAGAGAAGGAGTTTATCAAGACCCTCACAGAGCAGGGATATGACTATCTTCAAATCCACACGGAACAAGACCTTGTGGATAATCTCCGTGTGCAGTTGCAGAGACTAAACGACTACATCTTCACTGACAGCGAGTGGAAGCGTTTCTTCAATGATGTCATTGCTAACCAGAACGAAGGCATTGAAGCCAAGACAACCAAGATACAGGAAGACCATATCCAAGTCCTCAAAAGAGATACTGGTGAGACCAAGAACATCTACCTGATTGACAAGAAGAATATACATAACAACTACCTTCAAGTCATCAACCAATACGAAGAGGAGCAGGGCAACCACGATGCTCGCTATGATGTATCTATACTCGTCAATGGACTGCCACTTGTGCATATAGAGTTGAAGCGAAGAGGAGTTCAGTTAAAAGAGGCATTCAACCAGATAGACCGCTATCAGAGAGATAGTTTTTGGGCAGGATGCGGACTGTATGAATATGTGCAGATTTTCGTCATATCCAACGGAACTAACACCAAGTATTACTCAAATACCACTCGCTTCAACCACATCAAGGAGCAGGAGCGAAACAGAAACAAGAGCAAGAAGACCAGCAACTCATTTGAGTTTTCGTCATTCTGGGCGGACAGCAACAACAAGACTATCAACGACCTGATAGACTTCACCCGCACCTTCTTTGCCAAGCATACCCTGATAAATATCCTGACCAAGTATTGTGTATTTACGAGTGAGAGGATGCTTCTTGTTATGCGTCCATACCAGATTGCAGCAACGGAGCGTATTATTGGACGCATAAATGTGGCTCATAACTATAAGCAGTATGGCAAAACCGAAGGTGGTGGTTATATATGGCATACGACAGGTTCAGGTAAGACCCTTACATCGTTTAAGACCGCTCAACTCGCTTCACGCCTTGAATACATAGATAAGGTACTTTTCGTGGTGGATAGAAAAGACCTTGACTACCAGACGATGAAGGAGTATAACCGATTTGAGGAAGGTGCAGCGGACAGCAATACCTCTACTTCCGTCCTTCAACGACAACTGGAAAACAAGGATAAGAACGGCGGCTACCACGACTACCGTATCATCATTACTACCATACAGAAACTCTCCATCTTCATTCAGAAGAACAAGAACCATCCTATCTTCCAGCAGAGAGTGGTGATTATCTTTGATGAGTGCCACCGAAGCAACTTTGGTGAGATGCATAACGCCATTACCAAGAACTTCAAGAAATACCATATCTTCGGATTTACGGGCACACCTATCTTCGCCCAGAACGCAAGCAGCGGTGGAGACTTGAAACTGAAAACTACGCAGCAGGCATTTGGTGATAAACTCCATACCTACACCATTGTGGATGCTATCAACGATGAGAATGTCCTTCCGTTCCGTATAGACTATGTGAATACGCTTAAAACGAAGGAGGACATACTGGATAAGCAGATTTCTGCTATTGACCGAGAGCGTATTATGTCAGCCCCTGAAAGAGTGAAGGAGGTGGTGAAGTATATCTTGGAACACTTTGAGCAAAAGACCAAGAGAACATCATACTACTCCTTCCGTGTTGCCCAGAACATAGAGCAGATGGCAAAGGCGAAGAAGGGAGAGGTCAAGGAGAACAAGATGACGCAGAAACTGGCGGGTTTTAACGCTATGTTCGCCGTTGCCTCAATAGATATGGCGAAGGCATACTACAACGAGTTTAAGGCACAGCAGGCACATCTGCCCGAAGCACAGCGATTGAAGATTGCTACCATCTACTCTTACGGAGCAAACGAGGAGGAGATAGACGGCATACTCGTTGAGGAGAACCCAGAGAGCACTACCAACCTTGACCAACCAAGCAGAGACTTTTTGGAGGGTGCTATCAAGGATTACAATCAGATGTTCTCAACCAACTACGACACTTCAAGCGATAAGTTTCAGAACTACTACAAAGACCTATCGCTACGAATGAAGAACAGACAGGTGGATTTGCTCATCGTGGTCAATATGTTCTTGACGGGATTTGATGCTACCACCCTGAACACGCTATTCGTGGATAAGAACCTCAAACAGCACGGACTGATACAAGCATACAGTAGAACTAACCGCATACTCAACGCCGTGAAGACCTACGGTAATATCGTATGTTTTCGCAACCTCCAACAAGAGACCGATGATGCGATTGCTCTGTTCGGTGATAAGGATGCTGCAAGCATTGTCCTTCTCAAAGACTTTAAGTCATACTACGAGGGATACGATGCCGAGAACGGCAAGCATTGCTATGGATACAAGGAGTTGGTGGAGCAACTTCAAGAGCAATATCCTGATGGATACAAACCTCTCGGCGAAGAGGAGGAGCGACGCTTTATTGCCCTTTTTGGTAGTTTGTTGAAGTCTATCAATGTATTGCAGTCGTTTGACCAATTTGAGGGTCAGCAATTGCTATCAGATGGACAGATGCAGGACTATCAGAGCAACTACCTTGACTTGAAAGATAAGTGGCGAAAGAAGAATAAGGGCGAGAAGGAGGTGGTCAATGATGACATCATATTTGAGACCGAACTGATAAGGCAGGTTGAGATAAACATTGACTACATTCTGCTTTTGGTGAAGAACTACCACGACAGCAACTGCAAGAACAAGGAGATACTCGTTAGCATCAGCAAGGCGGTGGGTGCGAGTATGTATTTGAGAAGCAAGAAAGAACTCATTGAGGACTTCGTGGCAAGTGTCAATGCCGATACCGATGTTGATGAGGCGTGGGAGGAGTATGTGCAGCAGCGTAAGCAGGACGAACTGAACGAGATTATCGCAAGCGAGAACTTGAAAGCAGACGAGACAACCCGATTTGTGGAGAACGCTTTTCGTGATGGAGCGATACGCACAACAGGCACCGACATTGACAAGATACTCCCCGTGATGTCCCGCTTCGGTGGCGGCAACCGACAGGAGAAAAAGAAGACCGTAGTAGAGAAGTTGAAGGTCTTTTTTGAAAAATATTTCGGTGTGTAAAAAAACAACTACGGAAAATCTCTTCATATCTCCAACCGTTGAAGCGATCGTGTTCGATATTCTATATTTTTTGTTTTTTGAGAAAAAAAATCTAACTTTGACCGGTTGTGCCAAAAATGAGAGCTAATTATAATTTTATAACTTTATTTATTGTATCTATGACAAAATTGAAATCACTGGCTTGGCTGTTTGTGGCCATTTTGGGATTGGGTATGTTGTCTGCTTGCGATGAAAACAACAAGCAACCGGAACCCGAACCTCAGCCTCAAGGAGATCCGGTTATCACCTTGAACATGAATGAAGTTTTTGCTGCAAAGCAAGGCGAACGTTTTAATGTTGAGTATTTTATCGAAAATCAGGTGGATGGAAAGTCAATTACCATTACTCCGAAGGCTAACTGGATCGTAAACACCGATCAGTCTTTGGCTGGTATTTTCTCATTCTCTGTAGAAAAGAACAAAACTGTAGAGCAACGCGAAACCACCATCGAATTTAGCTACGAAGGTGCAGAGACAGTTTCTTTGGTCGTAAAACAAGAACAAGGCGATGCGCCTGCATTTACCAATGACAATGTTCGTGTCACCATCACGGATTACACCATGGACGTTTATCCGGTTGACAAACGCGCTCCTTTCATCATGCTGTCAGCTTCTCAAGATTATGCCGACAGCATGCAAGATTCAGAAGGTAACTATGGTACTGATCTGGCACTCTTTGAAGATGACATGGCTTACTACGAATGGTTGGGCACCATGTTCTATGGCAAGACGTTGGCAGCGATGTTGTCAGAAGTGGCACGTTATGGTGATCAAATTGATGTCCGCGTAGGTGGAGCCCAACCGGCAACAGACTATATCTTGTATGCTTATCACGTGGACTTGAATGAATGCACCATGGTTGGAGAGATGAGCCGTTTTGAAGTGACTACTGAAAACGTGAGACAAGTGGAAGCTGAATTCAATTTTGATGTTTATGTAGATGAGGCTTCTGTTTTGGTGAGCGTGTCATATGCTAACGACTATAAAGGTCGCTACTATTTCGATATGATGCCGGTTCAAGTGGTTCAAAATGCATTGAAAGAAGGACAAAGCGTGGAATCGTACTTCACCAACTGGTGGAATACCATCGTAAACGAACAAATTTCTTCCGTATCCTATGCCGAAGTTTTGGCAAACTGTTCAAATGGTGCGGATAGTTATGAGTTTGACTTGTTGCAAACTACCGACTACTATTTGTTCAGCTTGGCAGTGGATCCCAACTATGCATACGCTGCTTCAACTCCCCAAGTTCAAGTGGTAAGAACAGAAGAAGTATCGATGTCGGACAATGTGATTGAAATTACGGTAACTAACATCGGATCTCAATCTGCAGATTTGAACTATAAGACTTCAAACTATGATCCCTATTTCGCAGGTTATGTACCGAAAGAAGTTTGGGAGTCTTACGGATCCAGCGACGCAAATCGTTTTATTGCTTTGATGACCGAATTTGAATTTGAAAAATTGGAAGGCGATATCAAAGCTTCTGTTTTGGGACTTACCCAAGAAACAGAATATGTAGCTTATGCCTTCGGTTGTGCAGGTGGTGTCATGACTACCGATCAAATTTATTATACTGAATTCACCACTTCTTACCAAGGAGCAGGAAACGTAACTATGGAATTTGAATATCCTGGATATTTCAGCATCTACGATATTTGTGCTTTGGATTCCGGTTACAACGGTTATTTGAGCTATGCGGATGATTATTGCTTGCTTCCTTTCAAACTTACCTTGGATCCGGAAAAAGATGTAGAATCTTACTATTGGGATTGGTTTGATGAAACCAACTACCAACACTCTGAAGAAGAGCTTATTACATCTTTGATGTACAGCTCTCCTAAAAATATGTTGGCGAGTGTGTATATTCTGCCTTTCAACGCTCCTTGTGTCTTCGCAGGATTTGCTACCGATGAAGCTGGTTTTGGACCGTTGTGCCGTTTCGAAGTTACTCCGGTTAAGAGTGGTGTGACCGCAGCAGCAGAATACTTTGAATTCGTTAGCAGAATGTATACTGTGCCTGCTCCTACGCAAGCTACGATGGCTGTGCCGATGATGAAGGGTGGAGTTATTCTTCCGCAAGTGAAGGAAGCTTCAGTTGCTAACGCAACCACTGAGTTTGTATCTAAAGCTGACCGGTTGTTCCCGAAAAAAGAAGCAGCAGTTCCGGCAAGCGACTTGGTGAAAATGGTTCGATAAAAACATATTTTAATATTTAAATTTTCAGCTTATGTTTAAGTTATTGAAAAAATCTTGGCCCTTGTTTATGGCCATCGGTTTGGGTCTCGTAGTAGGTTGCGAGGAACCTGAAAAGAACAATCCGGAGCCTCAACCTCAAGAGCCGGCATTGTCGCTTAACCAAACAGAAATTAGCGTTGATAAAACGGGAGGTTCTTTCTCTGTACAAGTTACAGTTGCCAATCCGGTAGAAGGAAAAACGGTATCTGTAGCTGCTCCTCAAGTTGATTGGATTACCGATGTTGATACCAGCATTGAAAACATCGTACAATTTGTAGTTGTTGAAAATGAAACTGTTGAAGAACGTACCGCATCCTTTGTATTCTCTTACGAGGGAGCAGAAGATGTTACCTGTGTTGTAAAACAAGAAGCAGGTGATCCGGTGCCTTTTGTCTTCGAGAATGTGCGCGTTGATAGAGACAACTTCAAGGTGGACGTTATTCCGGCCAACAAACAAGCTACTTACATTTACTATGTAATGGAACTTGCCTATATGCAAGATTATGGTTTGGAAGACGATGACAAACTGTTTGCAGATGATATGGAATATTTTAGTTATCTGGCTGAAGCTTATGGTTATTCTTTGGTTGATTTCTTGAATAGTGTTGTATACGTAGGTGATCAGACTTGTCCGATCAATAACTTGTATCCGAACTATGACTATGTAGGTTATGCATACCACATTGATATTCCGAATATGGAACGCACCAGTGAAGTCGTTCGTTTGCAAGTCACCACTGAACAATTGCCTTTGGATGAGATCGATTTCAACCTTTCTGCAGAAGTGGATGGACCGAATGCTGACGTGACTATTGATCCGCAATCTTACACAGGATACTACTACTACGATTATATGTTGACCGAAGAAGCGGAAGCAGCTGGTTATTCTGAAGAAGAAATGAACGACATTTTGATTTTGAACTGGGTGGCTACTGTAGAAATGTATATTAGCTATGGTATCGACCTTAACCAGATTTTCGCAGAATGTGGTGTTGGTACACAAACCGTGGAGCTTCACAACATTAAGGCAGACACCGATTACACCTTGTATATTTTTGCTGTTGATAGTGAAACGGCATACCCGACTTCTTATGTTGACTTCTTGTACTTTACAACCGGTAGCGTTTCTGCTTCTGACTTGGTGGTTGATATTCAAGTGAAAGAAGTTTCTGCAAGATCTGTGGTGATTGACTACATTGCAAGCAACGAAGAAGATCCTTATGTAGCAGGTGTTCTTGATAAGAGTGAATTCGATGCATTGGGTGAAACGGATGAAGAAAGATTTACTACTTTGGTAGATTCTTATTATTTCTATTCAAATCCGGGTTCACGTTACGATGTGAAAATGAATGGCCTGGCTCCTGAAACTGAGTATGTAGTGTTGGCTTTTGGTTATGTGGGAGAAGTTGTGAATACTCCTTTCTACAAAGAAGTTTTTGAGACGACTGCAGCTGTTGAAGGTTCTTCTGTTTTGACCATCAATGTAGTAGGTACATATCATACAGAAGAAGTTGCCGAATTGAGTGATTACTTTGCAGCTTATGCAAATCCCAGTAAAGCCTTCTTTGCATATGAAATTGATATTGAACCGGAAGCGGATGAATTCTACTTTGGTCTGTTCAATGCACCGGAAGAAGAAGTTTCTGACGAAGAATGGATCGAAGAGTTGGTTTATGGAGGTCCGGATACCTACCGTTCAGGTGCTTATACCTTGTCTTACGACACTCCGATCGTGATGGTTGGTTTTGCTGTGGACGCAGAAGGTAACTATGGTCCTTTGGCAAAAGTTAACCTTACCATTACTCGTGATAATGTAGATGATCCTCAAGAATTCATAGATTGGTACTTTGCTGATGAAGAAGCTGCACGTCAAGTGTGCGTGCCCGCAGCAGCGGTTAACTTTGATATGAGTTCTTTCGTTTCCTTTGGTGAGCCGACTACTACTACAGTTGTAAAAGAAAATACATCCGAAGTGGTAGCGAATGGTTGGAATCAACGTAACGTGCTTAAAAAAGTTGAAAAGACCAAAATGGAAAGAAGAACGTTCTAATAAGGAACGGTAAATGATTTGGCTAGCCCTCCCAAAAGGGCTAGCTATTGCTTTTTAGAAACCTTAACAAATCTGATATGAAACTGATTAATTACGCTTTAGCTGTTTTTATCCTACTGTTTCAGCTAATCGCTTGTAACGTGGAAGAAAAAAAACAGCCGGAACCGCAACAGGATCCGACTATTTCTTTTAACATCACCGATCTGACCGCCTCCAAAGATGGCGAAACTATGTCGGTTGGGTACACCATCGAAAATCCCGTAGAAGGAGAAACTGTATCGATTACTGCTAGCCAAGACTGGATTACCAACTTGGATACCTCAATTGATGGTGTTGTCGTTTTTGATGTATTGCCCAACGATGCGATGGAAGTTCGTACAGCAAGCTTGAATTTCCAATATGCGAAGATAGAAGCATCGGTTCAAATCAGCCAAGAAGCAGCTGATCCCGCTCCGTTCTCTTTTGAAAACATGCGTGCTGAAATGACTTCTTATACCGTGGATATCTACCCGCTGGATAAAGAGGCACCTTACATTGCAATTGCTTCTACGCCCACCTACATGGCGGTTTATGATTTGGATACCGATGAGGCGCTTTTCGAAGATGATATGGAGTATTTTGAGTATTTGGCAGAATACTACAGCATGTCAGTATCCGAATTGCTGTCTATGATTACTCACATCGGTGACGAAGTGGGATTCTTTGCAAATGAAGGCATTGTTCCGGGTTGCAACTATATTTTGTATGCTTACCACGTGAATATTGAAACCCTTGAATTGGAAAGCAAGATCGTTCGTTTCCCTTTCAAAACAGCTGCTCCTGACCAAATCGAAGTGGATTTCACCATGGATATTGCTGTCAATGGTGCGTTGGTAGAATGGACCATCAATCCCAACGATTACGATGGTTACTATTACTTTGATGCGGTTGATATGGAATTGTTCAATGAGGTATTTGATGGTAAAGGTGACTTCGAAACCTATGCAATTGAATACACCAATGAATTGATGTTGTCCTACCAAGCAGCTGGCAATAGCAATGCAGCTATTTTGCAAGCTATTTGCCGTCGTGGAGAAACTACTATGAAGATCAGTTCGTTGAAACCTGAAAAGGAATATGCATTCTTTGCAGTGGCAATTGATGAAGCTACAGTGTATGCCGCATCGGCTCCGGATTACGAAATGGTACGTACCGAAGAAGTTGAAGCCGTTGAGATGGAAATTTCAATTTCGTTGGAAAACTTGGAGGCAAGAGCTGCTACAATCAAATATACACCCAGTTCCAATGAACCCTTTGCAGCCAACTGCTTTACCAAAGCCGAATACGACTCTTATGGTTCGACCGATCAAGAGCGTCTGGATAACATCAAATTCTTCTATTCGTTGTCAACCGTCTTTGGAGAGGTTGTTTATGATTTCTCAGACTTGAATCCTGAAACAGAGTATGTAGCATTTGCATTTGGTTACAATGGTGGCGTCTTGACAACTCCTATCTTTACGGAGGTCTTTACCACTCCTTCCGCAGATCAGGCTGCCGTTATTTTGACCCTTCTTAACGAAGACTACTATGATGTGTATGCCGTATCACAAGCCATTTCTAACTTCGCTTCATTCTCATTCTATACCAACGAAGTTTTCTTCCCGATGGAAGTGTCAGTAAGACCGGCTTTTGATAAGGCTTATTTCCACATGTACCCGCTCTCTGGAAAAGAAGAATACACCGACGATGATTGGATTCGCGAATTGTTGTACGCTGGTCCTCAAACAGACTTCTCAAGAAGTTCAATCTTTACTTATGATATTCCGTACATCTTTGTGGGCTTTGCTACGGATAGTGAAGGTAAATATGGTCCCTTGTACAAAAAAGAATTCACCTTCACGAGAGACGGTGTAAGTGATGTTCAAGGTTTCTATGAGTGGTGGTCAGGTGAGCCTGCTACGCCGCTAGGCATGATGTATCGTAAACACAATCTGGAAGGCCTTCGTCCGACCAAGAGCATTTTGAATTTGTAAGATGAGGAAGCTGCGATTTTACACAGCGATCCTAGGATGTTTCGGGGTTTTACTTTTGTCGCTGGTTGCTTGTCAGCCTACGGAAAAGACAAGCCCCGATCCTATGGATCCTGTGATTACATTCAATTACGAAGAGGTTGCCGTTTCTAAGGATGGCGGCAGCTATGCGGTTGAATACTTTATTGAAAATCCTGTAGAAGGAGCGGTGGTTGAAGTGACTCTGGATGCCAACTGGTTGCAGAATTTGGATACATCCATTGCGGGTATCATCATCTTTGAAGCCCTACCCAATGAGGTGACTGAACCGCGGGAAACAACCCTGACCTTGACTTATTCGGCCCTTGAAAATTCCGTGCGTTTGCCGGTAAAACAAGAGGCGGCTGATCCTCCGACATTTGTGTATAGCAATTTGCTCGTGCGCGAGTCCTATTACCAGTTTGATTTGACAACTCAGGACAAGGAGCAGGCGTACATTCTGTTTACCTCAAACCTGTCATATATGGAAAATAACGGCTATATGGAAGATGATGCTGCGTTGTTTGCCGATGACATTGCTTATTTCCAACAATTGGCAGAATCTTATCATATTGCCTTGAATGACCTGTTGGAAATGTTGGTATTGCGTGGTGATCAAGAAGACTTTCTGGTGGATGGCTTGGGACCGAAAATGAATTATGTGACTTACGCTTACTACATTGATGTTGAGAAACAGGAACTTTGCTCCGATATTTACCGATTGCCGGTAAGTACGGTCGAGCCGGATCAAGTGGATGTTGACTTTGAATTTGAGTTCAATGTGCAAGGATCCATTGTAGAATGGAGTATTGATCCGGGTTCTTACGATGGGTATTATTTCTGGAATGGAATCATTGTGCATGACTTCTACTTGGAGTATGGAGAAGATGCTGACATCCATAGCTTTGCACGCACTAACTGGAACAACATTGTTACCATTTATAAAGGGCAATATGGAATGACGCTGGAGGAAATTCTCGAGATGTTTTGCGCCCAAGGCCCGAGTACCGAGGTATTGAAAAGTTTGGTAGGCGAAACAGAGTATGCCTTCTATGCATTGGCCGTGGATGAAGTTTCTGGTTACGCAGCCTCGCAGGCTACTGTAGAAATGGTGACTACCGGAGCGGTTGCATCCAGCGATCTTGAATTGGACTTTGAAGTAACCAATATCAAGGACCGCACTGCAACCATCACTTGTTATCCGAGCAACAACCATGACACCTACGCAGCAACGTATGTGGAAAAGGAACGTTGGTTGTCGTACGGTAATACCGATGCTGAACGTTTTGACTACATCTTCACTTGGTACTACATGAGTGAGCTGATGGGGCAACAAACCATCTATCCGGAAGGATTGTATCCGGATACCGATTATGTTGTGTTTGGCTTTGGTTATCAGGGTGGAACCAATACAACTCGTATCTTTAAGGAAGAGTTCCGTACCTTGGAGGCCACTTATAGTGGCACCGTTATGAGCGTTTCTTGGGATCAGTATTACGACATTCCCGAATGTTATGCCTTGGATTCAGATCGTTTCTCCATGTATTATGATTTTGATGGTTATGCTTTCGTACCGATGTTCATCAATATTGAGCCGGAGTCTGATCAGTTCTATTATGCGGCCTTCATTATGAGTGAAGGGGAAGAGTTCTCTGAAAACGAATTGATGTCCGAATTGATCTATTGTCAAGAAACTGAGCGGGTGAAGATTTATATTTTCCCGTACGAATTCAATATTTTGTTTGCTGGTTTCGCGGCGGACCAGAACGGTGAATTTGGTCCGTTGTGCACAGAAGAATTCGTGTTACACAAGGAAGATACCCGTGATCCTCAAGAATTGATCGACTTGATCGATGAATTGTATGGGGCACCTGCAGCCTTGCCGAAGGTGCGTAGCAATGCGCAAAACGTGCAAAATGCACCGGTTCGGTCTTCGACTTCTGCGGTGAAAAACGGCTCAGTATCCGATGTTCGGGGATGTGGATATTTTGATAAAAATATAACTAAAAACCAAAAAATATTTTGGCAAAGTAGGTTGAATGACTTACATTTGTAGAAAGATTATAATTATTAGAAAAATATCCGATACTATGCCTGAATTAAAGAGAAAAGAATGTTTTGCTTGCGAATCGATCTTTCCGACTTGGTACAAGGTTTATACTGATCCCAAGGGAACACAGATCCGTTTGACGGGCGGGGATACTGATGTTTTGGTATTCGTGCTGGATGGATCCATTGCCTTGTTAGATGGGATGCAAGCGATTGAATATAAGATTTCAAAGGGAAATTTTTTCTTGAAGGCAATGGGAAGGGTGCGGGATATGTTGATCGAGGAAGACAACACCAAGGTGTTGGCCTGCCATTTTAATGCAAATTCCATTAACTGCATCCGCCACTTCCTGGATCGTCTTGTCCCCTATAAAGGAAATACAACGGTTAATGGAATTGCTACTTTGCCGGTTCATCCTCTTTTGGACGAACAGCTTCGTAGTGGCTTGAAAATGTTCAAAGAACGCTACTACTGCAACCACTTTTACGAAATCAAGTTGGAAGAATTGTTTATTTACTTGAATGAACTTTATTCAAAACGGGATTTGTGCCAGGTCTTCTATCCGTTGTTGGGTGGGGATCCGGATTTCAAGAATTTCGTGTTGATGAATTATCGCAAGACCGACAAAGTGAACCAATTGTCCAATATGATCGGTATGACACCGGTAACTTTCAATCGCCGTTTTGTGGACGCTTTTGGAGTTTCAGCGGCAACCTGGTTGCGTGATCGTCGTAAAGAGTCCATCATTCGGGACATTAAACTGACACGCATCAGTTTTACAAAATTGTCTTCGAAATATGGCTTCTCTTCCCCGGCTTATTTCACTGCTTTTTGCCGTCGGAATTGGGATAAGACACCGAAGGAATTGCGAGCAGACTCTTCTTCAGATGTATAGTCATGGATGAGATTTAGATAGAGGAGGCTGACCCGAAAAGGGTTAGCCTCCTTTTCTTATCGGATGCTTCGGTACATGGCATTTTGAACAGCATTGTTCTTGCTGGCATTCATCTTGCCAAAGTTGAAGCTGAGGTTGATCAAGAAGTAACGTCCCATGACATTTCGGTAGGTGTCTTCTGTATATTCTGCCGATGTGCTCCGTTGTAGGTTGCGCGTCTGATTTAGGATGTCATAGACATTGACAGAAAGGGTCCATTTTCCGATAGTTTTACCGATACTTGCGTTCCATTGTAGTTCAGGTTCTCCGTATCCGTTGGCATAGCCCCGGTACATGCGATAGCTGGCATCGGTTTTAAATTCCCAGCCGAGCCCCGGTTGGTAAAGTACGTCGCCTTTGAAATTGTGCTTCCAGGTATTCATATTGGCGGTCGGGTCCAATGAATAACGCGAACGAGAGTTGTCTGTACGAACTTCTGTACCCAGGCTCAACTTGTCAAGGTTGTAGCGCAGACTCAGGTGAGCGGACCATCCGAGGGTGCGCATCTTGCTTTCCTGAAAACCGCTTTGGCCGCTGTAGAATACCTCTCCAGTGTGGTCCTTTCCCCAAAACTTGTCCATGAATGCGTTGTAGTCAAACTCGTCGATGGCGATTCCTGGTAAGAATTGCGTAGCTTGGTAGCTAAGGTTGTTGTTGTAACTAACGTTACCACCGAGCTGTAAGGTCAGTTTCTTGGCGGCATCCAGCGGTCGGCTGTAGTTTGCGTGGAGGTCTGCGCCGTAAGACGGAGTGCTTGAGTTGACAGGAACGGCGTAGCGGATTCCATTTTCATCAAACCAGCTGGCATAGACAATGGAGCGTTGTGTCGATCTTCCATTCAGGAAGAGGTTGATGAAGGAAAAAGTTTGCCGGTTGTTGTGACGGTACTCCAGGTTCATGGTGTGATGGTAGGTCGGTCGCAAATAAATGTTTCCGGCTTGAATTTGTACACGGTTTGACAAGTCGAGGGTCGGAGCCGATTTTTCATTGGAAACCTGGGAGGAGGTGCCGCTGTAGTGGATATGTACCATATGGCCCCCTGCGGTGTAGTTGTAAGAAAGGAACGGAGACCAGTTGAACAGCCAGTCGTTGTAGCCGGAATGGCTCTCTACGCCCAAAGATCTACTGTCCAATTCGTTCAAGACCATTTCAAACGATGCTCCCAGCCGAATACGCGTAGTGTCGTTGCGATACTGTAGTAAAAGACGCCCTTCTTCGGACAGGTAGTGGCTGTTGGCGTAAGCCGAATAATAGTCATTGAAGCTTCCATCAGGATTGGTGGCTCGGGTATTGGTCTCCTCTAGGTTCATTTGGGTTCTGGCTGACACTTGGAGCCTCCATCGTTGGGATAAAGGTTCGGTGTATGAGAGATCGGTGTCCAAATAATGGTAGGTCTGTGCAGTCTTGTAGAACAGTTCCTGAACTTGGGTAGAGCCCATCTCCTGCAACTGAGAATACTCCTGTTTCTCGCTGTCGCTTGTGATGTAATCGTGTAAAACGGATAGATTTAGGCTTCTGTGTTGGTGGTTGATTTTGACACCTCCTTTTACGTAGAGTGTGTTGTCAAATCTTTTGTTCTTGGACCAGGTGGAAGTGGTCGCTGAGTTCAGCAGACTGTCTTCTTGGTAGGTGGACGATTCGTTTTGATTTTCCGCGTGATTGTCCCAGAATCGGAATTGCTCGGATACATACAGACTCCATTTTTTCTTTTCCGTCCGTTCAATTTCTACGGAGCCACTTACCCGTTGTTGTTCTCCGAATCCTTTTTTGTACGTATTGTTCAACAATGGATCTGCTTGGCTTAAGAATGAGGTTCGGCTGGTGCGGGAACGGTCATCCTGGCTGTTATACTTGTAGTCCGCGGAAACGGTGGTTTCAAAATTTTTGAGCCGCTGGGTGTTGTAATTCAGCCCGGCAGAAGCATCGGTGCTCAGTCCTCGAAGTTTGCTATAATCATCCTCAATGGGACTATAGGCATAGAGGGAAAAACCTGAAGGGTCGGTCACGTTGAGCGAGTTCCCGATAAATACGAGTTGGTCTTTTTCGCTGTAGGAGGTAATCATGGCGTTGCCATTGTACAGCAGGCCGGGGTTTGTAATCAATTGATCTGGATTTTCTTGGGTCAAGCTGTAGCCTGCTCCCAATTTGGCATTACCAAACCAACCTTCCGTATATTCCTCTTTTAGTTGGACATCCATGATCTTTTCTTTGTCATTGCCACTGCTGATTCCAGTAAACTCAGCACTCTTGTTTTCTCGGTCAATGACCTTGATTTTCTCTACAATTTTCGCGGGTAGATTTTTCAGAGCTGCTGTTGGATTGTTGAAAAAGAAGGTGCGTCCTCCGACTGTGATTTTGTCGATGGACTCCCCATTGAGTTGGACCGATCCGTCTTCACTGACTTCCATACCTGGCATCTTTTTGATGAGGTCTTCCAACATGGCATTTTCTCCCACCCGGTAAGCGGCTGCGTTGAATTCGATGGTGTCCTGTTTGATGGTTATAGGATTGCCGATGGCCGAAACGAAGGCGGCTTCCAGTTGTTGAATGTCTTGTTCCAAGGAGATGATTCCCAAGTCTTCTTCGTTTCTTTCCAATTTGTGAACTGCTTGGTAGGCTTTGTAGCCAATGATTTCAGCATTGACTTGGTATCGGCCAACGGGGACCTCTTTGAGTAGTACTCGTCCTTGTTCGTCGGAGAGGGCAAATTGGGTAATGGTGGTGTCTCCTTCCGGGATCAAATAAACCGAGGCCCAAGGAATGGGAACGGCCGTGTTTTTATCCTGGAGCGTCATCCGTACGCGTATGTTTCGGTAGTTGAGCATATCCGCTGAGATATAGACCTGTCCAAGCAGGTTGGAAACGGAGAAGATCAGCATCACAGTGGAAAGAAAAAGACGAGTAAGCATACTATATAATTTTAGGTCAGTTTCAAATGTACGAATATTTGCAAAAAGAATCGGGTCTTTTTTTAAATTTGCGTCAAAATAGAAAAAAGACGATGCGTTTTTATAAATATCAAGGTGCGGGCAACGATTTTCTCGTGGCCGATAACCGACTCGGAGATTTTAATTTGACGACGGAGCAGATCGTGGCCTTGTGTGATCGGCGCTATGGGTTTGGTGCAGATGGGATGATGCTTTTGGAACACAGTGCTGTGGCAGATTTCAAGATGGTGTTTTACAATCCGGACGGAACAGGTGGTATGATGTGTGGAAATGGTGGGCGTTGTATGGTGGCCTTTGCTGCGTTTTTGGGGTATGATTCCTTCTGCTTTGAGGCTCCGGATGGATTGCACGAAGCACAGGTCCTATCTACCAATGATCAGCGGACTTCTATGGAGGTGCGTCTGAAGATGATTGATGTTCACCAGGTACAGGAACTTTCCAACGATGATTGGTATGTTTATACGGGAGCGCGCCATCGGGTTTGTTTCTTGGCAGGTGGACTTGATAAGTGGCCTGTTCAGGAGCAAGGGCGGCTTTTGCGTCATGATCCGGCTTTTTTGCCGGAGGGCACGAATGTAAATTTTGTACAGCTAGTTGTTGGTCCGGACATTCAATGTTTGGCTGTTCGCACGTATGAAAAAGGGGTGGAGGCAGAGACGTGGGCCTGTGGTACCGGTATCGTAGCTTCCAGCATTGCTGCTTATCGATCGGGGCGTCTTCGGCCCTGTGCGTCCACAGGACGTGTTCAAGTGCAAGTTCGTGCCAAGAAGGATGAGTTGAGTGTTGATTTCTTGCCGCAGGGACCGGTCGCCTCGGATGTTTGGCTGACAGGTCCGGCGGTTCAAGTAGGAGAAGTTATCGCAACCAATCTTCCAGGATAAGGGATTGGTCGGTTTTGTCGTCCCGGTATTTGACGATGACCGGAGTGTAGAGTTGGATACCGTCTTCTGCGCCAGGTCCTTTTCGGATGGGGCGACTTCCGGCAACAACAACGGCATTGCTGGGGATGGTAAGACAGCCTTGGGCATCGGCTCTTAACAAGTTCCCTGATGTTGCATCATAGAGGGCGGTGGAAGCATTGAGTGTGACTCCGGATGCAATGACTGCGCCGCGGCAGACCCGTACTCCTTCAAAAATACCCGCATTGCCGCCTACAAATACATCGTCTTCGATGATGACGGGACGGGCTCCGACGGGTTCCAGTACCCCACCAATTTGAACACCGGCGGACAGGTGTACTCGTTTTCCAATTTGGGCACAGGATCCAACCAGTACGTGTGAGTCGATCATGGAGCCTTCATCCACGTAGGCACCGATGTTGACGTACGACGGCGGCATCATAATGACACCGGGAGCCAGGTAGGCCCCTCTTCGGACACTACTACCGCCTGGAACAATGCGTACGCGGTCGGATTCGGAGAATTTTCGCACGGTCAAGCTGTCTTTTTCCCAAAAGTTGAAGACTCCTTGACTCATTTCATGCAGGACTCCGTGTTTAAATCCCAGTAGGATGGCGCTTTTGATGGTCGGATGAACGGTCCAGTCGTCGTGGTCTGGTTCTGCTACTCGCAGAGTTCCTTCTTCGAGTTGTTCGCAGATCTCATTGAATTGTTGTAATTCCGGATGCATGGTCTTATAGTAGGTCGTTGAGTTGGGCTAATGTTTGTTTTAGCAAAGTTTGGGTGTTCTCTGTTGCCGGGGTCAATGGTAACCGTAGTTCGTTTTGGATGAGTCCAAGTTGGGCCAAGGCTGCTTTTACTGGAATTGGATTGCTTTCGACAAAACAATGTTTGAACAGCGGGAGCAGGCGAAGGTGCAGTTCGCGGGCAGCTTCCAAGTCCTGATGCAGCAGTCGTTCGCACAAGTGGACCATGCTGGCAGGAACGATGTTGGATGCCACGCTGATGACGCCGTGAGCACCGCTGCACATCAGTGACAACACTTCATCATCGTTCCCACTGAGGATGGAGAAACCAGTCGGGGCATTCCGGATGATTTCGCAAATTTGACTGTAGTTGCCCGAAGCCTCCTTGATGCCGACAATATTGGGTAACTCGGCCAGTCGCAAGGTGGTTTCAGTGCTCAGGTTGACCCCGGTCCGACCCGGGACGTTGTATAAAATGATGTCTTTATCCGTCGATTCGGCCAGGGTGCGGAAATGTTCCCACAAGCCTTGCTGTGTGGGTTTGTTGTAATAGGGAGTTACCAGTAAGAATCCGTCAGCGGGACTATTTGCTAATTTCTTCAGGTTCCTGCAGGTCGCGGCGGTGCTGTTGGATCCGGCTCCGACCAATAGTGGGGTACGGGGAGCCTCTTCCCGGATCACAGAAAGAATGTGCATTTTTTCATCATCTTCCAGGCAGGGTGTTTCTGCAGTGGTTCCAAGGGGAACCAGGAAGTGAATGCCGGCGTTGACCTGGCGTCGTACCAAATGACGGAGTGCTTTCTGGTCAACGGCTTGTTGTTGGAAGGGCGTAATCAAAGCTGTTCCGCAGCCGGTCCAAGGCGGTAAGGGACGGGTATGTGGTGCTTGCATGGGTATTATCCTTGTTGAAACAAAAGAGTACGGAATTCGTGGATGCCACTCAGGTAGGGGAGTTGTTCCAGGGCCCAAACGGCACCTTGTGCAAAACCCTCCCGGGAGTAAGCTTGGTGGGAAAGACGGATGCAATCGGAGCTGCTTTCCAACGTGAGTTCATGAGTTCCAGGAACCTCGCCTTCCCGGATGGATTCAATGGGAACGGTCTGCTGGATCGTCTGTTGGATCAGGTTTTGCAACGTTTTGGCGGTTCCACTGGGAGCGTCCTTTTTATGTACGTGGTGTACTTCCTTGAGGGAGGCTTGGTAACCGTGGAGGTGTTGGAGATGCTGGCAGAGTTCTTGTGTGATTTCAAACAGCAGATTGACTCCTATGGAAAAGTTGGAGGCGTAAATCAGTGGGGTGTTGTGTTCTTGAAAGCAGGCAAAAATATCCTCTCGGATGTCGTCCCAGCCGGTGGTGCCTACTACGACGCCTTGAAAATGGCGGGCCAGAAACCGGTAGTTGTTTCGGAAAGCAGTGGGAGTGGAAAAATCCACGCAGATGGATTGGGAGGCCAGGGCTGGTGATAGGCTTTCAACTCGATTCGTTGTAAGAGGTGCAGGCCATCCTTTCTCGAGGATGATTTTTTCAATGGTCTGTCCCATCTTTCCGTATCCGCTAATGACAAGGTTCATGGTAAAACAAGGTGTGGTGTAGTTGGTTCATAACGGGGTTCAGACGATCTCGGTCAATGACCAGACTGAGGTTGTTCAGTCCGGCCCCTTGTGAAATCATGTATATTTTTTCCTGGGCAAGGGTTTGAAAAATTCGGGTATGCAGGTCGGGCATCAGTGCCATCTCCTTGCCGACGATGGAAAGTTGGCTCTTGTTGGTTTCAACAAATACCATAGCAAAGGTAGCAAGATCTTCCAGAAGTCGGTCGATGTTCGCTTCGGCTGATAAGGTAATGGAAACATTGGCTTCGGAGGTGCTGATCAGATCGATGGGAAGATGGTGATCGCTGAACAACTCAAAGATGCGACTCAGAAAGCCACTTGCGTTGATCTTACGGGTTGAAAAGATGTTGATGACCAGGATGTGTTCTTTGCAGGAAAGTGATTTGACCCCCGTTGGGATACTCGAATTGGGTAGGATGCGTGTACCGGGACCTGATGGGTTTTGGGAGTTAAGTACGGTAATGGGAATGTTTTGCCCAACTGCGGGTTCGATGGTGGAGGGGTGCAGGACTTTGGCACCAAAGTGGGCCATCTCGGCGGCCTCTTCGAACGAGACTTCCGGTAGGCTGAGTGTGTTTTTTACCTGGCGGGGGTCAGCTGTGTGAATACCATCGACATCGGTCCAGATTTCGATGTTTTCGGCTTGAACGGCCATGCCCAGAATGGCAGCGGTGTAATCGGATCCACCTCGTCCCAGGACTGTTGGAATGCCCGATTCGGTCGCAGAAACAAAGCCTTGGGTAATGAGGGCTTGCGCTGGCTGTTGCTCCATGCCATACAATGCCTGTTGAATGATCTTGGGTGCAATCTCGGAAATGCGGGGCAGGTCTGGCTCTCCTTTGAGATGATTGGTGTCGGTGAGAACAATCTTTCGTGCATCCAGCAAATGTGTGTGGATGTGGTGTGCATTCAAGGCAAAGGCAATCAGGTTCGAAGAAAGGTATTCTCCAGTGGCGATGATGCGGGCGCGGCTCCGGTCAGACAATTCCTCCAAATCGCATATGACCTCCACCAGTTTTTTTAACTGGTTGCAGAGTTCGTCGATTTTCTGGCATGCGCTTGTGTGTAGGGGATTGTTGGCAGCGATGAGCCCATCGGCTACGTGTTTGTGCCGTTCCCGTAGGTGTTCCACGAGCATGAGGGCTTCAATGCTTTCGCAGCGCTCAGCGTAGTCGCAAATTTTGTACAGCGTATCGGTGACCTTGGAAAGGGCCGATACCACGATTATGGGTTGTTTGTTCAGTTTTTCTTCAACAATACTCATCATGCGTAAGATGGCTTCAGCATCGGCGACTGAGGTGCCGCCAAATTTCATAATGATCATACAAGTCCGTTGCTAGTCATCCATTCGGCGTTCAAGAGGGCAGCTCCGGCAGCTCCTCGGATGGTGTTGTGCCCCAGGATGGTGAATTTCCAATCCAAGATTGGGCAGGTTCGTAGTCGTCCCACACTGACGGTCATACCGTGACCCGCTTGTAAATCCATTCGGGGTTGGGGGTGGTAGGGATCGGTTAGTATTTGGAGTACCTGGGCAGGGGATGAGGGAAGATTCAGGTCGGCATAGCTGTGTTCCAGGGCGTGCATAAGGCCTTCAAGGGTGGAGGGTTGTTGGGTTTGAAGGGAAATACAGATGCTGTGTCCGTCCAAGACAGGTACCCGATTGCAAGTGGTGGATATTTTAAAGTTATTGGTTCCCAGGATTTTGTAGATTTCAGATTCCATCTTTTCTTCCTCACCGGCAATGTAGGGGAGTGTGTTTCCTAATAGGTCCAATGTTGGGATTCCGGGATAGCCGGCTCCGGAAATTGCCTGCAAGGTGGTGGCCATGACACGTTGTAGCCCAAATTGTTGCCAGATCGGATATAGGGCCAAAGCCAGTATGATGGTGGAACAATTGGGATTGGTAACAATACCTCCTCCATTGTGCTGGTATGTTGTTTGTTTGCGGAGAAGTTCTATTTGGGATCCGTTGATTTCTGGAATGATCAAGGGAACATCCGGTCGCATCCGGTGATTGCGGGCATTGCTTACAACCAGGTGGCCCCGTTGTGCGTATTGCTCTTCCAGCTCGCCAGCGATGTTGGCATCCAGTCCGGAAAACAAAATGCGGGACTGTAGGGGTTCCTGGGGTGATTGGATGCGGGTATTGGCGATGTGTTCGGGAATGGGCGTGGGTTGTTTCCAGCATCCACGTTCCCGGTAGGTTTTTCCGGCAGATCGCTCAGAGGCGACCAGCTCTTTTAATTCAAACCACGGATGGTTTTCCAGTAAGGTGATGAATTTCTGGCCGACCATTCCGGTGCAACCCAGAACGGCTACGGGTATTCGTTGGTTCATGAATGACGTGTTTGTGTCTGGTAGTAAATTTCTTTGTACAGGTCGGCGGCCTGGCGGATGTCTTTCCAGCGGATGGCTTCATCTTGAGTGTGTGCCACCAGTATGGATCCGGGGCCACAAATGATTTTGTGTTGGTAGCCCGGCAAGTGGGGTGCATCGTTGCCAAAAGCAACGGTTTTCGTGGGGAAACCTTCCAGGGTGTGGTAGCGGGCCGGGGTGTCTCCTCCATGGGCTTGTATTTTGATGAAGTCATTTTGGAACGAAGCCATGGTAGTTTGGACCATTTCGTCAGAAGCAAAGGTGGTGCGGAAATAAATGCGGAAGCGGACGCAGTCGCTGAGGATGTTCTGAGCGTTGTTGCTGTGCAGACAGCCAATGTTCCAGGTGGTGGGTCCAAGCAATGGATCGTCTGGGAATTTGATGGCTTGTAGCTGGTTGAGCCAGTCGTTGAAACGTAGGATTGAGCTGATTCCGTATTCGGGGTAACCGGAGTGTGCGCTCTGTCCCAAGATGGTTACTTCAAAAGCCTTGGTGCCCTTGCAGGCGCTGACCATTTTGTTGTCGGTGGGCTCTCCAATCACCAGGTATTCGCAAGGGGGGATCTGATTGCGGACTTGTTTGGCTCCGTGAGATCCTGTCTCCTCACCAGATACGAGCAAAAGGCCAAAGTCGGTGCAGCCCGCTTCTTCGAGTTCGACGCAAGCGGTGTACATGGCATAAATCTGTCCTTTCGCGTCGCAGCTTCCTCGTCCAAAGATCCAAAGCTCGTTGTCTGCTTGGGTGACAATTCGGGGAGGAATGAAGGGGGGAACGGTGTCCAGATGGGTGCAAAAAACAATGCGGGGCTGCCCCCAGCTAAAATAGAGATTTAATGAGTTGTCGCCTACCTCGAAGGAGGAGGTGTTGCACCGGGCTGTGGAGAATGCGTAGGAAAGGTACTCCGCGAGTCGTCGTTCCTTGCCGGAAGAAGAGTCTATGCTTAGTAGGTTGATGAAGGGCTCTAATTTCATTTTCGTAAACAAATGACTCGTAAAAGTAAGTGTAAATTATACAAATACAAAATAATTTTATTTTTATCCAAAATGTTTTGGAATTTGCAGCAAAATGATCTTATATTTGTGATATCAAAATAATATCAAATTAAATTTTATCAGTTATGAAAGAATCGGTATTTAATGGTTTCCGGGTCAATGGGTTTTTGGCCTTGTTTTTGGTGATTCTGTTGGCGCCTGCTTTGGCTTTTGGCCTTTTTCGCTTGTCTTCCGTTTTGTCGGAAGGGGTGCTTGTTCCGCTGATTGTTGTGATTTCACTACTATGGACCTTGTTGTGTTTGGGTTTTATGTCTTTGGAACCGAACCAGGCTCGGGTAATGGTATTCTTCGGCAAATACCGTGGCACCTTTACGGAAACCGGTTTTTTCTGGGTGAATCCGTTCTATGCAAAGAAGCGTTTGTCGTTGCGGGCTCGGAACTTGGATGTGCCGCCGATCAAAGTGAATGACAAAGTGGGTAATCCCATTATGGTGGGTTTGGTCCTGGTGTGGAAGTTGAATGATACCTACAAGGCGATGTTTGAAATAGACGCCCAAACCATGGCGAAGACCAATGCCGTCAATCAAAAGAATGAGTTGGTTTTGGAATCGGCCCTTTCTCGGGTGATGAATGCCCTGGAAAAATTTGTGAAGGTACAGAGTGATGCGGCCTTGCGTCACGTGGTGTCTCACTATAACTACGATAACAATGAGGGTATTCAAGATGAAGTTACCCTGCGTTCTGGAGGCGAGGAAATCAACGAGATTTTGCAAGCATCTTTGAATGAACGCCTGGCGATGGCAGGTATTGAAGTTTTGGAAGCTCGGATCAATTACTTAGCTTATGCGCCTGAGATTGCTGCGGTTATGTTGCGTCGCCAGCAAGCTTCTGCTGTGATTTCGGCACGTGAGAAGATTGTAGAAGGAGCTGTATCTATGGTGAAGATGGCATTGGACAAGCTCAGTGAGGAGGAAATTGTGGAACTGGACAATGAGCGTCGGGCAGCGATGGTAAGCAACTTGTTGGTGGTCTTGTGTGCAGATGAAGCAGCACAGCCGGTTGTTAATACGGGAACTTTGTATAACTAGGGCATGCCGGGTAAGGAAAAATCAAAGAGCTTTGTGTCGCGGATAGATCCTGAGATGATGGACTCGCTGGAACGTTGGGCTGCGGATGAATTCCGCAGCGTCAATGGCCAGTTGCAGTGGATCATAGCGGAGGCCTTGCGCAAAAGTGGACGTATGCCCAAAAATAAGCAAAAGGAGGAGGGTGTGTGAGAAAATATTGGTTGGTGATCCTGTGTCTGGGTTTCTGTGTCGGATTGACAGGTCAGTCCACATCAACGGTCTGTGGTGTTTGGAAAGGGATACTCGACCTGCCGGGTACTCAGTTGGAATTGTATTTTGACATTGGTGGACTGGATGATGAATTGTCGGCCACTATGACGGTACCTGCGCAAGCGGTCTATGATTTGCCTGTGGATTGTATTCAGTTGGAGGGGCTTCGCTTATCGCTGGAGATTGCGGGGTTGGATATGTCCTATTCTGGTATGCTGGTTAAAAATTTCTTTCTGGGTGAATTTTCACAACACGGGATGAAATTTCCGATGAGCTTGGTCCGATCGGAGTTGCCTCAGCGGCTTCGCCCGCAAGAGCCGGTTCGACCATTTCCGTATCGGGAACAGGAAGTTACTTTTCGGAATGAGCAAGCGGGTATTGCTTTGGCGGGAACCTGGACAGTTCCGGAGGGTGTCTCCGAGTATGATGCGGTGATTTTGGTAACCGGTAGTGGGGCACAGAATCGGGATGAGGCCTTGATGGGACATAAGCCTTTTTTGGTTTTGGCGGATGCTTTGACGCGTGCGGGTTATGCTGTCTTGCGTTATGATGATCGTGGGGTTGGGGACAGTGAGGGGTTGTTTTCTGGGGCTACTACCGAGGATTTTTCCTACGATGCCCAGGCGGCCTTAAGCTATGTCCGGTCGTTGCCGGGTGTTCGGCGCGTAGGTGTTTTGGGACATAGTGAAGGGGCTTCGATTGCGTTTCTGGTGGCAGCTCGTGATGCTTCCTGTGATTTTGTGATCTCATTTGCGGGACCGGGTATTCGTGGGGATGAGGTGCTGATGAGTCAGTCGCGTGCCATCTATCGTCTGTCTGGGTATCCAGAGGCTCAAATCGATCAAGCTTTGGTTTTGAATCGCGCTGTTTTTGATCGGATTTTGTCATCCACCTCCAATGATGCGGCGTTGAGGCGAGAAGTGGAGGCTTTGGTGGGTGATCCTCAGGCTGTGAATCAGTTGTTGGATCCGTGGATGTATGCTTTTATCCGTTTTTCTCCTCAGGAAGCTTTGCGACGGATATCGGTTCCGGTGCTGGCATTCAATGGCACAAAGGATGTGCAGGTCTTGGTGGATTTGAACTTGGGGGCCATTGGGGCAGCCTTGGCTGAGGGTGGTAATCAGCAGGTGCGCTTGGAGGCTCTGGAAGACTTGAATCACTTGGGGCAGCATTGTCAAAGTGGTCTTCCACAGGAGTATGCGCAAATTGAGGAAACGATTGCTCCGGAAATTATCCACTTGATTCTGGAGTTCTTACAATCGACGTTGCGATAAATGAAATAAGGCGACTCTTTGGAGCCGCCTCATTTATGATTACAGTAGGAGTATCCTTATTGGAATAATACTTCAACGCCTTGGTGAAAGCGGATGTCTTTCGGAATACCTGCATTGTTGATCAAGTCCAGGTCTGCTTGGAGGGCCGGGGTGATGCCTCCGTTTTTGCCACGGAATTCAGTTGCAAATTCGTAGTTGCCATCACCTTGAACAGTCAAGATCAAGTCTGCCCATGAGTTCATGGCAGCCTTTGCTTTCGGGAAATCAATGATGAATTTACCGGCTTCGTTGCGGCTGAATGCACCTTGTTCTTCCATGTAGTTGAAGCACATCATGTTTGCTTTACCGTGTGAGGAAGCGGCTCCGAAGCGTACTGAGCGAAGAATACCAGCAATATAAGTAGAGATAGCTTCTTCTTCGGTGATGTTGGTGATTTCTCCCATTTCGATGAGTTTGCAAACCATAAACAAGCCGAGGATGTCTGCTTTGGCTTCTTCCCATGAAGTTTTTTCAGTGCCCATAGCAGCGTCAACGGTACCTTTGCCATTGATGGTTTGTTTGATGCCCAAACCGTGTGCTACTTCGTGGAAGGTTACGTTCCAGAAGAAAGCATCAAAATTCAAGTAGCCTACTTGTGAGGGATCCATGACCATTTGACCGATCGGAAGCAAAATTTTGTCAAATTTAGCTTTCATCGAGTTGCGCAATTGCAAACGGCGAGTACCTTTCAAGGCGTGTACGCGTTCGTCGTTGGGCAAGTTGATTGCAATGGTTTTGCTGCCTGAGTTGCAGTCGCCGGCATAGAATACAGCATCGTAAACGTTCAAATCAGAAGAAGTTCCCGGTACGAAGGTTTTGTATTCCGGTTTGCAAGGCAACTGTTGTTGCAAGGCAGGAAGGAGGGCTACGAATTTAGCCAGGTCCTTGCTGCGTGCTTCGTCTTTCAGCAGGATGAATGATTCGTATGAAGTTTTTGTTTCTTGGAATTTGTCGTCGTAGCTTTCGATGGGGCCAATGACAAAGTCAACGCGGCTGTCTTTCATGTCCATCCAAGCCAAGTCGCTAGCCAAGTAGTCATCGGTGCGGAAGGCTTCGATGCGTTCCAACAAATATTTTTTCAAACCGGCATCTTCGGCCAGGTCAGCGGCTTGTTGGAGCAATTCGCACATGCGGTTTACTTCTTCTGCATAAGCTTCGTGGTACCAGAGGGTTTTCAAACTGCCATCTTCGTTGCGGCGCAAAACGGTGTACCAAGAAGATTTGTTCGGGTCGTCAAATGCTTGGAACTCTTCCAGGGTAATGTCTTGGGGGTAGTAGTTGCAGGTAGCCGGTTTTTCGCCATAGTTGGCCAAGAACGGTTGGTTGTTGTCCAAGCGGTCCCAAGCACCATATTGAATCAAGGCGAATTCTCTGGCGTATTTGTCGCTGATGCCTTCTACCAGGGCTTTGTCACCAAAGGTTTGTTGCCAGAACAAGTTATCTGCGATCTTTCCAATTTCGAAAAAGATCTTTACCATTTGTTTTTCGTTTTCAGACAGGTTGTTCACCAGGTCTGATTTTAGTTCAACCAAGGCATATTCATCCACCTTGGCTTTCAGCGGACTTTCTTTGGGTCCGCACGCAGTGGTGCCAACCAAGCTAGCTGTGCCAATGGTTGCCAATGCGATTGTTTTGATGGTTTTCTTCATAATCATCGAATTGTATTTGTAGTAATATAAATGTTCGAAACCACGAAGGTAGTGATTATTTGATAATATCGTGGTATTTGACCGGTAGTTTTGGAGGGTATTCGCCGAAGATGGAGAAGTAGAGGTAGTCAAACTGACCGGCGTGATAGACTTGAACCAGGTCTTCTAACTCCTTGTCTTCTCCGAATTTGTCATAGGGAGTTTTTAGATCTGCCCCGAAAATCCAGCCGATACCTTGCCAGAATCCGGCGGCTGCACTGCCTCGGTATTCTTTGATGATGTAATAGGAGGTGATTCCAATTTCCCGATCGATGAGACGGAGTAGCATACGGCCTTGTGTGAAAGTGAGTTTTCGCAAGGGACCTTCGAACTCCTCAAATAGGGCTTTTTGTACGTCGCTTAGGTATTTTTCGCGCTCGCGTTTCGTTAGTTCTTGTTTAGCCAAGTAGGTTTCCGTGGAGTCCAAACGGGCTTTTGCGATCAGTGCATACGGGTAGGTTTTTGCAAAGTTGTGAACAGTTCGGTAGAATTTTCGCCATTCGCGCCCTTCCTTCCCTTTGTCTGGAAAGGCAAATTTGTAGGCGGGAGCCAGATCGCTCACGTAAATGGTGTCGCCTTCCTCAATAAAGAAGCGCATCAAATCTTCTGGGGTGAATTGTTCCAGTTTCTTCTTGGGGGCTTTTCGAGGAGTTTGTTTGGATCTTCTTTTAAAAATGCTCTGTTTCTGTGTTGTTTGGGTTGTGTCGGAATGGGGGTGATCGCCGATGAATGTATGTGTATGTGCTGAAGCATTCTGAGAAAGAAGGCCACAGCAGTACAGTAGGAGGATCCATCCGAATTTGATGCCATTCATAGGTGTGAAAATGATCGTTGGGCAAATGTACAAATTTTGCACCACAATCCTGCTGTTATCTTATGTTGGCTTCTGTCGAAAATGGGTACTTCTGATTTTTTTTAATTGCTGTAAGTTGTTGAAAATGGATTTTTTGACAGTTTGATTCTTGTGTCCAAAATTATTTGAAAAAAGTTAAAATAAATGTTGCAACCTCAGATTTTTTGTCTATATTTGCATCCCGATATTACGCGGAAAAGTCTGTTATCAGATTGATAATCAGAATGTTAAACGGAATAATTGTTAAGTTAAAACTTATAGAACAATGTTACAACCGAAGAAAACTAAGTTTAGAAGGCAGCAAAAAGGCCGGATGAAAGGCAATGCTCACAGAGGAAGTCAATTGGCTTTTGGTTCTTTCGGAATCAAGACTTTGGAACCCTGCTGGTTGACCGGTCAACAAATCGAAGCTGCGCGTCAGGCTGTAGTACGTTACATGAAACGTGAAGGTAAAATCTGGATTCGTGTATTCCCTGACAAACCGTTTACTAAGAAACCTGCTGAAGTGCGTATGGGTAAGGGTAAAGGTGCTCCCGAAGGATTCGTTGCTCCTATCACTCCTGGCCGTATGTTGATTGAAGCAGAAGGCGTTCCGATGGAAGTTGCAAAAGAAGCTCTCCGCTTGGGTGCGCAAAAATTGCCCGTTACCACTAAGTTTGTGGTTCGCAGAGATTATGTTGAAAACTAATTAATGGAGGAGAGTGTAATTATGAAGAGTAGTGAAATTCGCGAGATGTCTGTAAAGGACTTGCGTGACCGTATCGCAACTGAGCAGGCTAACTTGGGTCAAATGAGAATGAACCACGCTATATCTCCGCTGGAAGATTCTTCCAAAATCAGAAAGGCAAAAAAAGATATTGCCCGGATGCTTACTATTTTAGCTGAAGTTGAAAAATCTGAACAAAACTAACGTTCATGGAAAGAAATTTACGTAAGGAAAGAGTAGGAATCGTGGTAAGTAACAAAATGGAAAAATCCATCGTTGTTGCTGTTAAGAGAAAAGTAAAACACCCTATTTACGGAAAGTTCGTAAATAAAACCACGAAATTTGTTGCCCACGACGAAAATAACGTGTGCGATGAAGGAGATACCGTTCGCATTATGGAAACTCGCCCGTTGAGCAAGACCAAATGCTGGAGATTAGTAGAAATCGTAGAAAAAGTTAAATAGGCTATGATACAACAAGAAACACGTTTGATGGTAGCAGACAACAGCGGGGCTAAAGAAGTACTCTGTATTCGTGTATTGGGCGGTACCCGTCGTCGTTATGCTAGTGTAGGTGACAAAATCGTAGTTGCCGTTAAGAGTGCGATTCCCGGCGGTGATGCCAAGAAAGGCACCGTTTCAAAAGCTGTAGTCGTACGTACTAAAAAGGAAATCCGTCGCGCTGACGGTTCATATATCCGTTTTGATGACAATGCCTGCGTGTTGTTGAACAACCAAGGCGAAGTTCGCGGAACTCGTATTTTTGGCCCCGTAGCCAGAGAGTTGCGTGAAAAATATATGAAGATTGTTTCATTGGCACCCGAAGTATTATAAGGAGTACACAGATGAATAAGAAATTACATATTAAAAAGGGCGACCTCGTTTTTGTAAACGCTGGGAACGATAAGGGTAAAACCGGTAAGGTTCTCGAAGTGATTACCAAAAAAGACCGCGCTATCGTGGAAGGGGTTAACATGGTAAGCAAACATACCAAACCCAACGCCAAAAATCCCCAAGGTGGTATTGTAAAACAAGAGGCAGGAATCCACATTTCCAATCTGCAAGTTGTTGATCCGTCAACCGGTGCTCCTACCCGTATCGGTCGTCGTTTGAACGACAATGGAAAATTGGTTCGTTACGCTAAAAAATCAGGAGAGGAGATTAAGTAATGGCAAAGAAAGCAGCTCAAGAAGCACAAGAGCAAATCGCAGTTGATTTGAAAGGATATGTTCCTTCTCTGCAAAAGAAATATAAAGAAGAGATTGTAGCAAAACTCAAAGAAGAATTTGCTTACAAGTCTGTAATGCAAGTGCCGAAGTTGCAAAAGATTACCATCAACCAAGGTATCGGATCTGCAACTGCTGACAAAAAATTGATCGAAGTGGCTCAACAAGAGTTGACTATGATCACTGGTCAAAAGGCTGTTGCTACTTACTCTCGCAAGGATATTTCAAACTTCAAACTCCGTAGAGGTATGCCTATCGGTGTAAAAGTAACTCTCCGTGGTTCGAAAATGTACGAATTCCTTGAAAGATTGATCGCAGTTTCTTTGCCCCGTATCCGTGACTTCAACGGTATCAGCGAAAAATTCGATGGTCGTGGTAACTATACCCTCGGTATCAAAGAACAAATCATTTTCCCTGAAATCGACATCGACAAAATTCAAAAAGTGCTCGGTATGGAGATCACTTTCGTGACTTCAGCTGAAAAAGACGAAGAAGCACGCGCATTGCTCCGTGCATTCGGCTTGCCTTTTAAGAACAAGAAATAATCAAGATTAGGATATGGCAAAAGAATCAATGAAGGCACGCGAAGTAAAACGCGCTAAGCTGTGTGCCAAATATGAAGCGAAACGCAAAGCTTTGAAAGAAGCAGGAGACTGGGCTGCACTTGACAAATTGCCCAAAAACTCCAGCCCCGTTCGCAAACACAATCGTTGCTCTTTGACTGGTCGTCCGAAAGGATACATGAGAATGTTCGGCATCAGCCGTATTCAATTCCGTGAAATGGCTAGCAACGGTTTGATCCCGGGCGTTAAAAAAGCAAGTTGGTAAACCAAACAAAATTTATTTAATAACATTGGATATCGGGCATCTTCGGATGTCGAATCTGTAAAACTTAAACAACAATGACTGATCCAATTTCAGACTTCCTGACCCGGGTTCGTAATGCGTACCTGGCAGGTCACAAGATTGTAGAGATTCCTTCTTCTAAAATGAAGGTGGAAATCACTCGCATTTTGCACGAAAAAGGATATATCCTCAGCTACAAAGTGGTTGAAGGAAATCCTTGCAACACCATCAAAATCGCGCTCAAGTATCATCCTGAAACTAAAAAAGCTGCGATTAAGAAAATCCAACGCATCAGTACTCCCGGTTTGAGAAAGTACACCGACGTAGAAAATATGCCGCGTGTATTGAACGGTTTGGGTATTGCTATCCTTTCAACCTCCAAAGGTATCATCTCTGACAAAGAAGCTCGTGAGTTGAACGTTGGTGGTGAAGTTTTGTGCTACGTTTATTAATGAATTATTAAAACTTAACGATAATGTCAAGAATAGGAAAATTGCCTGTAAACCTGCCTAAAGGAGTTACTGTTACAGTAAGTCCTGATAACGTGGTAACGGTTAAAGGACCGCTCGGACAACTGACGCAGCAAGTGGATGCTGACATCAAAGTGTCTGTAGAGGGAGAAGTAGTAATTGTGACTCGTCCCACAAACCAACCCCGTCACAGATCTATGCACGGTCTCTATCGCGCATTGATCAACAATATGGTTATTGGTGTTTCTCAAGGTTTCAGCACCAAACAAGAATTGGTCGGTGTGGGTTACCGTGTTGAAGTGAAAGGCCAAGTCCTCGAGTTCAACTTGGGTTACTCTCACGACATCCATTTCATGCTTCCTGAAGAAGTGAAAGGTGAAGCTGAACCTGTTAAAAAAGGTCAAAACCCCGTTTTGGTACTCAAGAGCCACGACAAACAATTGCTCGGTATGGTAGCCGCTAAGGTTCGCTCACTGCGTGCTCCGGAACCTTACAAGGGTAAAGGTATTAAATTTGTCGGCGAACAACTTCGTCGCAAAGCTGGTAAGTCTGCAGGTGCTAAATAATAAGGAGAACGAACTATGGCTATTAATAAAATTGAAAGAAGACAAAGAATCCGCTACCGCATCCGTAAAGCGGTTAACGGTACTGCAGAAAAACCGAGAATGTCGGTATTTAGAAGCAACAAGAACATTTACGTTCAGTTCATCGATGATGTTAACGGCGTAACCTTGGCATCTGCATCCTCTAAAGATAAAGCATTGATCGAAGAGGTAAAAAATAAGAGTGGAATCGAAGTGGCTCAATTGGTTGGTAAATTGGCAGCAGAACGCGCTATGGCCAAAGGTATTACTACCATCGCTTTTGACCGCGGAGGTTACCTCTATCACGGAAGAGTAAAAAGTTTGGCTGACGCTGCACGTGAAGGCGGCCTTAAATTCTAAGAGTTATGGCAGACATTAATGTAAAGAAAGTAAAGACCACCGATTTGGAATTGAAAGACAGATTGGTTGCAATCCAACGTGTTACGAAAGTAACCAAAGGGGGCCGTCACTTCAGCTTTGCCGCTATCGTAGTAGTCGGTGACGAAAAAGGTGTAGTAGGTTATGGCCTTGGAAAAGCAAACGAAGTTACCACAGCTATTGCAAAAGCCGTTGAGGATGCAAAGAAGAATCTCGTGAAGATTCCTTTGAACAAGAGAACCATCCCGCACGAACAAGAAGCAAAATTCGGTGGTGCTCGCGTATTTATGAAACCTGCAGCTCCCGGTACCGGGGTGAAAGCAGGGGGTGCAATGCGTGCCGTGTTTGAATCAGTAGGTGTTCACGACGTTTTGGCGAAATCCAAAGGTTCTTCCAACCCGCACAACTTGGTAAAAGCTACCGTTGCTGCCTTGGTAGAAATGCGTGATGCATATATGGTTGCTGGCGTTCGCGGAATTCCTATGCAAAGAGTATTTAAAGGTTAAGGGAGGAAGCAATTATGGCAAAAGTAAGAATTACACAAGTTAAGAGTAAGAATGGTGCAACCAAAGTGCAAATTGCAAACTTGGTATCTTTGGGATTGCGTCGTATGAATCAAACTGTTGAAGTTGAACTTACTCCCGTATCCGAAGGTATGATTCAAAAAGTCCTTCACTTGGTAAAAGTTGAACAGATTTAATTTAAGAGGAATTAAGCAATGAAATTACATAACTTGCAACCTGCACAAGGTGCTCTCGGTAGAGAAAAGCGCATCGCTCGTGGTGAAGGATCTGGACACGGAGGAACTTCAACTCGCGGTCACAAAGGTGCTCAAGCCCGCTCAGGTTACTCCCGTAAGAAAGGTTTTGAAGGTGGTCAAATGCCGATTCAACGTCGTTTGCCCAAGTTCGGTTTCAAAAACCCTACTCGTGTAGAATACAAAGGTATTAACGTTTCTATTCTGCAAGCAGTAAGCGAAAAAATGAACATCACCGCCATCGGTATTGATACCTTGATGGAAGCTGGATTGATTTCAAAGAATGACAAAGTGAAAATCCTCGGTAATGGCGAATTGACCGCTAAGATCGAAGTAGTCGCTAACGCATTCTCTAAATCTGCTATTGCAAAAATCGAAGCTGTGGGTGGAACCGCAACTGTAATCTAAAAAATCAATGAAACGATTCTTTGATACTATAAAGAATATCTTCAAGATAGAAGAGTTGCGCACTCGGATCGTCTATACCATCCTTTTGCTCGTAGTTTACCGTTTGGGTAGCTTCGTAGTAATTCCGGGTATTGATCCGACGCAACTTGCCAACTTGCAAAGCCAGGCCTCCAGTGGTCTGGTAGGCTTGTTGGATATGTTTTCCGGCGGTGCGTTCGGAAATGCATCTATCTTTGCCTTGGGGGTAATGCCCTATATCTCTGCTTCGATCGTGATCCAACTCTTGGGCGTTATGGTACCTTACTTCCAACGCCTCCAACGTGAAGGAGAAAGCGGTCGTAGAAAAATGAATCAATGGACCCGTTACTTGACCATCGCTATTTTGGCGCTTCAAGGTCCTGCGTACATTACCAACTTGCATTCACAACTTCCTGAAGCAGCTTTCTTGGTGAAAGGCTTCTCTTACAACATCTTCGCTACACTCGTTTTGATTGGTGGTACGATGTTCATCATGTGGTTGGGTGAACGCATTACTGACCGTGGTTTGGGCAATGGTATTTCCTTGATCATTATGGTGGGTATTATTGCTCGCTTGCCTTTCGCTTTGATTGCTGAATTTGGTACCCGTTTTGGTCAAACCAACGGCGGCCCCTTGATGCTCATCGTGGAACTGGTGATTTTGTTCTTCATCTTCATCGGCTGTATCGCTTTGGTACAAGGCAAACGCAAAATTCCTGTACAATACGCTAAACGTGTCGTAGGCACCAAACAATATGGTGGTGTACGTCAATACATTCCTTTGAAAATCAATGCTGCTGGCGTTATGCCGATCATCTTTGCTCAAGCGTTGATGATGTTCCCGTTGGTTTTTGCAGGTTTTGACGCAACCCGTGGTTTTGCTGCGGTGATGAGCGACTATACCGGATTCTGGTACAACTTCACGTTCGCTATGTTGATCATCCTCTTCACTTATTTCTATACTGCTATTACCGTCAATCCGACTATGATGGCTGATGAAATGAAGAAGAATGGTGGTTTTATCCCGGGTGTTAAGCCTGGTAAGAAAACTGCTGAATATATTTCAAGTGTGATGTCCCGCATTACTTTGCCCGGTTCTATTTTCTTGGCAATCGTGGCAATCTTGCCGGCCTTCGCAATGATGCTCGGAATCAACAACCAATTCGCTCAATTCTATGGCGGTACTTCTTTGTTGATTCTTGTAGGCGTAGTGCTTGATACGCTCCAACAAATTGAAAGCTATTTGTTGATGCGTCACTACGACGGTTTGATGAAAACGGGACGTCTCAAAGGCCGTTCCGGTATGTAATCGATAAAGTTCTTTGAATTATGATCAGGATCAAAACCGAAGAAGAAATCGCAATTCTTAAAGAGAATGCACTCTTGGTATCCCGCACCTTGGCTGAAGTGGGTAAGCGTGTAGTTCCCGGTGTGACTACAATGGAACTCGACAAAGTCGCTGAAGCTTTCATCCGTGATCACGGTGCAGTTCCGGGCTTCCTCGGTTATGGCGGATTCCCTTACACTTTGTGCCTTTCAGTAAATGATGTGGTGGTTCATGGATTTCCTTCTGACTACTGCTTGAAAGAAGGCGACATCGTATCCGTCGATTGTGGTACTATTTATAAAGGCTTCTACGGTGACTCAGCATACACCTTCCCGGTTGGGGAGGTGGATGCTCAGACCCGGAAACTTCTGGATGTAACCAAGGAGTCTTTGTATCGCGGCATCAGTAAAGCAGTCGAAGGAAACCGTATCGGGGACATTAGCCACGCTGTTCAATCCTATGCTGAAAGTTTTGGATTCTCAGTAGTTCGTGAATTTGTTGGACACGGAATCGGATCCAACATGCACGAAGATCCCGAAGTTCCCAATTACGGAAAATCGGGTAGAGGAAAGAAACTCTCAGAAGGTATGGTCATCTGCATTGAGCCGATGGTTAATGCCGGCGGGAAAGCGATCTATCTGCACGAAAATGGCTGGGCAGTTAGTACCGCAGACAAACAAAAATCCGCTCATTTTGAGCTGATGGTTGTCGTACGGAAAGAACGAGCAGAAGTCCTGTCAACATTCGACTTTATAGAAAATTGTTAATTTTAAGGAGAATAAACATTTATGCCAAAACAAGCTGCTATCGAGAAAGAAGGTACTATTATTGAAGCGTTGTCTAATGCGATGTTTCGAGTAGAACTGGACAACGGCCACGTAATAATTGCCCATATTTCTGGGAAGATGAGAATGCACTACATTCGTATCCTCCCCGGCGATAAAGTACGGGTTGAAATGTCCCCTTATGATTTAACCAAAGGAAGAATTTCTTTCAGATACAAATAAAAACTTACAGCAATGAAAGTAAAAGCATCCATTAAAAAGCGTAGCGAGGATTGTAAGATTGTAAAGCGCAAAGGCCGTCTGTACATTATTTGCAAAAAGAATCCTAAATTTAAAATGCGCCAAGGATAATTTTTAATTTGTAAAACAATAAAATTAGATAAAAGATTATGGCACGTATAGCCGGTGTTGATTTACCGAAAAACAAACGCGGAGAAATAGGTTTGACCTATATCTTTGGTATTGGCCGTAGTTCTGCTCAAAAGATCCTTACCGATTGCGGGATTGACTTTGACCTCAAAGTAAAGGACTGGAACGATGACCAAGTCGCAGCAATCCGTACCAAGATTGCAGAAGAGTACAAAATTGAAGGTGAACTCCGTTCATCAATCCAGTTGAACATCAAACGTCTGATGGATATCGGATGTTACCGTGGCATTCGTCACCGTCTCGGACTTCCCGTACGTGGACAAAGCACCAAGAACAATGCCCGTACTCGCAAAGGTCGTAAGAAAACTGTTGCGAATAAGAAGAAAGCAACCAAATAATAGAACCTGAAAGTTATTATGGCAAAGAAAACAACATCTAGCAAGAAAAGAGTCGTTAAGGTTGATGCTTACGGTGAAGCTCACATTTCATCTACCTTCAACAACGTGATTGTAACGCTTACCAATAGCGTAGGGCAAGTGATCAGCTGGTCTTCAGCCGGTAAAATGGGCTTTAGAGGTTCTAAAAAGAATACTCCCTATGCAGCTCAAGTAGCAGCAGCTGATGCAGCAAAAGTCGCTTATGATTTGGGTTTGCGCAGCATTAAAGCTTATGTAAAAGGTCCCGGTGCAGGTCGTGAATCTGCTATCCGTACTTTGGATGGTGCAGGTATTAAAGTAACTGAAATCATTGATGTGACTCCCCTGCCGCACAATGGTTGCCGTCCCAAAGGTCGTCGTAGAGTATAATTTTTAATAAAGTTAAACGTTAATTCATTATGGCAAGATATACAGGGCCTACTACGAAAATCGCCCGCAAATTTGGTGAACCCATTTTCGGTCCGGATAAATTCTTCGAAAAGAAAAATTATCCTCCGGGACAACACGGGTTGGCTAAAAAACGCAAGAAAACCTCTGAGTACGGTGTTCAATTGCGTGAAAAACAAAAAGTTAAATATACCTACGGTCTGTTGGAAAAACAATTCCGCAATTTGTACCAAAAGGCTTCTCGCATGAAAGGCCGTACTGGTGAAAACTTGTTGTTCCTCTTGGAATCACGTTTGGACAACTTGGTTTACCGTTTGGGTATCGCTCCTACCCGTGCAGCAGCTCGTCAATTGGTGACACACTGCCACATTGTATTGGATGGTAGCGTTTGCAACATTCCCTCTACTTTGGTGAAACCTGGTCAAGTGATCGGAGTTCGCGAAAGATCAAAGAGCTTGGAAGTTATCCAAAACTCAGTATCCGGAACCGCTCGTTACGCTTGGTTGGAATGGAATGTAGAAAACATGGCAGGTAAATTCTTGAACCTCCCTGAACGTACTGAAATTCCTGAAAATATCAACGAACAATTGATCGTCGAGCTTTACTCTAAATAATAGAATATAATGGCAATTTTAGCATTTCAAAAACCCGATAAGGTCATTATGCTTGACGCTAATGAGTCCTTTGGCCGTTTTGAGTTCCGCCCTTTGGAACCCGGATACGGAATTACCATTGGTAACGCATTGCGCCGCATACTCTTATCTTCATTAGAAGGATTTGCCATCACCTCAATTAAAATCGAGGGTGTGGATCATGAATTTGATACCATTCCGGGTGTGATTGAGGGCGTAGTTGATATGATTCTGAACTTCAAACAAGTTCGTTTCAAACAAGAAGTCAAAGAACAAGAAAGTGAAACCGTTTCTTTTACTCTCACTGGTCAAGATGAATTCAAGGCAGGTGATATCAGCAAACATTTGGCAAACTTCTCTGTTCTGAATCCGGATCTCCACATCTGTTCAATGGAACCTTCCGTGAAGTTAGTGGTTGAATTGAAAATCGGTAAAGGCAGAGGCTATGTTCCCGCAGAAGAGAACAAAGTTGAATCAGCTCCTATCGGTACGATTGCCATTGATTCTATCTTCACCCCCATTAAGAACGTGAAGTATTCGGTTGAAAACTACCGTGTAGAGCAAAAGACCGACTACGAAAAGCTGAATCTCGAAATTACGACGGATGGATCCATCCTTCCCAAGGATGCTTTGACCGAAGCCGCCAAGATTTTGATCCACCACTTCATGTTGTTCTCTGACGAAAAGATTTCCTTGGAAATTCCGGCAGAAAAGAGCGCACCTGAAGTATTGGATGAAGAAGCATTGCGTATGCGTCACCTCTTGCTGACCAAGTTGTCTGATATGGAATTGTCTGTACGGGCCTTGAACTGCTTGAAGGCAGCGCACATTGAGAACTTTGCCGACCTGGTTTCTTTGCAACGCTCAGAATTGATCCGTTTCAGAAACTTCGGTAAGAAATCAATGAACGAAATCGATATGTTGTTGGAACGCGTTAAACTGAATTTCGGTATTGACGTTACCAAATACAACATTGAGGTTAAAAAGAGAAATCAAAATGAAGAACAACCTGTAGAAGAAGTAGAAGAAAATGAGGCACAATAAAGGATTCAATCACTTAGGTCGCAAGACAGGACACCGCAAAGCGATGTTGGCCAATATGGCAGTATCCCTGATTATGCACAAGCGCATTGAGACGACCTTACCCAAAGCAAAGGCTTTGAGAGAGTACGTAGAACCCCTGATTACCAAATCAAAGGATGATTCAACTCACTCACGCCGTACTGTATTTGCTTATTTGAAACAAAAAGAAGCGATTACCGAATTGTTCCGTGTAATTGCACCCAAGATTGCAGAACGTCCCGGTGGATATACCCGCATCTTGAAAACTGGTTTCAGACAAGGTGACGCCGCTGATATGGCAATTATCGAATTGGTAGATTTCAACGAAGCAGCTATTGCAGCAGCTCCCAAGAAAGAAGAAAAGAAAGCTACCCGTCGTTCACGTGCCAAAAAAGCAGCTCCGGCAGCAGAAGAAGCACAAGCAGAATAAGGCAGAGCTTTTCAGAAAGAAAACGCGTTCTTCGGAGCGCGTTTTTTTTTACATTTGTCATTACTATGAAGAGAAAGCGAGTAACAACCTTTCCGCAGCGAGTACTCATCGTTGGTGGAACCTCCGGTATCGGACGCCAATTGGCCATTAGTTATTTGAAACGGGGCTGTCGCGTTGCCGTAACAGGCCGACGTCAAACTTTGCTGGATGCATTGCAGCAGGAGTATGCCGGTTATCCGTTGTTAACGCGTGCCTTTGATGTGACGGATCAACGAGTGACGGAGGAGTTGGCCTGCGTGGTGCAGCAACTAGGGGGCGTTGATTTGTGCATCTATGCGGCTGGCTATGGATTCGGTAATCTTCCTTTGGAGGAAGAACTGGAAGTACATGCAGTACAAGTGAATGTGCAGGCCTTTGTCAAGGTGGCTGTCTGGATGTATCATAGCTGGAATCAGCAGCAACAGGCGGGGCATTTTGCTGTGATCTCCTCGATTGCCGGACTCCGCGCATTGGGTGTTGCCCCTGGATATTCTGCGACAAAGCATTTTCAAGCCTTTTACCTTAAGGCCCTGCGACAATTGGCCGTAGCTCGCCGATCAAAGGTGCATTTTACCTCCATTCATCCCGGTTTTGTGGATACCGATTTTATCAAAGGTCACCAATATCCGATGACCATGTCGGTTGATCGGGCTGTCGCTTGTATTATTAAGGGCTTGGATCGCAGAAAAAATACCTTGGTTGTGGATCGGCGCTGGCAGATGATAGCCGCGCTTATGCACCTAATTCCGAATGGGATCTGGACACGAATCGGCGTCTTTTTCCGGGGTAGTGATCAGGTGTTCCCACATGATTAGTTCAGTTTTGAGAACAGTTCCCCACCGGTAGGAACCGACCCCTCCACCTTTGGGGACAATCCGGTGACAGGGTATCAGCAGGGCAATGGGGTTGTCGGCGACAGCTGAGGCAACGCTGCGCGTAGCTTTGGGTTTGTCCAGCCACTCTGCCAGTTCGCTGTAGTACAGCAAGCCTCCCACGGGGATGTCCAGCATTCGAATCCAAACTTGTAGGCGGAATTGCGTACCTACCAAAAACAACGGCAGGTCGGTGGGCTCATCCGAGTAAAATATCTGGAACAGGATCTTTTTGGCCTCGATGTCCTTGCGGATAAAGTAGGCATTTCGGTATTTGATCCGCATCTTGGCCAGCAAGGCTTGAGGGTCTTCTCGGACGAAGGCCAGCTCACAAATCCCCTCCGGGGCGATGGCCACGAGCATATCGCCAAAGGGCCCTTCTGCAAAACCGTACACAATTTTCAGATACGACTCTTGTAACGACAGGGAGTCGGGCGTTTCACAACGTACGGTTAATGACAAATAGGGATTCATGCAGCAAAGATAGTCTAATTTTTTTGAATTGGCCGGTGGTGTAGCTGCCGGGCTTGTTTCTCCCGTTGGCGTAATTCTTCTTGTTGTGCAGGGGCATAGGCCGTTGAGACAAAGCGTTCCCAGATATATCGGACGGCTACGGTAGAGGGATGAACCAGGTCTTCTGCATAGTAACGGTAGTCACGCAGTTCGTCTAGGAGAATTTCGTAGGCCGGGAAGTATCGGACGTGGTCAAATTGGGCTTGTAGTTGTCGTACTGCCAATTGTAGAGTGGCCTTGCTGAGTTGGTTGTCGTGCAAGCCATCTTTGCGGTGACGGATGGGGCTAACAGTAAAGATCCATTCTTTCGGTTGGATTTTTCCAGCTTGGGCAGCCTGTTCTGTGGCTCGAATGGCTTCGGCCAGGCAAGCGACCGCTTCTTCTACTTCCAGAAACTCCCGTTGGAATTCTTTGGCCGGTATTTTATGACAATTGGAGACAATTTGATTTGTTTCCAGGTGGCGATAGCACCAGGCTGTACCCAGTGATACGACCACGCGGGTGGATGCGGCAAATTGCAGCCGGGATAGAATCAGGGCGTTGTTGGCCCGACTCAAAAAACCGACTGGGGTAGAGGAGGTAAAGGAACCGTGGTGGGAAAAGGAGGTCCACCCGTTGTCGCGGGCAATGACATCTTTCTGACTGAATAAGAAGTCGGATGGAAGTAAGTAATGGATGGATTTTGCAACCGAGGCCGGGTTGTACAAGACCCCAAACGGATTGTTGCAGACGGGGAGTTGCAGATTCTCCATTTGTTTACCCAATTCAGCGGCGAAGCAAGATCCTAAAACGGTGATGGTTTCTTCACAGGAGATGGGATTTGACCAAGGGGTTTCCAAAACGGGGGTGTATAGTTCCATAGTCTGTATTGCGTTATTTATAGGGATTCGTCGGATAAATTGGGTAGGCCACAGCGCAGCAATGGACTGTCCGGAAAGCGACTCTTGAACGTGATTTCGTCCATCTGTTCCCAATCGCTACGTTGTAGGTTGGACAAGGTTTCTTGGTAACAGTGCAGCTCCGGCCATCCTTGTTGCAGGGCTTTCTTGTTCCAAGGGCAGATTTCTTGACAGGCATCACAGCCATATAGCCAGCCTGTCAATGGCCGTTTGACTCCGGCTCGGGCAGGAATCGGGGCTCCTTGTCGTTTGGCTTCTGCTTTGATCATGGCCGGTTCTTCCAAGGTTCGATAGGCGATGCATTTACGGGCATCCAAGCAATAGGGCGCAACAAGGGCTTGTCCAGGACAGTTTTTTAGACACAGATTACAATGGCCACAGCCCAGAGAACGGTTCCGGGCATCTTTCAATTGGGGAAGATCGTCTTTCCGGAAGATTTTTTGTGCGGTTAGTGACTTCTGGGGTAGGGCGTCCAATAACGCATCAATAGGGGTATTGAGTACCAGCGCTCCGATGAGCACCCGGCTACCGTACTGGGGGTGAATGAGCAGTCCATTGCGACCGATGAAGCCTAGCCCGCAGCGGACAGCCCAACTTCGTTCCAATAAGGGAGCGGAATCGGTGAAGGCGCGTCCTTGGGTCTGGGGAAAGTGAGTTTGGATGCGTTGCAACAACCGGTACAAGCGTTCTTTGATGAGCAGGTGATAATCTTTCCCTTGCGCATAGCCGGCAATCCTTGCGAAAGCCGGGGATGGCGGGGCTGGCAGGTAGGGGGCCAGAAAGATCCAGACTGATGCGGCATCTGCTACCAGTAGGGAGGGATCGCAACGTTGTGCCGGGTTACGTTCCAGGTAGCCCATTCGTCCGTGATGACCTGCATGGAGGTAGGCGGTGAGTTGTTCTTGCTCGCGGGAAAGCGCACAGGCCTCCGCTATACCGAAATCTACAAATCCGAGTTCCTGGCTGAGTTGGGAAATGTCATCAAGAAAGTTCATCGTATGCAAAGTTATAAGGAAAATGTACAGATACGGGAAAAATGATTACTTTTGCGTTAATAAAACTTTTGAATCTGAAATGAAACGTATTTTGGTTGTCGGCGCCGGTGGACAGATCGGCACAGAATTGATACCCCACTTGCAAAAAAATTACGGTTACGACAATGTAATCGCTGCAGACTTGAAAGATGAAGTGGTAACCCGTCTCTCGCAGAATGCGATTGCTGAAAAATTGGATGCTACTGATTTTCAGGCTTACGGTGAGTTGGTTAAGAAATATAAAGTGGATGCAATTTACAACATGGTGGCACTGCTTTCTGCAACAGGAGAACGCATGCCGGATGTTGCTTGGAACATCAACATGGGAGCCTTGCTGAACTCCTTGAACTTGGCAAAAGAATTCAAGACAGCGTTGTTTACCCCGAGTTCCATTGGTGCATTTGGTCACAATACCCCGCATACCAAGACTCCCCAAGATACAGTCATGCGTCCGAATACCATTTACGGAGTTTGCAAAGTAACTGGCGAGTTGCTTTCTGATTATTATTTCAGCCGCTTTGGTGTAGATACCCGAAGCGTACGTTTCCCGGGTCTGATTTCTAACGGTGCATTGCCGGGTGGTGGTACTACTGACTATGCTGTAGAAGTATTCTATGAAATCATCAAAAACGGTCATTATACCTGCCCGATTCCGGAAAATACTTACATGGATATGTTGTACATGCCGGATGCATTGAACGCCCTGACCCAATTGATGGAAGCTGATCCTGCAAAATTGGTTCACCGCAACTCATTCAATGTTACTTGCATGAGCTTCAACCCGCGTGAATTGTTTGCCAAGATTAAAGAACGTGTTCCGCACGCAACCTTTGACTATGATGTGGATCCTGTTAAAGAAGCAATTTCTGCCTCATGGCCGGATTCCTTGGATGACTCTTGCGCTCGTGAAGAATGGGGCTGGAATCCTCAATGGGATTTGGATGCAATGGTGGACGATATGCTCAAATGCATTGCTCAAAAATTGGGAAAATAAAGAAGGCCTTGGCCATCCAGATAGGGGAGAAAGTCAGCTGACTTTCTCCTTTTTTTGTGGTTTGGGGCTATTTTCTGATTTGGTAAAGATTCATTATCTTTGAGGTTTCTTTGTTAACGTATATGGAATTTACCCTATTGTGCAATGATCGCGAAAGCAATGCCCGCCGCGGTCGGATCGTTACAGATCATGGAACGATTGAAACGCCCATTTTTATGCCTGTAGGCACTATCGGATCCGTTAAAGGTGTTTATCACCGTGATTTGGAGTCCGATATTCGTGCTGAAATCATTTTGGGAAATACCTACCATTTGTATCTGCGTCCCGGCTTGGATACATTGCGTCAGGCAGGAGGTTTGCACAAATTCATTCATTGGGATCGTCCGATCCTGACGGATAGTGGTGGATTTCAGGTGTTTTCATTGGCTGCAAACCGGAAGTTGACCCAGGAGGGTTGTACCTTTCGTTCACATATTGATGGCTCCAAGCATCTTTTTACACCGGAGAACAACGTGGATATTCAGCGGATCATCGGCGCCGATATTATCATGGCCTTGGATGAGTGTACGCCGGGCGATGCTGATTTCAAGTATGCTGAAAAATCGTTGCGACTGACACAGCAGTGGTTGGAGCGGGGCGTTGCTCATTTTGATCGTACAGAACCGTTGTATGGTTATCGTCAGACTTATTTTCCGATTGTTCAGGGTTGTGTCTATCCCGAGTTGCGCCGTCGTGCCGCTGAACACGCAGTCTCCCTGAACCGAGAAGGTTATGCTATTGGTGGACTGGCGGTTGGTGAACCGACGGAACAAATGTATGAGATGATCGAAGTGCTTCATCCCCTTCTTCCGAAGGACAAGCCTCGTTACCTGATGGGGGTGGGAACGCCGATGAATATTTTGGAGGCCATTGCTCGGGGTGTGGATATGTTTGACTGCGTAATGCCTACCCGTAATGGACGGAACGGAATGTTGTTTACCTGGGATGGTATTATCAATATCCGGAACAAGAAGTGGAGTCAAGATTTTTCTGCGATCGATCCCAAAGGAACCTCATTTGTGGATACCTACTATACCAAGGCATACTTGCGACATTTGTTCATTTCAGGAGAGATGCTGGCTGCACAAATAGCGAGTGAGCACAACCTGGCCTTCTACCTGGATCTGGTTCGTCAGGCTCGTCTGCATATAGAACAAGGTGACTTCCTGGCTTGGAAGAATGCAACGGTCCGGCGGTTGGAAACCCGTTTGTAGTTCTGACGATTGGTGCTTTTTAAATTGACACTATGGATTTAAGAATAAAAACACTTGACAAATACATCATCCGGAAGTTCATCGGGACTTTTGCGGTGGCCTTGTTGTTGATCATTGTCATTGTGATCATTTTTGATATCAGTGAAAAAATTGACAAACTGGTGGATAATGAGGCTCCTTTTGGGGCAATTGTGTTTGACTACTATGTCAACTTCATCCCTTATTTTGTCAATATGTTCAGTCCGCTATTCGTTTTTGTGACGGTAATCTTCTTTACCTCAAAGCTGGCGGCCAATAGTGAGATCATTGCGATGCTATCCGGTGGAGTGAGCTTCGCACGCATGCTGTATCCTTATTTCCTTTCGGCCTTGGCCATCATGGCGGTCAGCTTGGTTTTGAACTTGTTCATTATTCCGCCGGCGAATAAAGAACGCCTGGCCTTTGAGCAACAATATGTGAAGGGGGGTCGCTATCACAACAAAGAACGCAATATCCATTATCAGATTGCTCCGGGAGAATTCGCCTATGTAGAGTCTTTCAGTACGTGGAACAATACAGCGTATAATTTTACTCTTGAGAAATTTGAAGGAAGTGAAATGGTTTCCAAGTTGTCTGCGGAGTCTGCAGCCTGGGACTCAACGCTGCAGGGTTGGCGTCTGAAAAATTACTTCATCCGGGACTACATTGGAGATCGTGAAGAAATTCGGAAAGGAACGCGCAAGGATACGGTGATTAACCTGATTGTGGATGATTTCTATCGGAGTGACAAGACGGTTGAATCTTTGACCTATCGCGAGCTGGAAGACCTGATTGCCATGCAGAGGATGCGTGGTGATAAGATGGTCAAGTACTCTTTGATTGAAAAACACAGTCGTTTTGCCGTACCTTTTTCAGCCTTCATCCTAACGTTGATGGGCGTTTCGCTCTCGTCTCAAAAGCGTCGGGGAGGTATCGGCCTGAACCTAGGGATAGGGATTGCGCTTAGTTTTTCTTACATCCTCTTCTTGCGTCTAAGCGAGATGTTTGTGGTAACGGATACGCTCCCGCCCATTGTGGCATTGTGGTTGCCCAATGCTGTATTTGCGGTGATTGCAGTGGTTCTGTACCGGATGGCACCCAAATAGGAACCTATTCAAAATAGGCTTCAGTAGCACGCCATCCGGCAAGAAACTCCCGGATGTTCAGTCGCTTTTTGCCCGGTAATTGTAGCTCCAGAATATCCAGCGAGCCATTTCCGCATTGAACACGGAAATAGGACTTTCCGTCTGTTGTAATTGCGCCCGGTTTTAAGTTGGGTTTGTTTTGATCGGAGGGTTGTCCTGCGTAGATCTTTACATCCAATGCTTTGTCTTGCATACGAAGCTGGCTATGGGCCCCCGGGTAGGGAGACAGGCCACGGATCAGGTTGTGCAGTTGGTTCGCATCTTGTTGCCAATCCAATAAACCGGTTTCCCGGGATAATTTGGGTGCTGGAAGTAGTTGGCCCGGTTCCTCTTGAGGCAAGGCTTCTACCTCACCTTGGAAGATGCGACGGATTGAGTCGCAAACCAATGTTTTACCTACTTCCATCAAACGGTCGTGCAGGGATCCAACATTTTCATCGGGACCAATCGAGACTTCTGCTTGTCCGATGATCGCTCCTGTGTCCATGTGTTCATCCAAGAAGAAGGTGGTTACGCCGGTGCGGGTCTCTCCGTTGATGATGGCCCAGTTGATGGGGGCAGCACCCCGGTATTGGGGCAGCAGTGAGGCATGAAGGTTAAATGTTCCCATCGGGGGCATGCTCCAAACCACTTTCGGAAGCATGCGGAAGGCGACTACTACGAATAGATCCGCTTGCCAGCTCTGGAGGGCCTCCAAAAATGCAGGGTCTTTGAGAGAGACCGGTTGGAGCAAGGGAATGGAAATCCCAGTGTTTGCTTCCCGTTGCAGCAAAAACTCTTTGACAGCACTGCGGTTGACTTTGAGGCCACGGCCACTGGGTTTGTCCGGTGTGGTGACTACTCCCACGATGTGGTATTCGGCATTCAACATGGCTTCGAGGATGCCGACTGCAAAGTCGGGTGTCCCCATAAAAACTATGCTTTTCTTCTGAAGATGTTCCATATTAGTTTGATCTGCGTAGGCAGTTCCTTGAAAAATTTCTTGATGGCATTGATGTACATCTCTGCATTGAACAGAGATGAGTCCTTGGTGGATTTGATGGTGAGGAATACACCAATGGGCAGTAGCACCAGGGTAGAGATAAAGGCGCCGAACATCGGCGTAATCACACCGTCTCGAGCCAGTTTTTTACCAGAAATATCAACGACCCAATAGACGACGAAGAACAAGGCTGAAATAATCACAGGGGTACCCAAGCCGCCTTTTCGGATGATTGCACCCATTGGCGCGCCAATGAAGAAGAAGATCAGACAGGCAAAGGATAGGGTAAACTTTCGGAACGATTCCAGGTTGATTCGTCTTAATGAACGCGCGTAAGGATAAATCTCATTTTCATACGACTCCAAGACAGAGATGTTGCTGTTTAGGTTCTTGGCAGCCATCGCAACATGACGGTGCTCTTCATGGATGCTGGACCATTTGTACGAAGAGTCCAAAGGATAGGGTTGGTGGATGTTCCTTCCCTTGAGGCTGTCGAGTTGGTAGCCAAAGGAAGTGCCATTTCCAACGCCATAGCGTTCTTGCTGTTTTTTCAAGGTTTGTTGCAACAACAACGACAGGGAGTCCCGGTCATGACGCAATTCTTTCAAGTCTTGCGCCATGATTTCATTGCCATAGCGGTCGTCATCGGACTTTTGGAAATTGTAATTTTCCAGCGGAATGATGACTTCTTGTCGTTTGAAACGGATCCGGTTGACCACGTACGAAGTGTCTTTGTATTTCCGGGTATTGCTTTCTTCGTAAGAAATACCATCGAATAGGATGAAGATCAATGCGGTCTTGTCGGTATTGGACTTGATAAGGCCGGAGTCTGCTACCGCAACGCTGATATTGCCTTCGCGATCCTTGTGGTCGTACACCATCACGTCGTACATCATATCCGTGTCCTTGTTGTGTTCGCTGATGCGCAACGTGAAACCTTCGATGCCGTTGTAGAAGGTGCCGGTTGGGATCTTGATCTCTTCTTTCGTCTTTCCGATATCGTATTGCAACGTGTAAATTTTGTTGAATGCGACAGGAATCAAGTTGTTGGAAACATAAAAGGCGCCGATGCTGATGCAAACAGCCACACCAATTAGGGGCGCCAGGATGCGTTGCAACGAAATGCCGGCCGCTTTCATGGCCAGCAATTCGTTATTTTCTCCCAAGTTCCCCAAGGTCATGATGGAGGCCAACAAGGTTGCCAAGGGCAAGGCGTGGGGCATCATGGTAACGGATCCCCAAAACAGGAATTCCAGGATGATCCAAAAACTCAAACCCTTTCCGACTAGTTCATCGACATAGAGCCACAAGGTGTTCATCACAAAGATGAAAGCAACGATGAGGAACGTCAGTAGAAAGGGTCCCAAAAAGGATTTGATGAGGAACTGGTCGAGCTTTCTCACAGGCTTAAGCTTTTACCGCGTTATCAATCAGGGTTTCCAATGCTTGGGAAAGACCTTCGGTTACCTTACCACCAGCTGTAGCAAGGAACTTTTGTCCACCGCCACCGCCTTGAACAAAACGAGCCGCCAGTTTGATGTCTTTGGAAGCATCTTTTCCTTCAGCAACCAAGTCATCGCTGTACATCAATACCAATGAGGGTTTGTCTTCTCCTGAACGGAATGCTGCTGCAAAAATAGCGCGGGTGCTGTCTTTGTGCAGTTGGAATGCCAGGTCTTTGATGATGTCAGGCATGTAGGTGCCAATTTGCAGACGGTAAACCGTAATGCCGTTGATGACAGTAGCATTTTCTTGAACGGTCTTTTTCAAGTTTTGTACGCGTTCTCGGTTCACCTCTTCAAAGGCTTTGCGGTAGTTTTCGTTTTCGCCAAACAATTTCTTGATGGATTGAACCAAGTTCGGGGATTGTCCAAACAGTTCTCGGATGGTTTGTGCCTGGTCGGCCATGATTTCGATGCTCAATTCTGCTTGTCGTCCGGTTACCGCTTCGATACGACGGACTCCGGCAGCAACGGCAGACTCAGACAGAATTCGGAAGTAGCCGATGTTTCCGGTTGCGTCCACGTGGGTGCCACCGCATAACTCAGCAGATTTACCAAAACGGATGACGCGTACATGATCGCCATATTTTTCGCCGAACAATGCCATCGCTCCCAGGTTACGGGCTTCTTCGATGGGCAGGTCGCGGAATTCTTCTTTGCGGATATTTTGGCGAATCAACTGGTTGACTCTGCGTTCAACTTCCCGCAATTTTTCGGGACCAATTTTTTCGTAGTGGGAGAAGTCAAAACGGAATGATTCAGCCGTTACACTGGAACCTTTTTGCTCAATATGGGTGCCGATCAGTTCACGAAGAGCGTAGTGGAGCAAGTGGGTTGCCGAGTGATTGTTAGTTGTATCCTGACGACGTTCCAAGTTGATGGAAGCGTGGAAAATGGCAGTGGGATCGGCCGGGATGCGGTCCGCCAGGTGAATGTTGAGGTTATTTTCCTTGATGGTGTTGGAAATGTGAATGGTTTCGTTACCACAAGTCAAAGTTCCACTGTCGCCAGCTTGTCCGCCACTTTCTGCATAGAACGGACTTTGATCCAGCACCACTTGAATCAGTTCTTTGTTGCGGGATTTGATGGTGCGGTATTTCAGAATGCGTACATCGGCTTCGGTTGCGTCGTAGCCAATGAACGAAGAAGTTTGTTCCGGAAGGATTTCAATCCAGTCACTTTCTTCCACTGCTGCTGCATTCCGTGCACGTTCTTTCTGCTTTCCGAGTTCTTTTTCAAATCCCTCCAAATCAATGGAATATCCCTTTTCCTTGGCAATCAGTTCGCTCAAGTCAATGGGGAAGCCGAATGTATCATATAGGGTAAATGCATCCTCGCCGGAAATGATCTTGCTGTCTTTGGCTTTTTCCAGCATTTGGTCCATCAGGCGGATACCTTTTTCCAAGGTTCTCAAGAATGCTTCTTCTTCTTCTTTGATCACCCGTTCGATCAGAGTCTGTTGTTGTTGGAGCTCCGGATAAGCTTCTCCCATTTCCCGAATCAAAGCAGGTACCAAACGGCACAGGAAGGGGGTATTGACACCCAAGAAGGTGTAGGCATAGCGTACAGCACGGCGAAGGATCCGGCGGATGACATAACCCGCTTTTACGTTGGACGGTAATTGGCCGTCTGCAATGGAGAAACTGATGGCACGGATGTGGTCTGCAATCACGCGCATAGCCACAGCGATGTCTTCTGAAGCTGTATATTGGCAACCGCTGAGTTTGGAGATTTCTGCAATCAGGTGTTGGAACAAGTCGCCCTCGTAGTTGCTCTTGAATCCGTTGATGGCCATTACCAGACGTTCCAGCCCCATACCGGTATCTACGTGTTTTTTGGGCAGGGGCTCCAAACTGCCGTTCGCTTTGCGGTTGTATTGGATGAATACCAAGTTCCAGATTTCGATGACCAGGTGGTGTCCTTGGTTGACCAAGGCAACGCCGGGAAGGGCAGCCCGTTCTTCATCGCTACGCAAGTCGATGTGGATTTCGCTGCAAGGTCCACAGGGGCCAGTTTCCCCCATTTCCCAGAAATTGTCTTTTTTGTTACCCAGGATGATGCGCTCTTCAGGCAAGTGTTTGAGCCAGTATGTTTTTGCTTCGTTGTCCAACGAAACGCCTTCTTCCGGATTTCCTTCGAAGATGGTTGCATACAGGCGGTTGGGGTCCAATTTATATACTTCGGTCAACAGTTCCCAAGCCCAGTCGATGGCTTCTTCTTTGAAATAATCACCAAAACTCCAGTTGCCGAGCATCTCAAACATGGTGTGGTGATAGGTGTCGTGACCGACTTCTTCCAGGTCGTTGTGTTTTCCACTTACGCGCAAACATTTTTGGGAGTCGGCTACGCGCGGGTATTTGATTTCGCTGTTGCCCAAAAACCAATCCTTGAACTGGTTCATACCAGCATTGGTAAACATCAGGGTCGGATCACCTTTGACAACCATCGGAGCGGATGGAACAATTTGGTGGCCTTTAGAGGCGAAAAACTCTAAAAATTTGGATCTTATCTCTTTTGACGTCATCATAAAACAATCGATTGCTAATAATTCAGCTACAAAAATAGTTTTTTTATCAAAAATATATAAATTTGCGTGTTAATATTATGGGTATTAGTATGAAAAAAAGTCCGAAAATTCGTTATCGGCTCAACAAGGAAACGCTGACTTACGAGGTGGTTGAGGAGTCTCAACGGCAACGTCGTATTCGTCAGACGCTGTTGTTCCTGATGAGTTTTGTGGCGTTTTTCGGGTACTATTACTTATACACCGAGGTCTTGGGCTGGAAGACTCCCAAGCAAGTGCTGGTAGAACGCCGTGTGGCGGAATGGCATTCCAAGTTGGACGAACTGAATGTTTCTCTCGAGAAGAACTACCAAATTTTGAACGAATTGCAACGCCGGGACAACAAAGTCTATCGTCCGGTGTTCGGCATGGACGAGATTTCGGAGGAGGTTCGCAATGCGGGTATTGGTGGCGTGGACCGTTACAGTTATCTGGAAATGATGGATCCGAACGGACGCTTGTCCGATTACGTGGAAAATTTCGATATCCTCAGTAAAAAAGCCTACATCCAGTCACATTCGTACGATGATGTGGCCCCCTTGGCAAAAACGGCCGACCAGATGTCTTTTTGCATGCCGACCATTTGTCCGGTAGCTCCGGATCAGACGCGGCTGACTTCTGCCTATGGCTATCGTAAGGACCCCAAGGATGGAAAGACCCGTTTTCACGAAGGGTTGGACCTGGCTGGAAAAATGGGGCTTCCGGTGTATGTGACCGGCAACGCTACGGTAATCGATGTTGGCTTTGACTTCTTCGGATATGGTCACTTCGTGTTAGTGGATCATGGATTTGGCTACAAAACCCGTTATGCGCACTTGAGTAAAGTATTGGTTTCAAGAGGACAAAGCCTCAAGCGTGGAGATCAGTTGGGCGAGATGGGAAACAGTGGTAAATCAACCGGTCCTCACCTTCACTATGAAATTATCCACAAAGACCGTTCGGTCAATCCGTATAAATTCTTTGATATGGATCTCCCTGCGGAAGACTATCAATTGATTGTCCGCAGTCTGACATCGGGAGGTGAAGTATGAAATTCTTTCGTTTCGACGGAGAAGAACTGTGGGTAAACAAGGAGGAATCCTTTTTGAAACGGAGAGCAGGGCGTCTTCTTCGTTTGCTTCTGTGGAGTATTGGCTTGTCCATTTTTTATTATCTGATTATCGCATTACTTTTTACGACCGACCAGCAACGTCAGATGCGTCAGGAAAGTAAGGCAATTGAGGCAATGTACGAAGAACTGGCAGCAAACAGTCAGCATTTGGATCGGGTGATTCAGGGTTTGCAAGAACGCGATCATGAGTTGTATCGTCGTATTTTTGATGCAGATCCTCCTCATTTTGAAGAGTATGGACATGAGGGAGAGTTGAGCTATGATCCGGATTCGGCCATGGCAGCAGGGTTGGTAAGATCGACGGCCTACAGGCTCAAACAGATGGTTTATCAGGCCGAATTGACACGTTATGCAGCGCAGCGACTGGATTCAATGGTTCAAGCGGGAAGTTATTCCATTCAGGAAATTCCATCGCTGATTCCCGTGGCGGATTTTATTGTTCAGCAAACCGGTGCCACCGTAGGTAAACGCATTCAGCCTTTTTATAAGTCGTTGGTGGAGCATACGGGACTGGACTTGATTACAGGTGTTGGGACTGAGGTCTATGCGACAGCGGACGGTATCGTTGCGGATGTGGTGAAATCTGAACGGGGAAAGGGGAATTTTATTCGGATTCGGCACAAACACGGTTATGAAACAACGTATTCGCATTTGGGAACCATTTCTGTTCGTGAGGGACAATCGGTAAAACGGGGCGCTGTAATTGGTCGGGTAGGAAATACGGGGATGGCCTTTGCACCTCACTTGCATTATGAAGTGTTGCTGAATGGATCTTACGTGGACCCCATCAACTATTTCTTTGTGGAATTAACGCCAGAACAATACCGGGATATGATTCGCATTGCAATCAACACCGGTCAATCGATGGATTGAGATGGAAACAAAACTATATTACACAATCGGAGAAGTTGCGGAGCATTTGGGCGAAAATGTTTCGTTGGTACGTTTTTGGACGTCGAAATTTTCTTCGGTCATCAAGCCTGAGCGCAACAGAAAGGGAAATCGTCTGTTCTCAGCTGAGGATTTTCGTAAATTGGAACTCATCCACTACTTGGTAAAAGAGCGGGGGATGACCTTGGAAGGTGCGGCCCAGCAGATGAAGGCCAGTCCGGAAGGGGTTGACCGGCAAGAAAAAGTAGTGCGTACGCTGGAAACGATTCGGGCAGAGTTGAAGGAGATGGCTGCTATGTTGAACCAATTGAAATCGGATCAAGTATGAAAGCCTGGGAAGTAGTTGCGGTTCTGGAAGAATTTGCGCCTCGAATTTTTCAAGAGTCATGGGATAATGCCGGATTTTGTATCGGAGATCCTCAGCAAGAGGTTACTGGTGTCATGTTGGGCTTGGATTGTACACCTGCGTTGTTGGATGAGGCGATTGCTTGTGGTGCGAACCTGATCATTACTCATCACCCGTTGATTTTTCATGGTTTGAAACGGATCGACCCTACGGATGCGATCGGTTCGCTTGTGTATCGGGCCATCCGGGCAGATCTTGCCATTTATTCGGCTCACACCAATGCGGACAAAGTTTTTGATGGGGTCAGTGGTTGGATGGCAGACCGCTTGGGATTGACCGATTGTGAAATTTTGGATCCGGATCCGAAAGCTGTAGGACCGGATGGTCGTTCGGTTGGTTTGGGAATGGTCGGTAATTGGTCAGAGCCGGTGCCGGCTGATCAATTTCTGGAGCGCGTTAAAGCTGCTTTTGGAACTCCTTGTTTGCGAACTTCTGCGCCATTGAGCCGTCCGATTCGACGGGTTGCAGTTTGTGGCGGTAGTGGTTCCTCCTTGCTATCGGCAGCACGGAAAGCTGGTGCGGATGCTTTTTTGTGCGGTGATTTGTCTTACCACCATTTTTTTACTGATCAGACTTGCTGGTTGGTGGATGTAGGGCACTTTGAGAGCGAAATTGGTATTGTTGATCGCTTCTTTACAATACTTAAAGAAAAAATTCCTAACTTTGCGGTTCGCAAAACTGAGCAAAACAATAACCCGGTATATTATTACTGATCGATATGGCAACTAAAGTGAAAAAAACAGCGTTGGTGACGCCTCCCATTGACAATCGGGAAACATTCGTGTCTTTGTCCAAGAATATGGCGGATACGGATATGAGTATGGAGGTGAAACTGCACACCCTCTACAGAATCCAAGAAATTGACACTAAAATTGACCGCATTCACCTGCTTCGTGGTGAATTGCCGGAAGAAGTGAGTGATTTGGAAGATAAGATCGAAGGCTTGAAAACCCGTCTGGCTAAATATCAAGCTGAAGTGAAGGATGCAGAAAAAGCCATTGCACAACGAAAGAACGATATCGAGGCAGCACAAGCTTTGATTGTCAAATATGAAGAACAACGCGGCAACGTTCGCAACAACCGTGAATACGACTCTTTGACCAAAGAGATCGAATTTCAGGATTTGGAAAAACAATTGGCCAATAAACGTATTGCTGAAAGCACTGCGCTCATCGCTGAGAAAAAGGCCGAAATTGAAAAAACCAAAGAAGAGATTGAAGGTCGTGAAGCGGACTTGAACCTCAAGAAAGAAGAATTGGTGTCCATCATCGATGAAACTTCTCGTGAAGAAGAAGAATTGAGCAAGGAACGTGAAGCATTGGCTGCGACCTTGGATGAACGTATGATGGTGGCTTATGCGAAAGTGCGTTCGAATGCGCGCAACCGTTTGGCAGTTGTAACTGTTAAACGTGATGCGTGTGGTGGCTGCTTCAACAAGATTCCGCCGCAACGTCAGTTGGACATCGCTTTGAGCAAAAAAATCATTGTTTGTGAATACTGCGGACGGATTTTGGTTAGCTCTGAATTTGAACAAGAATAGTATATATTACTGAAACGTATAATCAAGCATCCGCTTCCCAGCATTTGTTGAGAGGGCGGATGTTGTTTTTTAGCACAAACGTTAACATCTGTTTACTTCATGCCTGCTCCTTATAAATCTACAAAACGAAGATCCGATGCGAAAGAACGAGAACAATCGCAACGGAAAGATGCCCTCAATAGCATTAGCTATGATTTGGGATTGACGCCACCTCAAGCGCTGGAGGTGGAAGAGGCCGTTTTGGGGGCGTTGTTGTTGGAGCCCCATGTGGTGCCGGAAGTATTGGATCAACTTTCTGCCGATTGTTTCTACAAGGAAGCCAACCGGAAGATTTTTATGGCGATCCAGTCGTTGGCTACTGCGCGGAACCCGATCGACATTTATACGGTTGCTGAAGAGTTGAAGAAGAAGCAGGATTTGGAGGCGGTGGGTGGTCCTTTTTATTTGACCGAATTGAGTGCTAAAATTGGTGCAGCAGCGCACGTGGACTATCACATCAAAATCCTTTTGCAGAAGTACATCCAGCGTGAATCCATTATGATTGCGCACGAGGTGGAACGTTCTGCTTTTGATGATAATATTCCTGTGGATGATTTGTTGGATACCACCCAACAAAAATTCTTTACGTTGGCAGAGCGGAACATGAAGCGCGAGACCCAACCCATTGTGGATGTGATAGGGACAGCGCTGCGCGAATTGGAAGAGAATCAAACCAGAGAGGATGGATTGAGCGGTGTTTCTTCCGGATTTACTGGCATCGACCGGATTACCCTGGGTTGGCAGAAGTCCGATTTGATTATTTTGGCGGCTCGTCCTGCGGTCGGTAAGACCTCATTCGTCTTGACTATGGCCCGAAACATGGCGGTCAATACCAATACACCGGTAGCTGTATTTTCATTGGAAATGTCTTCCGTGCAGTTGGTGAAACGTTTGATGGTTTCTGAAACGGGTTTGTCCTCGGACAAAATTCGGGGTGGTACCAAATTGGCAGAATACGAATGGGTGCAGATCAATGAACGTTTGAAAGCACTTTCCAAGGCTCCTTTGTACATCGATGACACTCCCTCATTGTCCATTTTTGAGTTCAGATCCAAGGCCCGTCGCTTGGTGCGCAATGCCAATGTCAAACTCATCATCATTGACTACTTGCAGTTGATGACGGGACCTCCGGAATTGCGGGGTATGCGCGAACAGGAAGTTTCTAACATTTCAAGATCCTTGAAATCCATAGCAAAGGAATTGAATATTCCGATCATTGCCTTGTCGCAGTTGAGTCGTGCCGTTGAGACCCGGGGAGGTAGCAAACGACCCCAATTGAGTGACTTGCGGGAGTCTGGTGCGATCGAACAGGATGCGGATATCGTAATGTTCATCCACCGGCCAGACTACTATCAGACACAGGATGAAGAAGTGGAACCTGGCTATACGGAATTGATCATTGCCAAGCACCGGAATGGTTCAACGGCCGATGTGAAGATGAAGTTCCGTGCCAATGAAGCCCGTTTTGTCGATTATGATGAGGTGGATCATCTTTCTTTCGAAAATTCAAACCGCCCGATGGAATCCGGCATGAATGCTTCGCGCAGCAGTGCGATGGCGCCGAATTCTGACTTTGATATGCCGATGTAGTTGAACGGAACTTATGGGAAAAGTAATCGTAGAGCATACCGGTAAGGTGGTGGATGTGCAACCTCGGTTGGTATCGGTGGAACTTCTTCGTCAGTCTGCTTGTTCGACTTGTCATGCGAAGTCGGCTTGTATGGCATCGGACCAAGATATCAAACTCATTCAGGTGGAACCGGAGATGGGTCAGGTATATGAAGTAGGGGAGCCGGTTCGTGTCCAGTTGGCGCAAACGATGGGATTTAAGGCCGTGGTCTTCTCTTATTTGTTTCCATTGGCTATTTTGATGATTTTATTATTAATTTTACCCCCATTATTGCAGCAGGACTTGTGGGTGGGGTTGTCCTGCCTGGGTGGGCTTGCTGTTTATTATATGATCCTTTGGTTATTACGGGATCAATTGAAAAAAGAGTTTGTATTCACAATCGAAAAGATTAGATCATGAGCAGTACCATTCTGATTACGATTGCTTGTTTGAGTGCGCTGGGCCTGATATTGGCCATGGTGCTCTATTTTGTTGCACAGAAGTTCAAGGTGGAGGAGGATCCCCGGATTGATGATGTGGAGGCCTTGTTGCCAGGAGCCAATTGTGGCGGATGTGGTTCGGCGGGTTGCCGTGCTTTCGCTGAGCGTTGTGTGAAGGCGGCAGAATTGGATGGCTTGTTCTGTCCTGTTGGTGGAAATCCCGTGATGCAGCAGGTAGCGGCTCGTTTGGGTAAGGAGATTGCGGAAGCGGCTCCCCGTGTAGCGGTAGTGCGTTGTTCCGGATCGCTTGATAATCGTCCGCGTACCAGTATCTACGATGGTGCAGCTTCTTGCCGGGTCATGGCAGGGCTGTACAGCGGTGATACTGCTTGCCGTTATGGCTGCTTGGGTCAAGGGGACTGTGTGGCTGTTTGTCCTTTTGGTGCAATTACGATGAACCCCCGGACTGGATTGCCGGTTGTGGATGAGCAGCTGTGTACCGCTTGTGGTAATTGTGTGGCAGCATGTCCGAAAAATATTATAGAATTGCGCAACAAAGGACCGAAGTCACGTCGTCTCTATGTTTCCTGTGTCAGTCAGGACAAAGGTGGAGTTGCACGAAAAGCTTGCTCGGCAGCTTGTATCGGTTGTATGAAGTGCGTAAAAGTCTGCCCCTTTGAAGCTGTAAAAGTAGAAAATAATGTAGCATACATCGATTTCAACAAATGCCGTCTGTGTCGCAAGTGTGCAGAGGCTTGTCCGACAGGAGCTATTGTGGAAGTGAATTTCCCGATCCGTCTTCCGAAGGAAGTTGAAGTAGAAAAACAAGCATAATGGCTATGAAGAAAACGTTTGCATTGGGAGGCGTTCATCCCCACGATCATAAAATATCTGCTGGAGCTGCGATTGAAGATTTTCCGGTATTGAGTCGCGTTTATATTTCCATGGCGCAGCACCTGGGCTCTCCGTCAGAGCCGGTGGTGGCCAAAGGAGATCGGGTCAAGGTGGGACAGTTGATTGGTAAACCAACCGGTTTTATGTCTGCTTGCATCCACTCCTCGGTGTCTGGAACCGTGGCTTCTATTGAACCGGTTGCTGACTTGGCTGGAAATAAGGTGAACACCATTATCATTGATGTGGAGGGCGATGAATGGGAGCCTTCGATTGATCGTTCACAAACCATTGTTCGGGAAATCACAGCAACCAAAGAAGAAATCCTCAAGCGCATTGCGGATTGCGGGATTGTAGGGTTGGGTGGAGCTTCGTTCCCGACCCACATCAAGCTGACACCGCCTCCGGGTAAAAAGGCTGATTACTTGTTGATCAATGGTGCGGAGTGTGAGCCGTACTTGACTTCTGACCATCGGATTATGTTGGAGATGCCGGAGCAGATTCTGATCGGAGCCCGTTTGATGATGAAGGCTTTGGATGTGAAAAAATGCTTCTTTGGCGTGGAAGAAAACAAGCCGGATGCCATTGCAAGTTTGCGCCGTTTCAGTAGCGAATATCCGGAAATAGAAGTGGTATCATTGAAGAAGAAATATCCACAAGGAGGAGAAAAACAGCTGATTGATGCTTTGATTGGACGTCGTGTTCCGGCGATGGGTTTGCCCATTGATGCGGGTGCGGTCGTGCAAAACTGTGGTACAGCATTGGCGGTATATGAAGCCGTTCAGAAAAATAAACCTTTGTTTGAGGGTATTGTGACTATTACCGGGGATTGTACCGAACAACAACGGAACTTCCGTTTGCGCGTAGGTACTCCTTTTAACAAAATGTTGGATGCGGTAGGCGGTCTTCCGGAACAAGCTGTCAAATTGATCAGTGGTGGTCCGATGATGGGCAAAGCAGTGGCCAACATTGAGGCAGCCTCTGTGAAAAGTACATCAGCTTTGCTGGTGTTGACGGAAGAACAAACCAAGCGCAAACCCCAGACCCAATGCATCCGCTGCGGCAAATGTGTGCAAGTCTGTCCGATGGGCTTGGAGCCTTATCTGTTGAACAAGTTGGCGAAGGTTTCCCGGATGGATGAACTGGAGGCCAATCGTGTACAAGATTGTATTGAGTGTGGCTGTTGTTTGTATACCTGTCCGGCCCAATTGCCTTTGTTGGACAACATTCGGGTTGGCAAAGGACAAGTGATCCGGATTTTGCGCAGCCGTCCCAAAAAATAATGCACCTGAACTTTTGAAATATTAGGAAGTATGAGAAAATTATTGGTTTCGCCTGCTCCTCACATCTATAGTGCAGAGAATACACGGAGGATCATGATGGATGTCTTGATCGCCTTGGCTCCCTCCTTGCTGGTATCCATCTACTTTTTTGGATTTTCGGCCATCCAGTTGGTGGTTGTAGGGGCCTTGACCTGTGTGGGCGTTGAGTATGTTATCCAAAAATACCTTTTGAAAACAGAGGTGACCATCAGTGACCTGTCGGCTGCTGTTACCGGGGTCTTGTTGGCTTTGAACTTACCCCCGAACTCACCCTGGTGGTTGATGCTAATTGGTTCCATTGTGGCCATTGGCGTTGCAAAAATGACTTTTGGCGGTCTGGGTCAAAATATCTTCAATCCGGCTTTGGTAGGTCGTGTTTTCTTGCTGATCTCCTTTCCGGTCCTGATGACGGACTGGACCATTCCAGAATCCTGGTTCCGTGCGGGTGTGGATGCGACAACAGGCGCAACACCGCTGGCTTTGGTAAAGGAAGGACTTGCGCAGGGTTTGAGTGTGGAAGAGATCTTGGCGAATTCACTCGATTTGAGCTACTTCCAGATGTTGTTTGTAAAGACCGGAGGTTCCGTTGGTGAAGTCTCGGCTTTTGCCTTGTTGTTGGGCTTTGCATACCTCTTGTTCCGTAGGGTTATTCGTCCGCATATTCCGGTAACTATTTTCTTGACGATTGCTTTGTTCTCTGGAATTTTCTGGCTCATCGATCCGAATCAATATATGGATCCGTTGTTCAATATTTTGACGGGTGGTGTTTTGATCGGATCCATCTTCATGGCAACCGATTATGTAACTTCTCCGATGACAGCACGGGGAATGGTAATTTACGGGGTTGGTATTGGTGTGATTACCATGTTGATCCGGATGTTCGGTTCCTATCCTGAAGGAATCTCATTTGCGATTTTGATTATGAACTCAGTGGTACCTTTGATTAACAAATACATCAAACCGGCAAGATTTGCCAAGGAGGTGAAGAATGGCTAAAGTTTCTTCGTTTCGGAACATGGTATTGTGCTTGTTCCTGATTTGCTTTGTTTGTTCTGGATTGTTGGCAGTTGTGAATGCATTGACCCAGGAGCCGATTGCAGCTGTGAACCTGGCAAAAACCAACCAATCCATTGCAGCAGTTCTTCCTGCTTTTGATAATGAACCCTCTCAGGATCAGTTCGACGTTATGGTAGGATCCGATGCCATTGCGGTTTATCCGGCAAGCCTGCAAGGGAATTTGGTGGGCTACGCCATAAAAACATTCTCCAATAAGGGCTTTGGAGGACGGATTACGCTGATGGTAGGCTTCCTGCCGGATGGTACGATTTATAATACATCCGTTGTTTCACATGGGGAAACGCCGGGTTTGGGCGACAAGATGGATGCTTCCAAGAGCAATTTTAGCGAACAGTTCAAAGGGGTTCATCCGGCCAATTTTCGGTTGGCGGTCAAAAAAGATGGCGGTGATATTGATGCCATTACTGCATCGACCATTACTTCACGGGCATTTGCTGATGCGTTGAAACGAGCCTATGAGGCCTATCAATTGATTGAAAAAACAAACGAGGAGGAACTATAAAATGGGAAAATTGAAAATGATTACCCGTGGGATTATTCAAGAGAATCCGACATTTGTGCTGATTCTGGGGATGTGTCCTACATTGGGAACCACTATATCCGCCATCAACGGTATGGGGATGGGGCTGGCAACGACATTCGTGCTGATTCTTTCCAACATGGTCGTTTCCTTGATCGCCGGATGGATTCCCTCCAAGGTCCGGATTCCTTCTTATATTGTTGTGATTGCTTCTCTGGTGACCATCCTGCAATTGTTGATGCAGGTATTTGTGCCTTCGTTGTACGAAACCTTGGGCTTGTTCATTCCGCTGATTGTTGTTAACTGTATTGTGCTGGGACGTGCAGAAGCCTTCGCAAACCGCAATACGGTTTTGAATTCGGCTTGTGATGGAATTGGTACAGGCTTGGGCTTTACCTTGTCCTTGACCGTACTGGGCTTGGTACGTGAGGTTTTGGGTAGCGGTTCAGCTTTTGGATGGAAGTTTCTGGAAGGAGATGGCATTCTGGCGTTTGTGCTGGCTCCCGGAGCCTTCATTGCATTGGGCTACCTGATGGTGTTGTACAACAAATTTGTCAAATCCAAAATTCAGTAATCGACTATGGAATATATCATCTTGATCATATCGGCAGTGTTCGTGAATAACGTAGTGCTGTCGCAATTTCTAGGAATCTGTCCATTTTTGGGGGTTTCAAACAAAGTCAGTACGGCGATTGGTATGTCCGGTGCAGTTGCTTTTGTGATGGCAATTTCAACCCTGGTGACCTATTTGCTGCAACAACTCTTGGTGGCGTTGCAGATTGAATTTATGCAAACGCTCGTATTTATTCTCGTTATTGCCTCACTGGTGCAGATGGTGGAGATTGTGTTAAAGAAAATCTCGCCCTCGTTGTACCAGGCACTGGGAATTTTCTTGCCTTTGATTACCACAAACTGCTGTGTATTGGGTGTGGCTATCATGGTGGTTTCTAAAGAATTTACCTTTGGAGATCAAGTGCATATGTTGAACTTGGCCCAGTCGGTGGTCTATGCAACGGCTTGTGCAGTTGGCTTTGGTTTGGCCATGGTGATTTTTGCGGGAATTCGCGAACAACTGGAGTTGTCAGAAGTACCCAAAGCTTTTCGTGGAGTTCCCATCGCCTTGGTTACAGCCGGTATCCTGGCAATGGCGTTTATGGGCTTTAGTGGATTGGTTTAAGTAAAAGAGTCTATGCAACGGTTACTTGAAATTGAAAAGATTTTAGCAGGCGGGCAAGTGAAAGAAGCACTTGAACAGGTGTTGGCCTTGTTGGAACAAGAACCCAATCACGCGGCTGCGTGGTATTTGTTGGGCGGTATTTACCGTCGCGAACAATTGTGGGGTGAAGCAATCAATGCTTACAACCGTGCTAAAATGATTGAACCGGAAGGACCTGCCGCAGCGGCGATTGATTCCATCTACGACATCATTCGCTTTGTCAACAAGGATCTGATGAATCCGTAAGCGGATTTATGATTGGTGGCCCAATGCCGACCAGAGAATAATACCGATACTGACGGATACGTTGAGTGAGTGCTTGGTTCCGAATTGTGGAATCTCCAATGCGATATCACTTTCGTTGGCGACGGTTTGCTGAACGCCTTTGACTTCATTCCCGAAGACAAAGGCGTATTTTTTGTCGGGATCGGTGCGGAAATCGGGTAGGAGGGTCGAGTTGTCGGTCTGTTCTACACAGACAATGGTATAGCCGGTTTCTTTCAAACTGCGCACGAGACTAAGGGTGTCTTCCACGTGCTCCCAAGCCACGGTAAATTCAGCACCCAAGGCGGATTTGTGAATCTCAGCACTCGGCGGAGTGGCGCAGATACCACACAAGTAGATTTTTTCTACCAGAAATGCGTCAGCGGTCCGGAAAGCCGATCCGATGTTGTGCTGGCTGCGGATGTTGTCCAGGATCAGGACGGCATTCCGTTTGGTGGCAGCTTGGTAATCGGCAGGCGTGAGACGGTTCAGTTCGCAGTTTAAAGTTTTTCGAAACATAATTGCAAATTTTGGGGCTTTTTTTCTATTTTTGCACAAAGGTATGAATTTATCAACACTATGAAACAAGATTTAAAAATAGCAGAACTCATCAAACAAGAAGAGAACAGACAAAAACACGGTATTGAGCTGATCGCTTCTGAGAACTTTGTGTCGGATCAAGTCCTGATGGCTTTGGGATCCGTAATGACCAATAAATATGCGGAAGGTTACCCGGGTGCTCGTTATTACGGTGGCTGCGAAGTGGTTGACCAAGCAGAACAATTGGCGATCGACCGTATTTGTGAACTCTTTGGTGCTGAGTATGCCAACGTGCAACCGCACTCCGGTGCACAAGCGAACATGGCCGTATTCATGGCTTGCCTCAAGCCGGGAGATACATTCATGGGCTTGGATCTGGCTCACGGTGGTCACTTGACTCACGGTTCTCCCGTGAACATGTCAGGTATTCTTTACCAAGCTGTTGGTTATCAACTTAACGAAGAAACCGGTTTGGTGGATTATGATGATATGGAACGTAAGGCTTTGGAATATCGTCCGAAGTTGATCGTTGGTGGTGCTTCTGCATATTCTCGTGAATGGGATTGGGCACGTATGCGTGCGATCGCAGACAAGGTAGGTGCTATCTTTATGGTGGATATGGCGCACCCGGCAGGTTTGATCGCAGCAGGTTTGTTGGAAAACCCGGTGAAACATGCACACATCGTAACTTCCACTACTCACAAGACCTTGCGTGGACCTCGCGGTGGTATCATCTTGATCGGTAAAGATTTCGACAACCCGTTCGGTATCAAGACTCCGAAAGGCGAAATCAAGAAGATGTCTGCCGTAATCAACTCCAGCGTATTCCCGGGTATCCAAGGTGGTCCCCTGGAGCACTGTATCGCTGCTAAAGCAGTCGCATTCTTTGAAGCGTTGCAACCGGAATTCAAACAATACCAACTCCAAGTGAAGAAAAATGCAGCTGCTATGGCAGAAGCATTTATCAAACGCGGATACAAAGTAGTATCTGGTGGTACTGACAACCACTTGATGTTGATCGACTTGCGTACTAAATTCCCGGATTTGACCGGTAAGGTGGCAGAAAAGACCTTGGTGCAAGCAGACATTACCGTGAACAAGAACATGGTGCCGTTTGACAGCCGTTCACCGTTCCAAACTTCCGGTATTCGTGTAGGTACTCCTGCAATTACCTCTCGTGGATTGGTTGAAAAAGATATGGACGGTATCGTTGAGTTGATCGATGAAGTATTGAGCAATGTTGGAAACGAAGAAGTGATTGCCAAGGTGAAGGACCAAGTTCGTATGAAAATGAACGGCATGCCTTTGAATAATTGGTAGTCTTTTGGGAAAATATTGCAAGATTAGTTGGAGACTCCGGAAAATTGTTTACCTTTGCAGTCCCAATTTTGGGACAAAACAATAAACATCAATTGCTTAAATTATGGCAGAGTATTTATCCGCAGACAAAAAGCAAGAGATTTTCGGACAATACGGGAAGTCTAATAAGGACACCGGCTCTCCTGAGGGTCAAATTGCATTATTTTCCTACCGTATCGCTCACTTGACAAAACACCTTCAAGCAAACAAGAAGGACTACGGCACCCAACGTGCGTTGCTTCGTTTGGTTGGTAAAAGACGTCGTTTGCTCGATTACTTGAAGGCTAAGGATATTGAGAGATACAGAAAGATTGTGAAAGATCTTAATCTTCGTAAGTAAGAGATTTCTCAAAGTCTATGGGGTGTCCGTCAACGGTAGGACATCCCTTTTTTTATATGTAGCTGTTTTAAGAAAAAAGATATGAACGTAGTTAAAAAAAGTATCACCCTTAGAGATGGTCGGGTGATTGAAATCGAAACCGGGAAACTGGCAAAACAAGCTGATGGATCAGTTGTTGTAAGAATGGGTAACACGATGTTGCTCGCCACAGTTTGTTGTGCTAAAGAGGCTAAAGAAGATGTGGACTTTATGCCCCTTTCTGTTGAGTACAAAGAAAAATTTGCGGCAGCGGGCCGCTACCCCGGTGGCTTCATGAAACGCGAAGGTCGCGCTTCAGATTATGAAATCCTGATTGCCCGTTTGATTGACCGGGCGCTCCGTCCGTTATTCCCGGATGATTTCCACGCGGAAGTTTTTGTAACTGTTAATTTGATTTCTGCAGAAAAAGACATTCAACCGGATGCGTTGGCTGGTCTGGCTGCTTCAGCAGCATTGGCTGTCAGCGATATTCCTTTCAATGGTCCGATTTCAGAAGTTCGTGTGGCACGTGTAAACGGTCAATTGATGATCAACCCTACGTTCTCACAAATGGAAGGAGCCGACATCGATATCATGGTGGCAGCTACCTGCGATAATATTATGATGGTGGAAGGTGAGATGAAGGAAGTTTCCGAAAAAGATATGTTGGAAGCTATCAAATTCGCTCACGAAGAAATCAAAATCCAATGCCAAGCCCAATTGGAATTGATGCAAGAAGTGGGCAAGGTAGAAAAACGTGCTTATTGCCACGAACGCAACGATGAAGAGTTGCGCGAAGCAGTTCGTACTTATTGCTACGACAAATGCTATGCGATTGCGAAAGCAGGTACTGCGAAACACGAACGCGGAGAAGCTTTTGATGCTTTGCGCGAAGAATTCATGGCTACTTTGCCGGAAGAGGAACGCGATGAAAAAGCTCCTTTGGTAGCTCGTTACTACCACGATGTGGAAAAAGAAGCGATGCGTCGTATGATTCTTGACGAAGGCGTTCGTTTGGATGGTCGTAATACTACCCAAATTCGCCCGATTTGGACAGAAGTGGACTATTTGCCTTGTGCGCACGGTTCTGCTATCTTTACCCGTGGTGAAACCCAATCTTTGACCACCGTTACTTTGGGTACCAAGTTGGATATGAAAGAACTGGATGAAGTATTGGTGCAAGGAACTGAGCAATTCGTTCTCCACTACAACTTCCCGCCGTTCTCAACAGGTGAAGCTCGTCCGCAACGTGGTATTGGCCGTCGCGAAGTAGGTCACGGAAACTTGGCATTCCGCGCCTTGAAGCCGATGGTGCCGGTAGGCGCTGAAAATCCTTATGCAGTACGCGTAGTTTCTGATATTCTGGAATCGAATGGTTCTTCATCCATGGCAACGGTATGTGCTGGAACTTTGGCGTTGATGGATGCAGGTGTGAAAATCAAAAAACCGGTTTCAGGTATTGCAATGGGTTTGATTTCAGATGCAAAGAGTGGTAAATATGCCATCCTTTCAGATATCTTGGGTGATGAAGACCACTTGGGAGACATGGACTTTAAAGTGACCGGTAGTGTGGACGGTATCACCGCTACGCAAATGGATATTAAAGTAGACGGTCTTTCTTATGAAGTGTTGGAAAAAGCTTTGGAACAAGCTCGCCAAGGACGTTTGCACATTATGGGTGAAATGATGAAGACCATTTCAGAACCGAGAGAAGACTACAAACCTCACGTTCCTCGTATTGTTCAAATTGTGATCCCGGGTGAATTCATCGGTGCTGTTATTGGAACCGGTGGTAAAGTGATCCAAGACATCCAAAAGACGACAGGTACTACGATCACCATTACTGAAGAAAACGAAATGGGTATCGTGGACATCTTTGGTGAAAACAAAGAATCCATGGATGCAGCTTTGAAACGTATCAAAGATATTACCACCGTTCCCGAAGTGGGCGAAACTTACCATGGTAAGGTGGTTTCTATCTTGGAATTCGGTGCTTTCGTTGAAATTTTGCCGGGTAAAGAAGGACTTTTGCACATCTCTGAATTGGATTACACCAAAGTAGAGAAAGTGGAAGATGTCTTGAAAGTAGGCGACGAAGTAGATGTGAAACTCTTGGAAATCGATGGTAAGAGCGGTAAGATGCGTCTGTCCCGTCGTGCTTTGATGGAAAAACCGGAAGGTTGGGTAGAACCGGTTCGCAAACCTCGTCCGGAAGGCGAACGTCGCAACAACGATCGTCGTAATGATCGTGGCGAACGTAGAGGTGAACGCACAGAGAGAGGAGAACGTCGCGAGCGTGGAGAACGCAAGTAATTTTTATAGCGATTCAAATAGGGCTGGCCAGTGATGGTCAGCCTTTTTTTTGTCAAGACACTTACTATTGCGCTACAACGGTTAGCATAGCATCTCCCTCGCTGTAGATGAGGTAACCTTGGAGATCGGGGCGGGAGGAGAGAAATTCAACGGAGGCTTCCAGTCCCAACACCATGCAGTAGGTGGCATAGGCATCAGCTAGGGTTGCGTTTGTAGCCAAGATGGTTGCACTCAGAAGGTTGTGTTGTACGGGCTCTCCGGTCTTGGGGTGGATGGTGTGGGCGTACTTCTTTCCGTTTTCCACGTAGAATTTTCGGTAATTGCCGGAGGTGACGAGTCCTTGGTTGCTGATATTGACAATTTCTTGCAATTGCGCTCCCGGCTGATTGTTTCCGTCTTCAGGGCGGTCAATGCCAATGCGCCAGGCCTTTTCCTGAGCATTCACCCCCTTGGCATATACTTCGCCGCCGACTTCAATGAGGTAGTTTTGAATGTGTAGAGAATCCAAAATCCGGGCGATGTAGTCGCAGGTATAACCTTGGGCGATTGCATTGAAATTCAGCCGGGCGTTGGGATTTGTTTTGATGAGCTGTTCACCGTCCAATCGGAACTTATCCATACCGATGAATTCTTGAAGACTGTCAATCTGATGGGTTGAAATCATTGCTCGCTGCTGAAAGCCGAAGCCCCACAGATCGTATAAGGGTGCGCCTGACGGGTCAAACAGACCATCCGTTTCTTTCCAGATTTGTTGGGAGATGCGGAAGAGATCTCGGAAGATACTGTCGGTCTGTGTGGATTCATTCCGGTTGATGCGGGAGAGGGTTGATCCTTGGTGGTAGCCTGATACGGAGTTGTTGATTCGTTCAAAGCCGGCATCAATCCGTTCTTGGACTTCAGTTGCCGTGGCTGCAATGGATACTCCCTTTTCATCGGTCTCCGAGTAGGTAATCAGGTAGGTGCTGCCTTGGGCCAGTCCAGTTAGCCGGATATAGGTGGATGAGTGCTTGCAGGAGGAAGCCAACAGCATACATGTTAGGGGAATAATTATCAAAAAAAACAGGCGGAAATGTCTTGTCATCTTGTCCGGATTCAATGTTATTTTGGTATGAAATTTTCATACAAATTTAGAAATTTTTCGCACTTTTGTATTTTATTAGCGAATTGAAATATCCATTACAATGAAAAAAATAGGTTGGGCACTGTTGTCTTTGGCGATGCTTTTTCTGTCTTCTTGTGGAGAGGATGATGATAAAAGTTATAACTACATGGAAGGGGAGATCGAATATTCTTTGCAGGATTATTGCATTGTAGGAGATACGCTTGAGGTGGCCCTGGAAGGAGAAGGGATTACAAAGCCGGCAGATGTGGAATACAACTGGATTTTTGATGGGGATACTACCTTGAATGCAAAATCGATCCGTTTGGTGATTCCAGATTCTGCGGCGGTTTATTGGGTGACCTGCTTTGCTCGTTACGAGGGCTATCTTCAAGAAACCAATACCCAGTCCATTCAAGCCTTGGACACCGTTTTTAATGGTTCGGTGCACGAATTGATGCCGGGTACTGCTGTCTTCTTGGACGAACGGGACCACCGCTCTTATCAATATCGTACCATTGGGAATCTGGATTGGTTTGTTGAAAACTTGGCCTATGAGGGTGCAGGTGTTGCCTATTCAAATAACGAATTGATGAATCGGATTTATGGCCGTTATTATTCGTGGAATGATGCAACCGGTGGTCAAGCTGGAAGTGGTCTTGGTAATGGACCCCAAGGGGTGTGCCCGGAAGGTTGGAGTGTTCCGACAGCAGAAGACTGGGCAGATCTGGCTTCCGCAATCTCGGAAGGTGCAGTGAGCGATTTCTTTGTTAACTGGCCAGCTTTAGGGGGGCTTCTCTCCGTAGAGGCTTATGAAAATGCAGAACGGATGTGGCCGTACAGCCCGGATCACAAGCACTACAATGCTTATGGTTGGAATGCTTTCCCTGCAGGTAATACAACGGATACTTATCACCGTTTTGAGAACGTGAACAAATACGGTATGTGGTGGTCGGCAGCTGAACGGGACGAGCAGATGGCTTATTACCGGTATATCTACTACAACTACGCAGATTGTCAGTTCCATTTTGCAGGGAAACAGGATTTTGGAATGACAGTTCGCTGTGTGCGTATCGCAGAATAATCAATTAAAGCAAAATACGATGAAGAAAAGTATGATTTGGGGCATCGGTATTGTTGCCGTTGTCCTTCTGGTATTTTTGTGGTTCAAGAGTACCTACAATGGTTTGGTTCGCATGGAAGAACAAGTGGTTGCCGCATGGTCCCAAGTGGAAAATGTGTATCAGCGTCGCTCTGACCTGATCCCGAATTTGGTTGCAACCGTGAAGGGATATGCTGCGCATGAATCGGCTACCTTGGAGAATGTTGTGGCAGCACGTGCACGCGCTACGCAGATGACCCTTGATCCGGAGCAAGCTACGCCCGAGCAATTGGCTGCATACCAACAAGCTCAAGGTGAGTTGGGTCAAGCACTGGGCCGTTTGCTGATGTTGACTGAAAATTATCCGGATTTGAAAGCCAGCCAGAATTTTTCGGAATTACAAGCCGAATTGAGTGGAACTGAAAATCGTATCGCGGTTGAACGCAAACGTTTCAACGAAGCGGCTCGCTCCTATAATACGGCCTTGCGTACTTTCCCGAGAAACTTGGTGGCCAACTGGTTTGGTTTTGAGAAGAAGCCTTATTTTGAGGCCGAGCAAGGCGCATCAGCGGCTCCGGTAGTAACCTTCTAAAACAGACGGTTTCATGGGGGCATCCAAATTCTTGACGAAGGCGCAACAGCGTAGCATTGTGGCAGCCATCGAGGAAGCCGAACGCAATACTTCGGGAGAAATCCGCGTCCACATTGAGTCCTTGTGTGCAGGAGATCCGATGGAGCGGGCGGTCTGCCTGTTCGATCAGTTGAAGATGTATGAAACGGCCCAGCGCAATGGGGTTTTGATTTATGTAGCTTATCAGGCACATAAGTTGGCCATTGTCGGGGATCAGGGGATTCATCAAGTAGTGCCGTCTAATTTCTGGAATGCTGTCAAAGATCAGCTGTTGGCTGATTTTGCGGCAGGTGCCTTTGTGGATGGCCTGGTTGCCGCCATTCGTCAATCTGGACTTCAATTAAAACAGTATTTTCCGTATCAATCCGACGATATCAATGAACAAAGTGATGAGATTTCATTTGGCGAGTAGGGGCTTGCTGCTCTTGCTATTGGCGACGCTGACCCTTTCCCTGTCGGCGCAGATTCCGCCGAAGCCTTCTGTTCCTACGGCAGTCAATGATTATGTCGGTTTATTTTCAGAGCGCCAACAGCGCCAAATGGAAAGCACGTTGGTTGACTTTGCTGCGCGAACCTCCAATCGGATTGTAGTGCTGGCTGTTCCGGATTTTGGAGACTATTCTCCGATGGAATATGCCGTGGAAGTTGGGGAACGTTGGGGCATCGGGTCCGATCGTTTTGACAACGGTATCGTTTTGCTCATAAAACCCAAGACCCGTACACCTGGGCAAGTTTTTATCGCGGTTGGTTATGGTTTGGAGCCGGCCATTCCCGATGGGGTGGCCAAGCAAATTGTGGACCAGCAGTTGATTCCTCATTTTAAGGAGAATGATTATTATGGCGGTGTCGTGGCAGCCTTGGAGGTGCTGATGCCTTTGGCTGCCGGCGAGATTACCTATGCGGAATACCAGCAGCAAGAAATGATTGGCGAATTGGTGGGAGTTGCTGTTCTTTTGTTGCTGATTGTGGGGATGACGGTGTTGGTAATGGCCGTACAAAAGAAACACGGATCGACCATGATCCATGGAACTGGTTCGCGGACAGCCTCCGTGGCGGATGCAATCTTCTGGTCTTCTCTATTGAATGGAGGCCATTCGTCACACCATCGTGGTGGAGGCTTCGGAGGAGGCTTCGGAGGTTTTGGTGGCGGCTTTGGAGGAGGAAGCTTTGGCGGCGGTGGTGCGGGTGGCAGTTGGTAGTTGGTCAAATGCTTTGACAATTTTGCTCACCAGCGGGTGGCGTACGATGTCTCCCGTTGTAAACTCAACAACCCCCACTCCAGGAATGTTTCGTACCAGCTCAATGCCTCTAAGTAGTCCGGAGTCCTGTTTGTTGGGAAGGTCAATTTGGGTGGCATCCCCGGTTACAATGAACTTCGCATGACAGCCCATACGGGTCAAGAACATTTTCAATTGGCTCAGACTGGTATTTTGAGCTTCATCCAAGATGACAAAGGCACTGTCCAGCGTTCGTCCCCGCATATAGGCTAAGGGAGCAATCTGAATGATGCCTTCTTCCATCAGGGCCTGTAGCTTTTTAGGATGGATCATATCGTGCAGGGCATCGTACAGGGGTTGGAGGTATGGATCCAGTTTTTCTTTCATATCACCTGGCAAGAATCCCAGACGTTCGCCAGCTTCTACGGCAGGACGGGTTAAAATCAGTTTCTTGACTTCTCGATTTTTAAGAGCTTTGACAGCCAAAGCAATGGCGGTGTAGGTTTTTCCCGATCCGGCAGGTCCGATTGCAAACAGCAAGTCGTTTTTAGCGTATAAATCCACCAGCTTTTTTTGGCTTGGCGTCCTGGCAGTGATGATGCGGCCTTCATTTCCATACACGATGGTGTAGGGGTCCGTATTGTTTTCTTCAGATCTAAATTCCTTTTCTTCAAACAATTGTTCCACATCGGCCGGAGTCAGGTGGCTTTTGCGTCGGCGCAAAGCAATCAGGCTTTGCAGGGCTTGCTCAAAACGTTGGATGTCTGAGGCGTTTCCATGTAGTCTGAGTTCGTTGCCGCGTGCAATGACCTTCAGTTTGGGAAAGTAGCCCTCCAGGCGTTCCAAGTTGCGGTTGTTGACTCCGTAGATAGAAATCGGATCGATTTCTTGGAGTTCTATGGTTTTGTCAAGGTTCATAGATCCAGGGTTATAGATTTTCAAAATATTGTTTCAGTGTATTGTATTCTTTGAGCATACGGTCGTAGTCGGCCGGGTTGCAAAATTCATTCCTTTTGCCCAGGAACGACTCAATGGGTAAGATGGTGTAGTTTTTTTCATAGCCACCTGCGCGGGAACACCAGAGCCAAATGGTTTGGTAGTCGGCGATGATGTGTCTTCCCAATGCGTCCCGTGTGAGCGAAACTTCAACCAGAAAGCCAATACGTGTATGGGTCGCCCCCATGTTGGAAATCGCATTGCCCAACGAATACCAGGTGAGCAGTTCTCGCCCGTATCCGTCCCAGGAGGAGATGAGGGGTTGTATTACGTGCGGGTGTGTGCCCACAATAATGCGTACGCCTTGTTGTTGTAGGAATTCGGTCCATTCCGCTTGGCTACTGTGTGGGGTGAGCTGGTACTCCAATCCCCAGTGTGGAAGGGCGATGATCCAGTCTGCGTCTTGCTGGCGGGCACGTTCGATGCTTTTTGAAACGGATGCCCGGTCCATTTTGTTGACGATCCATGGGCTGGGAATTGAGATGCCATTGGTGCCGTAGGTGAAGTTGATCAGGGCAATGCGTTGGCCCTTTCCTTCCAGCATCAAAGGATCGTGTTGCAAATAGTCGGTGCTGTCTGGGTAAAATCCCGTGCTAAGTGCTTGAACTTCTTGGAGGGTTTTGTAGGTTTGTTCCAATCCTCGCCGTCCCTTGTCTACGATGTGGTTGTTGGCAGATAGGAACACATCAATTCCGCTGGCTTGGGCAGCCTGGAGTAGGGTGGCCGGAGCCGAGAAGCTTGGGTAGCCTGTATAGGGAAGAGCTTCCAAGGTGCATTCCAGATTGGCGATGGCGTAGTCTGCTTGCTCCAAGAACGGTTGGATGTGGTGAAAATACGAGGAAAAGTCGTACGCTTGAGCAGATAGGCTGTCTTTGCCGGGTAGCCGGGCGGCTTGCAATTGTGCTTGATGAGCCATGATGTCGCCTAAGAACACCAAACGGAGTGTGTCTTGTGCAACTGCCGTTACGGCAGAACAGCAGAACAGCAGTAGTAGGGTAATCCGTTTGCGCATAGCAGCCGGCATATTCCTAATATTGGACAAGGTGTAAATTTTCAAAATCCAGGCGGATCTTCAGCCAGTCTTCGATTTTTTTGCATTCGTCCAGGCTGAGCGGGTCTTTCCAGTGAATGAGTAGGATGATGGTTTCCTGGGTTTGAAGCGTGTTGGGATCTACTGCGGCTCCTCGGGTCAGGGAGAAGGACTCGATGTCGGGATGTTGGGCCATGATTTCCCGGATTACTTGCTCATAAGGGAGTTCTTGCTGGCGATAGTGTCTGAGCTCTTGCTCCATCTTGGCAATGAGCTCTTCCCGGCGGCGGATTTCTTGGTCGTTGCGCTCAAAGATGCTTTGGAAGAGTGCTTTTTCGCCGTATTCGGATTCAATGTCTGCGACATTTTGTTGGATGTTCAACTGAGTGCGCAGCAGACCGTGCTTTTCGAAGCTTTGGAACAACACTTCTTTCTCTATATCGCTCAACGCGTCACCCGCAATGAAGATGCGGACTTCGGCCGGTTTTTCATGGAAATTAATCGTGTGATCATAAATGTAGCTATGAGCCATGGTTTTGTTTTCCTTGATGAATTCGTTGACACGCAGGCTGATCCGGTTTTCTTTGGTGACAACAATGGCTGAATAGATGCTCGGAATGATCAGAATGATGGTCAAAATGGAGATGGTACGGTGTACCTTCCGTTGCCGGAGCGGATCCGTGAAGCTGGCTTCGGGGAAATGCAATTGTTTGACGGTAATGAAGGTAGCAAGCGCAATGAAGACACTGTTGATGAAGAAGAGGTACATTGCGCCGATGAAGTAGCTCCATTGGCCAGTAGCCAGTGAATATCCGCTGGTGCAGAGGGGCGGCATCAAGGCGGTAGCAATGGCTACGCCTGAAAATACCGAACCTTTTTCCTTGCGGCTGATTTCGATAATGCCGGCAAAACCGCCGAATAAAGCAATGAGTACGTCAAAGATGGTCGGATTGGTGCGGGCCAGCAGTTCCGAGGGGTTTTCCAGTGAGAGCGGCGTCAGCAGGAAGTAGAGAAATGAGGCAACCAAACTGAAGGCCACCATGATCAGCAAGTTCTTTCCGGCTTTTCGCAGCAGGTTCATGTCGTTGACCCCCATTCCATATCCGATACCAATGATGGGGCCCATCAGCGGGGAAATCAACATGGCGCCGATGATTACCGGGATGGAGTTGACATTCAATCCAACGGATGCAATGATGATTGCTGCTACCAAAATGTAGACATTCGGTCCCTTAAATGAGATATTACGGGTAATGTTGGTCGTAGCTCCTTCTAAATCCAAGTCGTTGGAAACTCGTGTGATATCCCGGAATAAAAAGACCAATCGGCGTATGATGTTTTCTTCTTTGCTTCTCATATAAATTTTGTTTTGATTTGTAAATATACATTTTTTTTGTGGTTGCAAGAGAATTCCTTAAATTTGTTCGGATAAACTAAAATACCCTGTTAATGAAAACTTCTAAATTTCTTGTTGCACTGTTGGCTGGTATGATGTTGGTCAGCAGTTGCGATTTCTTCCGCTCTATGTTGGGAAAGCCTACTTCTGAAGACTTGGAACGTATGCGAATTGAGGCTGAAGCTGAGGCTCGAGCACGGTTTGTACGGGATTCTATTTTGCAGGCGAAAGCGGATTCAGTCGCTTATGCACAAGCTTTGGAAGCGATGAAGCCCAAATTTGAGGGACGTTACCTGGTGGTCGTTGGAAGTTTCTTGATGGAGTCCAATGTGGAAAAGATGGTCGCTTTGTTGGCAAAAGAGGGTTATCACCCGCAAACCATTCATTTCAAAAATGGTTTTGATGCGGTGGCTGTCAGTGGTTATGATACCTTCCGTCAAGCCTATCAGTCAATTGATGATTTGACAGAATATGAGTTTGCTCCGGAGGATATCTGGATCTACGATATTGAGCAAGGATTGCACGAATAAAATTATTGATTTATACATTTGAAAATGAAAACTACTGCATTTACTGAAAAACACATTGCATTAGGTGCTAAGATGGTACCGTTTGCCGGATACAACATGCCGGTAGAATATGTGGGAATTAATGATGAGCACAACTGGGTGCGTCAAGCTGTTGGCGTATTCGATGTTTCTCACATGGGTGAATTTTGGGTGAAAGGTCCCAATGCATTGGCCTTCTTGCAATATGTGACTACCAACGATGTGGCTGCTTTGTATCCGGGCAAGGTGCAATATTCTTGCATGCCGAATGGAAAAGGCGGTATCGTGGACGACTTGTTGGTTTATTGCATTGATGCGGAAACATACCTTTTGGTTCCCAATGCTGCTAATATTGATAAGGATTGGACACACCTTTGCGCAATTGCTCCCAAATTCAATATTACACCCGGTAAAGAATTGTACAATGCATCGGATGAAATTTGCCAATTGGCAATTCAAGGTCCGAAAGCGTTGGCAGTGATGCAAAAGATCTGTGACGAAAACGTGACGGATATGGAATACTATACCTTCAAGAAACTGACAGTGGGTGGTATCAAAAATGCAATTCTTTCTACCACCGGTTACACTGGATCAGGTGGATGTGAGGTATATGTTGCTAACGAAGATGCGGAACAATTGTGGAAAGCAGTCTTTGAAGCCGGAGCAGAGGAAGGTATCCGTCCCATCGGTTTGGGAGCTCGTGACACCTTGCGTTTGGAAATGGGCTTCTGCTTGTATGGTAACGATATTGATGACACAACTTCACCCCTGGAAGCTGGTTTGAACTGGTTGACCAAGTTCAGCGACGAAAAAGGTGATTTCGTGGATAAGGAATACATGTTGAACCAAAAAGCAGAAGGTCTGAAACGTAAACTCGTTGGCTTTGAATTGGTAGATCGCGGTATTCCTCGTCATGGTTATCCGGTTTGCGATGCAGAAGGTAATGAAATTGGCTATGTGACTTCTGGTACCATGGGTCCTTCTGTTAAGAAAGCTGTAGGTATGGCTTATGTCGCAGCTCCTCACTTCAAACTTGGAACTGAAATCTTTATTAAAGTCCGTGATCGTCTGTTGAAGGCTGTTGTCGTGAAGACTCCCTTCTACAAGGCGTAATGATAGGTCTAGAAATGAATGATTGAGGTCGGAGGAATTCTTCCGACCTCTTTTTTGGCTTAATTCTTGTTTTATTGCCAACTATGAAACTAAAATTATTCTTGTTCTGTAGCGTGCTGTTGGGCTGCGCTACGGCTTCGTCATTGGTCGCTCAAGACCAGTTGGTAAAACGACTCAAAACACACGTTCAAGCCTTGACTGCAGATGGGTTGAAGGGTAGAAAGGCCGGTACGGAAGGAGAGGAGCTGGCTGCTGCCTATGTGGCGGATTGCTTGCAGAAATCGGGTGTCCAGCTACTCTGTCCGGAATATGGTCAGGAGTTTGCGATCTTGCAAGCAGGAGATACGTTGTTCTCCCGAAACATCGTGGGGATTATTGAGGGGCATGATCCGCAGTTGCGGGAAGAGTTTGTGGTCATTGGGGCGAATTTGGATCACTTGGGAACTCACGTACTGATGCGGAATGGGAAGCCTGAAACGCAACTCTATCCGGGTGCTGATGCCAACGCTTCTGGGCTTGCTGTGCTGTTGGAATTGGCCGATCAGTTGGAGAAAAGTTCATTCTTATTGCGTCGTTCTGTGATTTTGGTTGCGTTTGGTGCTTCTCAACAGGCTCAGGCTGGATCTTGGTATTTTGTGAACCGGGCCTTTCCGGAGATTGAACAAGTGTCCATTATGGTGGATCTGCAACAGGTGGGACGCCCGGCTTCTGGCTATCGCTACTATTATTTTACGGGCGGTCCACAAAAGGAGGTAGCCGATTTGATCCTACAAGTGGGGAATGAATCGGGTTATCCGGCGCCGACCTGGAATGAGACGATGTCCTTGTCATCAGATTACCTGGCCTTCTATCAGCGGGAACTTCCGACTGTTTTGTTTACATCGGGGCGGTCGATGGAGGCCGGTACTACGCGGGATGTGGCTTCCAGTCTGGACTATGAGGCGATGGAGACGCTCTGTGGCTATGTGTTGAATTTTGTTTTGGAGGCAGCCCGCCGGGATGAAAAAATCGAATGGCAACCGGGTATCCAAATGGTTCTGGAGACGAGTGGCGAATCGGGTGCGGCGGTGTACGGGCCGCGAGATGTGGATCGTGCGCCGGAATTCTTCCACGGAGACGAACGTCGCTTCTTGGATCAGTGGGTTTATGGGTATTTGCGTTACCCGGATTATCCAATGAGTCAGGGTATTCAAGGAACTGTCATGGTTTCCTTTATCGTGGAGCCGGATGGGGCTGTTACGAATGTACAAGTCGTGCGGGGAGTTCATGAGGCTTTGGACAACGAAGCAGTACGGGTGGTGTCGGCTTCTCCGAAATGGAAACCGGGTCAGATGAGTGGACGGAAAGTTCGGGTCAAGTACACAATTCCGATCGAATTTCGTCTTGAAAAACGATAGATTTTATACCTTTGTAGGTTAATTGGAAGTTAATATATTAAGCTATTGAAAAACAATGGAATATAATTTCTTGGAGATTGAAGGAAAGTGGCAACGTTATTGGGCGGATCGTGGAACGTTCCGTGTGGATATTGATGCTGCCAAACCGAAATATTATGTACTGGATATGTTTCCCTATCCCTCTGGTGCGGGTTTGCACGTCGGCCACCCGTTAGGATACATTGCCAGTGACATTTTCAGCCGCTACAAACGTCTGAAAGGTTTCAATGTTTTGCACCCGATGGGGTATGATGCATTTGGCCTTCCTGCAGAACAATATGCAATCCAAACGGGTAAGCACCCGGAAGCAACCACCACACAAAACGTTGCCCGTTATCGGGAGCAATTGGATAAGATCGGTTTTTCATACGACTGGTCCCGTGAGGTGAAGACTTGTGATCCTGCCTATTACAAATGGACCCAATGGGCATTCTTGCAAATGTTCAACCATTGGTACAATTTGGATACCCAACGCGCAGAGCCGATTGCTGAGTTGGAAGCTCGTTTTGCCGCAGAAGGAAATGCACAGGTGCATGCAGCTTGCTCGGAGACTCCGCGCTTCAGTGCGGAAGATTGGGCCTCTATGGATGAAGCGGCTCGTTCGGCTGTGCTGATGAATTACCGCATCGCTTACCAAGGAGAAACCTCTGTAAACTGGTGTCCGGCTTTGGGTACCGTATTGGCAAATGACGAAGTGAAGGAAGGTATTTCCATTCGTGGCGGTCACCCGGTTGAACAGAAGAAGATGAAGCAATGGCAATTGCGCGTATCGGCTTATGCTGAACGTTTGTTGACCGATATGGAGGACTTGGAATGGACCGATTCATTGAAGGATATGCAACGCAACTGGATTGGACGTTCCCAAGGAGCCGAGATGATTTTCAAGGTTTCCAACGGATCCGAAGAGTTTGATATGACCATCTTTACCACCCGAGCAGATACCGTATTTGGGGTGACTTTTATGGTCCTGGCACCCGAAAGTGAATGGGTTGAAAAACTCACTCGTCCGGAAAAGAAAGAAGAGGTGGAAGCATACCTGCTGGCTGCCCGTAAAAAGACCGAACGTGAACGGATGGCTGAAACCCGTAAGGTGACAGGTGTGTTCACTGGATCGTATGCGAAAAACCCGTTTACCGGAGAAGAGGTTCCGGTTTGGGTTTCTGAATATGTGCTGTCCGGTTATGGAACCGGAGCGATTATGGCTGTACCTGCACACGACAGCCGAGACTATGCGTTTGCACGACAATTCAACCTTCCGATCATTCCCCTGATTGAAGGAGCGGATGTGTCGCAAGAGAGTTTTGATGCCAAAGAAGGCATCATGTGCAATTCTGGCTTCTTGAATGGTATGTCAGTGCAAGAAGCTATTCCGGCTGCCATTGATCGCGTAGAGGCAATGGGTATTGGTCAACGCAAGATCAACTACCGTTTGCGTGATGCGATTTTTTCACGTCAACGTTACTGGGGAGAACCTTTCCCGATTTATTTCAAGGAAGGTATTCCTTGTCCGATTCCGGTTGAGGCTTTGCCTTTGACCTTGCCGGAGGTGGACAAATTCTTGCCGACAGAAAGTGGAGAGCCCCCGTTGGGACGCGCAAAAGACTGGACTTATGAGGGATATCCGATCGAAAAGAGTACCATGCCCGGATTTGCAGGCTCCAGCGCCTATTATCTCCGCTACATGGATCCTCACAACGATGAAGCCTTGGTGGGACGCGAAGCCAACCAATATTGGCGCAATGTCGATTTGTACATTGGTGGAACCGAACACGCAACGGGTCACTTGATTTATGCCCGTTTCTGGAACAAATTCTTGTACGATTTGGGTCATGTTTGTGAAAAAGAACCCTTCCGTAAGTTGGTTAACCAAGGTATGATTCAAGGCCGTTCTAATTTTGTTTATCGCATCAAGAATACCAATACGTTTGTATCCTTGGGGCTGAAGGACCAATACGAAACCACGGAAATTCATGTGGATGTCAATTTGGTAAACAACGACCGTCTGGATACTGAGGCATTCCGAGCATGGATGCCGGATTATGCGGAGGCTGAGTTTATTTTGGAAGATGGCGAATACATCTGTGGCTGGGCGGTTGAAAAGATGAGCAAGTCGATGTTCAACGTTGTGAACCCGGACCGCATTTGTGAAGAATACGGAGCAGATACCTTGCGGATGTATGAAATGTTCTTGGGACCTCTGGAACAATCCAAACCGTGGGATACCAAAGGTATTGATGGGGTACACCGTTTCTTGCGCAAGGTTTGGAAGCTCTTCTTCCGCGAAGGTGAATCATTGATTGAAGAAGGTGCAGCAGACAAGAAAGCCCTGAAAGTTTTGCACAAACTCATCCACAAAGTTGAAACGGATATTGAAAATTTCTCATTCAATACCTCGGTGAGTGCCTTTATGATTGCCGTGAATGAACTGACTGATTTGCAATGTCACCAACGGGAAATTCTGGAGCCTTTGACCATTTTGTTGTCTCCGTTTGCGCCGCACTTGGCGGAAGAGTTGTGGGAAGCATTGGGGCATTCGGAAAGCATCAGCTCTGCTACTTTCCCGACTTATGTAGAGGCATATACGGTAGAAGATACTTGTGAATATCCCGTATCTTTCAATGGTAAGATGCGCTTTAAATTAACACTTTCCAAGTCATTGACTCCCAAAGAAGTTGAGGCATTAGCCTTGGCAGACCCGAACTGCGAAAAATACTTGGCGGGAGCTCCGGTCAAGAAGGTAATCGTGGTGCCTGCAAAAATTATCAACATTGTATACTAATCTTTATTATGGATCCGAAAGTAAAAAACGTTCTAAAAGAAATCAAAGCTTATCTGATTATCACGTTCGGTCTGTTGTGTTATACGGCCGGCTGGTCAATCTTTTTGCTACCCAATAACCTAGTAGGGGGTGGCGTCTCTGGTATCGGAGCCGTGATCCAATACATTACCGGTATTCCGGTAAGTTATTCATTCTTTGCCATCAACTTGATCCTTTTGTTGATTGCACTTAAAGTTTTGGGCAAGGGATTTGGAATTAAAACCGTGTTTGCCATTATCATTGCCTCCCTTGCTTATGAGATGTGGCCGATGATTATTCCGGAAGAGTTCATCGCGCAAATGTCTTCCAACGGGAATCTCCTTTGTACCATTATTGGAGGTATTATGACCGGTGTGGGTATCGGCATTACTTTCAACCAAGGTGGTAGCACCGGCGGTACGGATATTGTCGTTTTGATGATCAACAAATACTACAATATCTCTCCGGGCCGTTTGCTTTTGCTGATCGATATTTTCATTGTCGCTTCATCTTTGCTGGTGCCTACCGATCAAGGTATTGGTGCTCGGATGGCAACCCTGGTTTATGGTTACATTCTGATCTTCGTGTGTGGTAGTGCGTTGGATATGTTTATCTCTGGTTCGAAACAATCCGTGCAGTTGTTTATCTTTTCGAAGAAATACGAAGAAATTGCGGACCGCGTTACCTATGATTTGCATCGTGGAGTTACCGTTTTGAACGGAACCGGCTGGTTTACCAAGAAAGAAGGAAAGGTACTGATGGTAATTATGCGTAAGACAGAAGTCAGCTTTATCATGCGGATGATTCGAGAAATTGATAAAGATGCATTTATGTCAATGGGCGCTGTTTCAGGTGTTTACGGAGAAGGATTCGATCAAATCCGTAAATAGTTAAAGATTTTAAAAAACTGAAAAATTTTAAAATCAGATAAATATTCGCTGAGCAATTGGAATTCCTTCCGACTCATTTGGGGATTATCTAACTTTACAACATCCCAAATCAGAGGAGGAACTATTGATGATGCGAATGATGAGTTTTGCGGTAGGATTGCCGCAGTTGGTTTGGGTAGCTGTCTATGGGGCAGCTGCCTTTTTTTTGTTCTATTATGGTCGGAAACTGGACTTGAGCCTTCCCCTGTTGAATGTTTCATTGTACCGGGCTTTGATCCAAATCTATGCTTGGGGATGTCTTTCCATGGTTTTGACGATGGCAGTTATCCGAATAACGAATCCGTCAGCCATTTTGGATTGGGAGTGGTCGGTACAACAGGCTTTTCTGTTTCTGGTTTATGAGTTGCGGGTTGTTTGTGTCTTGCTTTTCAAACGCCCCGTGGCTATGCATCGGGTCATTTTTGTGGGTACGGGGCTCTATTTGGTGGCTTGTTTGCTGTTATTGGTAGAACCGTATGGTAGGTGGATTTCGATTTCGGGAGGTTTGCTGCTGCAGGTGGAGTTGCTTGTTCATTTGCTGCGCTTGTTTGGTGACCGGTCTGCTAAAGTGGATCGGGAGGAGGTCCCCGTAGCGATTCCAGAAGAACATCCGATTACCTTGCGTTTCCGGCCAGAGGATTTTGATGAACAATCCATACCCGGTCGTTTGTTGCGTCTGTTCCGGGATGAGAAAATTTATCTGCGTCCGAATTTGACATTGGACGAGGTGGCATTTGAGTTAGGAACCAATAAAACCTATTTGTCCAAGTGTATCAATATTGAGTTACAAGTGAATTTCAGGGAGTTCGTCAATGCGTTCCGGATTCAGGAGGCGATTCAATTGTATGAGTCCGATCCAGGGATGACCCTAATGGAGTTGTGTCAACAATGTGGTTTTAAAAATCAGGCTTCTTTCACCTTTTCGTTTAAGCTAAATACCGGTCAGACGCCGGGTGAGTGGTGTAGGGATGTGAAACAACGAAAAGATCATGAAAATAAACAACATTAGTGCATGGTTGCGTACATTGGCTGAACGAGGATTCTCCGCTCGAGCTGTGATTGAGCAGCCTCAAGATAGGAATTTGGAGCGGGAGAATCGGGCGTATTGTCAGGAATATCAACGTTCAAAGGCATTGTTTATGCGAGTGGATCGACTTGTTAAAAAAGAGGCCTTGTACAAAGACAGTGAGTTGACACTGAATAAATTGGCGGCAATAGTTGGTACTAATCGGACCTATTTGTCAAGGGCTTTCTCGGTTTCTGGGGAAAACTTTCGGGATTATCTGTTCCATTTGCGGATGCAGGAGTTGGAAAAGGTGCTTGAAGATAAGGCCTTATGTGATAAACTGGAAAAGGAGGATGTTGACTACTATGCGGTAGTGGGCTTCAGTGCGACGCGTGCGTTGGATCGTCGTTTGTTGCAGGAGCGAGGAATTACCTATCGTCAAATGATCAAACGCAAGGACAATTCGTGATTAATTGTTATTTTTGCCCACAAATTGATTATTATGGCAGACGAAAAGATTATTTTTTCCATGAATGGGGTAGGAAAGATCTTACCGCATAACAATAGAGTCATTCTTAAAGATATTTACTTGTCTTTCTTCTATGGTGCAAAGATCGGTATCATCGGCTTGAACGGTTCGGGTAAATCTACCTTGATGAAGATTATTGCAGGTCTTGAAAAGTCCTACCAGGGAGAAGTGGTTTGGGCTCCTGGATACACCGTAGGATACCTGGAACAAGAGCCGCAATTGGACGATGCCAAGACGGTTCGAGAAGTGGTAGAGGAAGGGGTGCAAGAAGTGGTGGATTTGCTGAAGGAGTACGAAGCTGTGAACTTGAAGTTCTGCGAGCCCCTGGAAGATGATGAAATGAACAAATTGATCGCCTACCAAGGTGAGCTGACAGAAAAGATTGACCACGTAGGTGGATGGGATATTGATTCCAAACTGGAACGGGCCATGGACGCTTTGCAATGTCCGGATCCGGATGCTTTGATCAGGAATTTGAGTGGAGGGGAACGTCGTCGGGTGGCTTTGTGCCGTCTGTTGTTGCGCGAACCGGATGTGCTCTTGTTGGACGAGCCGACCAACCACCTGGATACCGAAAGTATCCAATGGCTGGAAGCTCACTTGCAACAGTACAAAGGTACAGTCATTGCAGTTACCCACGACCGCTATTTCTTGGACAATGTAGCTGGATGGATTCTGGAATTGGACCGTGGAGAGGGGATTCCTTGGAAGGGTAACTACTCTTCTTGGTTGGATCAAAAGAGCAAACGTCTTGCACAAGAAGAAAAACAGGAGAGCAAGCGTCGGAAGACCCTGGAACGTGAGTTGGAATGGGTACGAATGGCTCCGAAAGCTCGTCATGCCAAATCGAAAGCCCGTTTGTCAGCTTATGAAAAGATGTTGAATGAAGATGGACGTCAAAAAGAAGAACGTTTGGAAATCTTCATTCCGAATGGACCTCGTTTGGGTAGCCGTGTGATTGAGGCTACGGATGTGACCAAAGGTTTTGGTGACCGCATCCTATTTGAAGGTTTGGACTTCAAGTTGCCCCAAGGGGGTATTGTGGGTGTTATCGGCCCCAATGGTGCCGGTAAGACCACCTTGTTCCGCTTGATCATGGGAATGGAGCAAGTTGATCGAGGAGAATTTACCGTGGGAGAAACGGTAAAGATCGCTTATGTGGATCAACAGCACAAGGAAATTGACCCGGACAAGACGGTGTATGAAACAATTGCCGATGATTCGGAATATGTGCGTTTGGGCAACAAGGAAGTCAATGCACGTGCCTATGTGTCTCGTTTCAACTTCTCCGGAGCTGACCAAGAAAAGAAATGTGGCATCTTGAGTGGTGGTGAACGCAATCGTTTGCACTTGGCTTTGACCTTGAAGCAAGAAGCCAATGTCTTGTTGTTGGATGAGCCGACCAACGACGTGGATGTGAATACCATTCGTGCGTTGGAAGAAGGTTTGGAGAACTTTGCGGGTTGTGCAGTGGTGATTTCCCACGACCGTTGGTTCTTGGATCGGATTGCTACCCACATCTTGGCCTTTGAAGGTGAATCCAAAGTTTATTTCTTTGAGGGTACCTACTCCGAATACGAAGAGAATAAAAAAATGCGCTTAGGCAATGCGGAACCCAAGCGCTTCAAGTATAAGAAACTGAAAGAGTAATACTACACTTATTAGTTGTCTGAAAACTCTTTCAGTAGTTGATCCAAGGTGAGGATGGGGGTGAGTCCCAATTCCTCACCTTTTTTGTACATAAGCGGCAAGGTGGCTTGGAGACTGTTTTCTACACCATCGTCTAAAATGGCGTTCTTGATGTATTCTTTGATGGTGCCGATGGCGTGACAAGGTGTGATGTTGAAAACGCGCATGATCAGTTCGCCGTCCACCGGAGGTTTGAAGTTGCGGATGGCATCTTTTTCTTCGACCTCGATGAGTTTTTGACGGACCAATTCAAAATTGCGTTTGTGTTTGCGTACCGTCATTTCGTTTTTGGAGGTAATGTCAGCACTGCACAAAGTCATCAAATCGTCAATGTCATCGCCCGCATCGAAAAGTAGGCGTCGGATGGCCGAGTCCGTGACGGTATCTTGTACCAGGGCTATGGGACGCAGGTGAAGACCGACGAGTTTTTGCACATATTTCATTTTCTCGTTCAAGGGCAATTTTAATTGCTTGAACAGATCGGGGATCATTTTGGCACCGATGAATTCGTGGCTATGAAAGGTCCATCCGATACCGACTTCAAATTTCTTGGTTCTCGGTTTGCCAATGTCGTGCAGCAAAGCAGCCCAACGCAGCCACAGATCATCGGAAGTTTCGGCAACATTGTCCAATACCTGCAGCGAGTGCGTGAAATTGTCTTTGTGGCCTTTTCCTTCTTGGGTTTCTACGCCTTTGAGCAAGCAAAGCTGGGGTAGGATGTGTTCCAGTAGGCCGCTATCGTATAGTAATTGGAAGCCGTAAGAGGGCTTGGGACTTTTCATGATCTTGTTCAACTCATCGCAGATGCGCTCTTTGGAGAGAATGTGCAGGCGGTCGGCATTGCGTTGGATGGCCTCGAAGGATTCGGGAACGATGGTGAATTGCAGCTGCGTAGCAAAGCGGATGGCCCGAATCATGCGGAGGGGATCATCGCTGTAGGTGATGTCCGGATCCAATGGTGTGCGGATCAATTTGGCCTCCAGGTCCTTTTCGCCGCCAAAGGGGTCGATGAGCTTTCCAAAGTCTTCGGCTTGTAGGCTGAATGACATGGCGTTGATGGTGAAATCCCTACGCTTTTGGTCTTCTTCCAGGGTGCCCGTTTCTACGATGGGATTGCGGGAGTCGGAACGATAGGATTCTTTTCGTGCGCCAACAAATTCCACTTCGATGCCCCATTTCTTGAGCATAGCCGTTCCAAAACGTTTGAAAACGGAAACTTTGGTCTTGAGGCGTTGTGCTACGCGCTCAGCGAGCTCGATTCCACTGCCTTCAACGACAATATCGATGTCTTTACAGGGACGCTCCAGCAACGTATCGCGGACGTAGCCTCCAATGATGTAGGCACGTACACCCAGTTGATGTGCTTCTTCCGAGACTATCTGAAATATTTGCTTGTCTTCATTTCTCTCCATATCGCCATTTCTGCTATAGGGTTTTGATCAATTCTGGATAGTTGGGGCAGGTTTCCTCAAACACAAATGCATTTTTCTCGGGGTCGAGTCGAACCACATAGGTGACTTTCCCGTTGGTGAAAACCATGTACTTGACTTGGAGTATCCGGTTGTAGCGTAAGCCTTGTTCCAGCACGGTCCGATCAATCGGGACGCTCGGAGCTTTGCACTCCGCCAATAAGACGGGTTTCAGGTCCTTGCCAAAGATCACCAGATCGGCGCGGTAGGACATTTGGCCGCATCGGAAGCCATATTCGGACATCATCCAATTTAAGGGGACTCCTTTTTCCTGATGAAACCACTGGATGAGGCCTTGGCGGACTTCTTCTTCGGGTGTCCTCGCAATGGATTTGCGTCGTAAGGGATCATACAGGGTGGTATTCATTTCTCAGACTTCAATTTCTATCCAAATCTATGGTGCAAAGATAGAAATTAGTTTGTACATTTGTCGTATGGCAAAACTGACAAAGAGTGATACGTTATCCGTTTTTAACCATCTCAAACAGGAGGTGGAGGCGGGGCGATTTGCTCCCATCTATTTGTTGATGGGGGAGGAACCCTATTACGTAGATCTGTTGTGTGACTGTATTCAAGAACATGCCTTGTTGCCGCATGAACGGGATTTCAATCAGACCATCGTTTATGGAAATGAGGTAACCGCTGAGCAAATCATGGCCATCAGCAATCGTTATCCCATGATGGCCGAACGTCAATTGGTGATTGTGCGGGAAGCTCAACAGTTGAAAAAGATTGAAGAACTGGAGCCCTATGTATTGCGTCCGTCAGAAACGACGGTGTTAGTTTTGGCTTTTTCGGGCAGGAACATCGACAAGCGGACCAAGTTTGGTAAAACCCTGGTTGCACACGCTCAGGTGTTGGAGTCTGCCAAAGTTAGTGAGTGGAATCTTCCGCAATGGATTGAACGTTATGCGGAGAGTCTGGGAAAACGGATTGATCCGGATGCAGCCTTGCTATTGGGAGAGTATGCGGGGAATGATTTGCGGAAGCTGGCTCTGGAGATGGAAAAGTTTGTCCGTTCGATGGAGCCGGATGAAGTTCGGATCACAACACAAGTTGTCGAAAAGAATACGGGCGTGAGTCGGGAGTTCAATCCGATTGAGTTGGGTGATGCCTTGGCCAAAGGAGAGGCAGAGCGAGCCTTTCGGATTGCGCATTATTTGACAGAAGCGTCCAAGGTGACCTTGCCTCCGGTAATTGGGTACCTGTTCTATTTCTTCTATCGTCTGGAGTTGATTCAAGTGTTGCGGGAGCAGCGCCGTTGTTCCTTTGAGGAGGCAGCTGCAGAAGCGGGGATTCGCTATGCCAAGCCTTTTATGCCGGCAGCTCGTCGTTACTCATTGGCCAAGTGTTGCCGGATTCTCTTACTAATCCGAGATCTAGATGCCAAAAGCAAAAGTAACCTCCGTGGGGAGGCTACCGATGCTGATTTGTTGTTGGAACTGATTTCCAAGATTCTTTATTTGTGAAGATCCACTCCGATCAAATTCATGAACTCGGCCCGGGTTCTCATGTCTTTTAAGAAGGCTCCGGTAAATGCGGATGTGGTCGTTACGGAGTGTTGTTTTTGTACGCCACGAATCTGCATGCACATGTGAGATGCTTCAATGACGACAGCTACGCCCAGCGGGTTGAGGGTTTCTTGAATACAGTCCCGAATTTGGACGGTAAGACGTTCTTGCACTTGCAGTCTTCTTGCAAAACATTCTACTACGCGAGCAACCTTGCTTAGTCCGGTAATGTAGCCGTTGGGAATGTATGCAACGTGGGCTTTTCCATAAAAGGGAAGCATGTGGTGTTCACAGGTTGAGTATAGTTCAATGTCTTTGACCAGTACCATTTGTTGGTATTCTTCCTTGAACATTGCGGAACGGAGGATTTCACCGCCATCCATCTCGTAGCCTTGTGTCAGGAATTGAATGGATTTTGCAACACGAAGGGGGGTTTTCAGCAGACCTTCCCGATCCGGATCTTCTCCCAACAATTCCAGAATCGCGCGGTAGTGTTCCGCCAGGGCCTGTGTGGTTGCCTCGTCATATTGGTCAATCTTTCTGTATGCCATGTTTTTAAAAATGTGTAATTTTTTAAGAAGATAAAAATCCGAGCAATATTACGAAATATACTTGATAGCCGCCAAATTATTCTTATTTTTGGAAGGAAAACTTCTCAGTATGAAAGGAATGGTGCGGGATTGTGAAGTGGAGTTGACCAATCTTTGTAAATACTACCAGGTCGGCGGGCAGGAAGTCCGTGCCTTGGATGCAGTGACATTGTCCATTCAGAAGAATGAGTTTGTTGCCATCATGGGTCCCTCTGGTTCGGGCAAATCAACCTTGATGAATTTGTTGGGCTGTTTGGATACGCCTACTTCGGGGCGTTATGTACTGCACGGGACGGATGTCAGTCAGATGACAGCGGTCGAACTGGCACGAGTGCGTAATCGGGAGATTGGTTTTGTTTTTCAATCCTTTCACCTGCTGTCCGCCTATACAGCTTGGGAGAATGTTGCCTTGCCGTTGTATTATGCGGGAGTTTCCCGGAAAGAGCGTAAGAAACGTGCAGAACAGGCACTGCTTCGGGTGGGATTGCAGGATCGGATGGAGCACAAGCCGCAAGAGATGTCAGGGGGACAGCGTCAGCGAGTCGCTTTGGCACGGGCTTTGATAACAGAACCCTCTGTGATTTTGGCAGACGAGCCGACCGGGAACTTGGACTCAGCCACCTCGCAGGAGGTGATGAACTTGTTCCGGCAGATCCACGAACAGGGCAATACCTTGCTCTTGGTGACGCACGATCCGGAGGTGGCAGCTTATGCACATCGGATCCTCTGTCTAAAAGATGGTCGGATTGAAAGGGATGAACAATTAATAAATACGAATTATGGCAATTTATACGAAAACAGGGGATCGGGGAACCACGGCATTGGTTAGTGGTACTCGGATTTCAAAAGCAGATCCCAGGGTTTGTGCTTACGGAGATATGGATGAACTGATTGCTGCAATCGCCGTGTTGCGCTGTTCGCTATCTGATGAGCACCAGGCGCTGTTGAGACGGATCCAAGAGAACTTGATGTGGGCTTCCGCGCATGTGGCCACTGAGAAACCCGTTGAAAAACTCAAGACTTTCTCGGATGATGAGATTGTGGCTTTGGAAAAAGAAATTGACCGGATGACGGCCCAATTGCCGCCGATGCGTTCGTTTGTGTTACCAGGAGCCCCTCGCTCAGCGGCTGAATGCCATCTGGCCAGAACGGTTTGTCGTCGGGCAGAACGCAGCGTCATTGCACTGCAGGATGAAAACGAAGAAGTGCTTCGTGCTGCCTGTTATTTGAACCGGTTGTCGGATTACCTTTTCACACTGGCTCGTTATCAACACCTTGAATCTCATATTTGTGAAGATTTTTGGTTGCCGTAAATTATTTATATACCTTTGCGCCCCATTTTAAAGTAAAACACTAGATAACGGAATAATTTATGTATTGGACTTTGGAACTTGCATCCCGTTTGGAGGATGCTCCTTGGCCTGCTACGAAAGAAGAGTTGATTGACTATGCAACTCGTTCTGGTGCGCCCTTGGAAGTGATTGAAAATCTGGAAGATCTCGAAGATGATGGAGAAGTGTACGAAAGTATTGAAGAGATTTGGCCGGATTATCCCAGCAAAGAAGATTTCTTCTTTAACGAAGAGGAGTATTAGGATACTCAAAGCTTAATAATCTGGAATTGGATTATTGAAAAAGATCTGATAAGGCTAGCCTTGTCAGATCTTTTTGTATTATAACACCACGATATCGTATCTTCCATGATATTCGCTTATCAGTTTATAATAGGCATTGTAACCTTGAAATGGGGGCTTTCCACGTGCTGCGAGTAGGCAATATCAACCATTTGCAAAGATACAAAATCAGGAGGAACTAGAATGCACTTTGGTATGCACTTTGCCTTCTCTAAGGTACACGATTAAAAAGTGATGTTATGAAACGGTTATCAAGAATTTTAATTTTTAGTCTGGCGGGATTGGCCTTGGGGTTCCTGCCAGCGGTTGCCCAACACAGGGATGGGCATCGACTGAGAGATCGGATCCAAGCATGGGAACGGGATATGGAGGAATTTCGTGCACGCTCCGACCAGCGCCGTCACCTGCGGTATCTGGCTGATTCGCTTGCAGGGGTGCAGGCCTATGCAGCTATTCAGAATCAGGACTTTGTGCTGGAGGCAGAAAGTGTTTCCTTTCGGACAGGTCCCGTCGTATTTGTGAACTCTGCGACCAATTTTATTTCGATCAAAGGGAACCGGGCGGTTGTTCAGATTGCACCGAATGCCTTTCCTGCAGGTCCGAATGGATTGGGAGGTGTAACGGTGGAAGGAGTGATCAGTGCTCGGGAGCTGAGGCGAAGCCGGTCCGGAAAGGTGGCCTTCTCCTTCAATGTGGTCGGCATCGGAATCAATGCACAAGTAGAAATCTACCTGAATGCAGACAGCAACCGTGCGACAGCGACTGTCTATCCCAATTTCAATTCCAACACTGTTTGGATGACCGGACAGGTCGTTCCGTATGAAAACTCGAGGGTCGTAGAAGGTAATAGTTTGTAATAACCCATTAATTTTTAGAAAGATGAAAAAGATTCTCTATTTAATGATAGGGGTTCTGGTGGCTGTCGCATGCCAAAAAGAACCCTCTACGCTAGACCCGGATAATGAGTACCTGGTCTATACTGCTCCGGCAAAGGGTATGGATTTCCAAAAGTTCAAACTCTTTTACCTGCCTGATAGTTTGTTGGTTATCGGTCAAGGTAGTCAGCCATATTATTCAGAATCGGTGAACGCACAGGCGTTGATTCAGGAATTTGCGGACAATATGATTCATTATGGTTACCTCTCTACCACCAATCGGGCGGAAGCCGACTTGGGGGTGCAATTAACGTATATTGTTCATACCGAACGTTTTGTGCAATATTATGAACACCCGTATTGGTGGATTGACTATCCGGGTTATTGGAACCCTAATTTCTGGGGAGACTGGTATGGATATTATTATCCTGGTCCGATGACTTATACCTATTCGACGAATGCATTGTTGGCAGATATGGTGGATCTTACCGCTAATCCGGGGAATGGAAAAGCTTTGAATGTGGTGTGGGCGGCTTACATGGGAGGACCTGCCGGTCCGAGTCTGTATTACGATGTGCGCCGGATGAAAGAGTCTATTGATCAGGCATTCAAACAATCCACTTATTTGGATGTTCGTCAGCCGCAAACCATCAATTGATGTTATGAACCTTTAAATTTTAACAATGATGAAAAAGTTAACCTGCCTCCTGGTGAGCCTCTTTGCATTCTTGCTGCTGGTCAATGAGGCCGATGCCCAAATGGGTAAAAGGAGTTATATCAATATCGGATGGCAGTTCAATGCCCCTATCAGCAATCAATTTGTAGATCGGGCTCAAGGATATGGCGCATATATACAAAGTGGTTATTATGTAACGCCGATGCTGGCGGTTGGAACGTTCAGTAGCTTTGGAACGAATGATGAATACTACCCGAAGCAGACCTATCAATTGGAAGATGGGGCTGCCGTAACCACCGATCTGTATCGCTCCATTTTTCAGACTCCCTTTGGGGTTTCTGTTCGGATGAGGGCTTCGTGGTGCGAATTCCAGCCTTATTTTGAGGCAAAAATAGGGGCCGAGTATTCTTTACAAAGTGTCTATATGTCCACGTTCATCAGTCGGGTTTCCAATTGGGGATTCTACGTTTCTCCGGAAATTGGTTTGAGTTACTACCCGTTCCATAAAGATGATGTCGGTTTTCATTTTGCTGCGTATTACAGCTATTCGACCAATCATCACGACGGATTTGATATTCATGGACTTAACAACCTGGGATTCAAGCTGGGGATTGCATTTTGACATTTTGTGATGATTTTACCATGCAACCGCAGTAAACTCTCGTTTTACTGCGGTTTTTTATTATTTTTGTAACGTCATTAACCCAATTGGTAATCGTATGAAACGGATTATTACATTCTTTCTAATGGCGGCATTGGCCCTGTCTGCTTTCTCGTTGGATGTGTACGCACAGAACAGCCGTTCGGAACGTCAGGAAAGACGCAGACAAAATCATGAAAATTGGTTGAACGATATGCAGGAGTTCAATGCGCGCTCCAAGGAGGAGAAACGAGCTGAATCCTTGGCCGATTCCTTGGCGGGGGTGCAAGCGCGTCTGGCCATTGAGAACCATAGTTTTGTTTTACAAGCCGACAATGTGTCTTTCAAGCGGGGACCGGTGGGCTACGTAAATCCGACCACCAATTTCATCGCCGTGCAAGGTGATCGTGCGGTTGTCCAAGTGGTCTCCAATACCATGGCGGCAGGACCGAATGGAATCGGTGGAGTGACCTTGGATGGTAGTATCTCCGGATTCAAGGTACGCGAGGGAAAGAAAGGGAAAGTGACCTATTCTTTTGATGTGATCGGTACAGGGATCCATGCGCAGGTGCAGATCCACTTGCGTCCGTCCACCAACCGGGCTTCGGCTACGGTTACTCAGAACTTTGACTCCATGAGCTTAAACCTGCAGGGTGAAGTCTTTCCTTATGAGGAATCGGCTATATTCGAGGGTAAATCACGATAGATGAGTTAGAAAATTAATAATAGTTACATTCTATGAAAAAGTTTATTTGTTTAGGGCTAGTGGCTATGTTGGCCTTGTCGTGTTATCGTCAGCCTCGCACACAAGACCACGATGAGGATTATATGGTCTATACGACCCCCGCAGAAGCGATTGATTTTAAGGTATTCCAAACCTACCATGTGCCCGATAGTTTGTTGGTGGCTGGGATTGAAAAGGATCCTTACTACGTGAGCGATAAGGATGCGTTGAGCATTATTGAAACCTTTAAAGGTGAGATGGAAAATTGTGGTTATACCTATGTGGCTGACCGCAGTCAGGCAGATTTGGGTTTGCAGTTGACCTACATCATTTTTACGCAATACTATGTGGAATACTACGATCCTTACTGGTGGTGGTATGGCCCGGGCTATTGGTCTCCTGCTTACTGGGGTGACTGGTACGGATTCTATTATCCGTCCGCGATGATGTACACTACTTCTACCAATATGATGATTTCCAATTTGTTGGATCTTACTGCCGTGCAGGGAGAAAACCAACGTCTTCCGGTTGTCTGGAATGCGATTATGAGCGGACCGACAGGATCTTCTCTCAAGCAAGATTTGAATCGCCTGACGGAATCTATCCACCAAGCATTTGCCCAATCACCGTACCTCAAACGTTAAATTCGATGAAGATGAAAAAGTATACAATTGCATTGATGATGGTTTTTTTCGCTGTTGCCAGCAGTTTTCAGGCGATGGCGCAAATGGGAAAACGCACCTACTCCAACCTTGGATGGCAATACAATGTTCCGATTGCCAATGATTTTGTGACGCACGCGTCGGGTTACGGTGCATATTATCAAGGAGGATATTACCTGACTCCGTCCATAGCAGTCGGCGGTTTTTTGAGTTACAATACCAATAACCAATACATTCCCACCAAAACTTACTGGTTCGAGGATGGGTCGGCACTGACCACCGACTTGGATCATTCGTTGTTCCAAGTTCCTTTCGGAGCCACATTCCGGTATCGTTTCATGCGAACAATGTTCCAGCCGTACTTTGAAGCCAAGGTCGGGGCGGTCTATTCCACCCAATCCCTGTATTTCTCTACCTTTATGAGTGAGTATTCCAATTGGGGATTCTATGTTTCTCCGGAATTGGGCTTTACTGTATATCCGTTCTATAAACAAGATTTTGGTTTCCATCTTGCTATTTATTACAGCTATTCAACCAACCGCAATGGTGATTTTGACTTGAACGGATTGAATAATATTGGCTTTAAATTAGGTATCGCTTTTTAACATGAGTATGGAAACAATAGCAGCAGGATTGGACCCCAAAAAATTTCAACAACAGGTAGATGGGGTGAACGTGGACCTTTTTGTCTTACGGAACCAGCAGGGAATGGAAGTTTGTATTACCAACTTTGGTGCTCGTATTGTATCGATGTGGGTGCCGGATCGGGAGGGACACTTCCGGGATGTGGTGCTGGCTTTTGATAACTTGGATCAGTTTATGGACAAGGTCAATTCACCGTCAGATTTTGGTGCGGTCATTGGGCGTTATGCCAACCGCATTGGAGATGGTCATCTGGAGGTGGATGGTAAGGTTTACCAATTGCCGCAAAATAACTTTACCCATTGTTTGCACGGTGGACCGGATGGCTGGCACTATTGTATCTTTGAGGTGAAGCAGGTTTCATCGCAACGTTTGGAACTCACCTTGACTTCTCCCGATGGGGACGCAAATTTCCCGGGAACGGTTCAGGCTACGGTTATCTATCAACTCACTGAAGAAAATGAGCTCATCATTGATTACCGTGCAACCAGTGATGCCAAAACGGTCATCAATCTGACGAATCACTCTTACTTCAATCTCTCTGGAGATCCCAATCAGACCATTGCAGACCACGTGCTGTTCATCGATGCCGATCGTTATACTCCGACGGGAACCACTTTCTTGCCGGTGGGCCGGATTGATGCAGTGGAAGGTACGCCGATGGACTTCAGAACTCCGCATCCGGTAGGGCTGGACTTGAAGAACTTTGCTTGCGAGCAGATTGCCAACGGCAATGGCTTCGATCACAACTGGTGCTTGAATACCCAAGGGGATGCAGAACGTATTGCTGCAAGCGTTTATTGCCCGCAAAGCGGTATCGGACTGGAAGTTTGTACCAGTGAACCGGGTTTGCAAATCTATACCGGTAATTTCTTGGACCATACGGCGGTGGGTAAGCGAGGGATCTCTTACGGTCCCAATACCGCTATCTGCTTGGAGACTCAGAAGTATCCGGATACCCCGAATCATCCGGAGTGGCCCTCTGCTGAGTTATCGCCAGAAAAGCCGTATGCGAGCCGGACGGTCTTTCGTTTTGTGAAGGTAGGATAGTCATTCTTTGTCACAAATAGCTTACGTGACGATTTGTTGGGTATGAAAACAACCTCATCCCTTCGAATCGTCATTTTTTATGGGCTGTGTTTAGCCCTTACACTGACAGCCTCTTGTTCTGTTTTACATCCAACCCAGTTGACCGCTGTGGAAAGTTTGTGCGAGCGAGTCGATACGCTCAGCTTCCTCCCGCAACGAGTTTTGCAAATGATTGCGAACAATCGGCAGGAGCGGAATCTTTATTTTACAGCCACCTTGATCACACCCCAGTTGCGGGTCGCTCAGTTGAACGATATGGTGGATTTTCAGATTAAGGAAGAGAAAATGATCAAACGTTACCTGTCCTATTCGGATGTGTTGCGGAGTTATTTTCTGGCATTGAAGCGACTTTGTGCACCGACGCGTTACGAGCAGTACGGTGTGGAATTGCGGGGTGTAGGTCGTAGCCTGGATTCCTTAATTCATTATTACAACGAACTGGAAGGGGAACAGGTGCTCCCGGAAGGCTATGCAAAGCTCAGTGGCAAGGTCTTGGGCTTTGGGGCCGAAGCCTATGTGCGGCGCAAACAGGCCGTATATGTGCGGGATTATGTCCAACTGGCGGATACGTTGGTGGGGATGTATTGCGACTCCCTGGCGGTGATGATAGCTGGCCCACGACTCAAAGAGTGGATTGAACACGAAAAAGTGGAACTGGCTACCGAATATGCCTTGTACCTGCAGCTATGTACTCCGTTGTCCGGGCGGGAAGAAGACCGCTTCTACCTGGAGAAGCGGCGCCAGCTCAAGGATTGTGAGACCTTGCTGCGCAAAGGAAAGACTGCACTGACCTCCTTGAAAAAGGCCCATCACAAACTGGCCTTATCGCTGAAAAAAAGATGTGCAATTGACCAGATTTATCCCGAGATCCTCGAATTCAACAAACTCATCCATCAGTTGGTGGAGGTGTTTTAAAGGAAAGTCCTTTGTTATCTTGGCTCCAGAAAACGTGGTCTCATCCTTGCTTATGATGAAGCCACGGGTGATCTGGTGCTCGAGCATCATGGGTCAATGAATATTCCCGGTGCCTTGTGCTGGGAAGTAATGATGGTTGATATTTAAAAAATATATTGCTGATAATCAGCAATTTCCCCCCCCCCCCCCCGTAAAATTCCTGGAACGACTTGAGGATATTTGTTCTAAATTTACGGAATTGGTGTCATTGGCTTTTATTGTAATACCATTAATTTTTTATAAAACTATTTATTAAACCTTTTTAATCATGAAGAAGATTCTTTTAGGATTGTCTGCATTCATCATGATGTTTGCAGCCTCTTGTGAACAACAAGAGTTTACTCCGAATCTTGAA
>JAFYSH010000002.1 GCA_017546605.1 Bacteroidales bacterium | reverse complement strand
GGGGGCGTTCCTCTTCATGTGCTTTGTGGCCTATAATTGGTATCTAATTTCAAATCAAATCGCATAAAACATGGGAATTCTACAGATTTTCACACTTCTAGGAGCCTTGGGTCTGTTCCTCTATGGAATGAACCTCATGAGCTCCGGACTACAGAAAGCCGCTGGTGACAAGCTTCGTGGTCTGCTCTCTTCAATGACATCCAACCCGTTCAAGGGAGTAATGACAGGTTTAGGTGTTACCTCAGTGATTCAGTCATCATCGGCTACTACTGTAATGGTAGTCAGTTTTGTAAATGCTGGTCTTTTGACACTCACACAAGCTATCGGAGTCATCATGGGAGCCAACATCGGTACCACTGTAACAGCATGGATGGTGTCATGGCTCGGCTTTAAGGCGGATATTTCTCTGCTTGCTGTTCCACTGATGTTTCTGGGATTCCTCTTCTCAAACTCTAAGAAGAATCAAAGGCAAAACGTTGGAGAGTTCATCGTAGGATTCTGCCTTCTCTTCCTTGGACTCTCGTTCATGAAGGAGTCGGTTCCTGATCTTCGAGAGACACCTCAGGTGCTTGAATTCGTCAAGGAGTGGTCTGGCCACGGATTCGGTTCTGTGCTCATCTTCCTTGTATTCGGCACGGTACTGACACTCGTACTCCAGTCATCGTCTGCTACTATGGCCATCACACTCATCATGCTCAGCATGGGATGGATCCCATTCAATATGGCCTGTGCAATGGTACTCGGAGAAAATATCGGAACAACAATCACTGCGAATATAGCAGCATCCATCGGTAACACCCAAGCCAAGAGAGCTGCAATGTCACACACCCTATTCAACGTATTCGGTGTAATCTGGGCATTGATACTCTTCAGACCGTTCCTCGGTCTGGTCGGTAAAATCATCGAGCTTTTCGGTCTACCGAATCCGGCATCAGAAGAATTTGCTGTGACCAGCCCAGACTCCCCTACCAGCACCGCTGCATTGTATGGATTGTCTATGCTCCATACACTCTTCAATACTATCAACACATTGATTCTCATCTGGTTCACCAAACTGATTGAAAAAGCTGTAGTATTCATCATCAAGGCTCCAAAGAATCAGAAAGAAGAGTTCCGACTCAAGTACATCTCAGCTGGTCCTCTTGCTACTCCAGAACTAGCATCAGAGCAGGCATTGGAGGAGATCATCCACTTTGCTCAAATTTCAAAGAATGGTCTAGCCTATGCAAAGGAGGCCATCACAGAATCAACGACCGATAAGTTCGACGAACTTCGCGGCAAGCTTGTTAAGTATGAAGAGATCTCTGACCGCATCGAGTTTGAGATTGCTACATTCCTGAATGCCGTTTCTGCCGGGGATATCAGCGAGGAGACCTCAAGAAAGATCAAGGCTATGTACAAGATCATCGGCGAACTTGAATCACTTGGCGACTCCGGAGAGACAATAAGCCGTATCCTTTCTCGCAAGAACATCCATAAGCGCGACTTTGATGAGAACGCACTCAAGAATCTCACTAAGATGGTTGATGAGGTAAATAATGCGTACGATTCAATGATTACCAACCTGCAGGCAGCACGTCATGGATCTCTCGCAGAGATCAGCAATGCTTACAACGCAGAGGAGCGAATCAACAACTTGAGAAACCATCTCCGCGAATCAGCGATTGAGGGCATCGAGAGTGGAAGCAAAAACTATCAGTCAAGCGTCTACTATATGGACATCGTCAACGAACTCGAGAAGATGGGAGACTTCATCATCAACATCTCGCAGGATCTTGAAAGAGCGTTTATCCATCGTTGAACCTAATCCTAAAACCGTTTAAGCCCGGCATGTGTCGGGCTTCTTTGTATCTATAAAGCAGCACTTGCCCACTTCCCTTACGGTCCCACAGAACGAGCAAGACTCCAAGAAATCCAAACCCTCAAAGAGTCAGCCCGTCTCCAGCAGTCAATCTTGCACTAGAAAAGTAGGGAGATCAATATGAAAAGTAGGATAAAAAGCACACATTGTTTTACACATAGAACAATAATTGCTTATTTTTGCACCGAACACAGAACAATATTATGAACAAAGATCTTCTCAAGGCTGTATTAGCCGATTACAGGATTGAAATCCCTAAGCACCTAGTAATACCTCGCGACTTTTCATTTGAGGAGTTTGGAAACTATGTCCTAGTCGGTATAAGACGTGCAGGTAAATCGTATCTCCTTTATCAGAGGATACACGAACTTTTGGCATCTGGAACAGGATGGGATGAAATTCTCTACATCAACTTTGAAGATGAGCGTTTAGAGGGTATGACTTCTGCTGACTTGAATCTCCTAATAGAAATCCACCTTGAGACATACGGCAAACAGCCTATCCTATTCTTGGACGAAATCCAAAACATCGACGGATGGGAGAAGTTTGCTAGACGACTTGCTGATTCCAAATATCGAGTATACATCACAGGAAGCAACGCAAAAATGCTCAGCAAAGAGATATTATCGACCTTAGGAGGCCGATATATTGAAGTGAACGTATACCCTTACGACTTCAAGGAGTTCTTGAAAGTTAAGAACATTAAGATTACTCCTGACACCTTCATAGCGACTCAGTTACGTTCAGAATTACAGAGGGTCTTCAATGATTATTTCCGTTTTGGAGGATTTCCAGAAGGAGCCTCATTGAATTCAAAAAGGGACTACCTGTCAAGCGTGTATCAAAAGATCTATCTTGGTGACATTGCGACAAGACATAAGATTGACAACACCTTCGCATTACGCGTATTGTTCAAGAAAGTAGCAGAGAGCGTCAAGCAGCCTATGTCGTTCACAAGACTTGCCAACATCGTATCTTCTACAGGCGTAAAGGTCGGAAAGGCAACTGTAATTAACTATATGGAGTATGCTAAAGATGCATGGCTAATCAATGCTGTGCAGAATATCGCCGGCAAATTGGTCGACAAAGAGACTAATCCAAAGTATTACTTTACAGATAATGGAATCCTAAATCTATTCTTACTAGACTCGGACACTTCACTCTTGGAGAACATAGTAGCCATGAGTCTGATCAGAGAGTATGGAAGAGAAGATAGCGTATACTTCTACAACCACGGAGTCGAAGTAGATTTCTATATTCCTGACAACGAGACAGCAATCCAGGTTAGCTATTCTCTTTCAGATGCAGAGACATTTGAACGAGAGATCCATGCTCTTATTAAGATGTCATCAGTTCTCCCATGCAGAAGATTGTTAGTAATTACAAGAGACGAAGAAGACATCTTGAATATTGACGGAAAGACAATTGAAGTAATCCCTATCTGGAAATGGTTATTACGTTAACACTACGAAGATAGATGACACTAAACACTCGTGAAGCCAAAGATTTCATTGAAGTCTGAGTGATGTAATAAGCGAGTTTCCATAAGAAAAAAATACCCCAAATTATTGCCCCATGAAAGAACCAGGATATGTCTACATTCTCACGAATCCTTCATTCAAAGAGGACTGGGTAAAAATCGGCAAGAGTTCAAGACCTGTTAATATCAGGTCCAAGGAACTGGACAACACAGCTGTTCCACTTCCATTTGAGATTTTTGCGACAATCAGAACCGTAAAGTTCAATGAGGTTGAGAAGCTAATTCATAAGACAATTGACCGTTTGACCGATTTACGGATCAGACAGAATCGTGAGTTTTTCAATATCCAGCCTCAAATTGCGTTGGACATTCTGCGTGATATTGCCACAACTATTGATGATGCATTCATAGAGTTATACCACAACAATCAGCCGGTAAAAGAAGTTATAGATACCTCCACTGAAGAAGCACAGAAAAGAAGAGCTCCTTTCAAATTCAGTATGGTAAAAATTCCGATTGGTGAAACTATTATCTTCACACCTCGGAACATTAAGGTCAAAATAGCAAGTGACAATCAGGTGGAATACGAAGGTCGCATTTACAAGCTATCTCCTTTTACAGCCGCATTCCTTCCCGATGAAATGCGAAATCCTTCAGATGCATATCAGGGCCCTAAATATTTTACATACAAAGGACGAGCTCTTGATGAGCTCAGAAAGGAATTAGAAGATTGTTAACCCTCAGTCAACAAATAAGTAAGTGCTATGTTGAATCCTCGTGAAAATATGGTGATTATTGACGGTCAAATTAAGACTAGTCAAATAGCACGATGTTCTATCAATGATAGCGGGGATAGGTACAACATCGCTTTCAAGAATAATACAAGTAAGACGTTTTCTTACGGACGCAATAGAGCATTATGGCTCACGAATCCAGTTATTTTTATCCCTCAACATTGTCATATCTATCACAACGGTAGGCGACTATGGCCGTTGGCTTATATTGCTGCTTTTCAGCGGGGTTACTCTAAATACTGGTATGTAGAATATACGAATGGAACATACGATAACTATTTAGGTGAGGAGATTAGTTTCATAAAATCTTGTTTAGAGGACCAACCTTCTAAAAGCGTTTTTGAGTATCTGCGCAGTGTGGCGGCTATTAACCCTCTGAAAACAGAAGATGGTGGCACTCCATTATTGTTGAGGCAATATCAAGCAATTGACTTTATTGGTGATGACCGAGCGGCTGCACCATACCTCAACCCTAACAAATTTAAGTCACAAAAGTTTACTGCTTCCACACTAATCTATCCTTTTGGCTGCAATGCGAGCCAGCAGAAGGCTGTTCAAACGGCATTTGAAAACCAGATAAGTATTATTCAAGGTCCTCCTGGAACGGGTAAGACTCAGACTATTCTCAATATTGTAGCAAATATTCTCCGACAAGGCAAAACAGTAATGGTTGTGTCGAACAACAACTCTGCTATCACAAATGTTGTTGAGAAGTTAGAGCGTTATGGAATGGGCTTCATTACCGCACAGTTGGGTAGTCGAGAAAATAAAGATGCTTTTATTGCTGCTCAAGAAACACAAAAGGCGATACCCGCTGCAATTGAGCAATGGCATTCAATAGATGCCGACAAAGCGGACTATCTACACAATATTGACAACCAGGCAAAAGCCCTTGCCAATATATTTGCCAAGCAGGAGCGTTTGGCTCTTGCTCGTCAGGAGTTAGATGCTATCAAGGTGGAGTGTACACACTTTGAGCAGGAGGTCAAGTGCAGCACACAAGTGGCTTTACGCAAGTTGCTATCTTCTAATCAGCTTATGACGCTGTGGAATGAACTTCAAGCCTTCATAGAGAGGGGGCGATACTCGGGAGTTTTTGCAAAAATAGTTAATGCAATTCGTGATTATAGGCTGCGCAGAAGGTTGGATAAGTTATTTAGTGGTCTTAAAAAGCAGCCATCGCTTGAAGATATTGTAACTCTAATATCCATTGTTCAGCGTAAGTTTTATGAGGTCAAACAAACGGAATTGGTTCGCGAAATAGAAACTCTGGAAAATGCTTTGAACAACTGCGGTGCTTCGGTTAGGATGAAGCGATTGCAGGAGGAATCAATGTGTTATCTGCGCAATGCATTGTATCACAAATACGGTAAAAAACATAAGCGAACAATTTATAAGAAAGTAATCGCTTCTATAATCGACGAATATCCGGTTGTATTAAGCACAACCTTCTCATCTTATACAAACTTTAAACAGGAAACTCTTTTCGACTATGTAATTATGGACGAAGCTTCGCAAATCTCTGCTGAAACGGGAGCAATAGCATTGATGTGCGCTCGAAATGCAGTGATTGTGGGAGATTCAATGCAATTGCCAAATGTTGTTACCCAGGAGGACATATTGCGCCTGCAGTCAATAGCAATGCAATTCAACATAGATGAAAAGTACGACTGCGCAAGCAATAGTTTTTTGCAATCCGTCTGCAAGGTTTTGCCTGACGCTCCGCAAACATTGCTTCGAGAACATTATCGCTGTCATCCAAAGATCATCAATTTCTGCAACCAAAAGTTCTATGGTGGCAAGTTGGTTATTATGACCAAGGACAATGGCGAAGAGGATGTTATATCTGCCAAGCGAACTGTTATGGGCAACCATTCTCGCGGCAAGATGAACCAGCGCGAAATAGAGGTTATTACTCGTGAAGTACTCCCTACTCTATCATCTTCTGTTGAAGAAACAGGCATTATCACACCTTATAATCGGCAAGTGGTTGTCCTGAAAAATGCTTTTGATGATCGTATAGATATTGCTACGGTGCATAAATTCCAAGGCCGAGAGAAGGATGCAATCATTCTGTCCACGGTTGATGATACGATTACCGAGTTTTCAGATGACCCGAATCTCCTCAATGTTGCCATATCGCGAGCAAAGCAGAAATTCTGCCTAGTGGTATCAGGCAACAAGCAGCCAACAGATTGCAACATCTCGGATTTATTGGCTTATATTGAGTACAACAACGGCACAGTGTCGGTCAGCAACATCCACTCTATTTTTGATCTGCTTTACGAGCAATATACTGCGGCTCGTTTGGAGTATTTATATTTAAAAGAACATAAGCGTATCTCGGAGTACGATTCTGAAAATCTCACCTATGCAATGTTGGAACAGATTATTAAGAACAATGTTGAGTTCTCGCACCTTGGCATAGTCTGTCACCAACCTTTACGACAACTCTTGCGTGATGTCTCGATATTGTCGGAAGAGATGAGGTCTTACGCCCTGCACCCTAATACACATATCGATTTCTTACTCTATAATCGAGTGAGCAAACAGCCTATCCTAGCGATTGAAACAGATGGCTACCAACATCACAAATCGGGTACAGCGCAATCTATTCGAGACGAGAAGAAAAATCATATCCTTGCGACATACGGTATCCCATTATTGCGTCTATCAACTATTGGTATTGACGAGCAAAAACGTGTGGAAACAAGACTACGAGAAATCATCGCTTAACTTCTATCTCCTTTCCTGCCGTCTGCCATCCACGGAAACCGGTTCCGAGTTCTACAACCCGATAGCCTTTTTCTGCAAGGATACGTGCAGCATTCTTGCTTCGGTTTCCGCTGCGGCAATATAGAGCGATTGGTTGATTCTTTGAAAGGGTCTCTGTAACGATTTTCTCAAATGTTTCTTCAAGGACGTCCATGTTGTAGTGCGTTCCAGGAATGAATCCTTCAGCATGTTCCGCTGCAGTACGCACATCCAGAATGATTACAGTAGTATCTGATATGAACCTTTCGAATTCATCCACATCAACCGTCTGGTAGTTTTGGGTCTGAGCAAAGAATGAGAAGCCCATTATGAAAGTAAGCAGTATGTGTTTCATGTCATTATTAGTTAATGATTTTTTGTAAAGGTAGGATATTTTCCATAAGATCTCAGCACAGGTAACTACAATGGTGCTTTATGTTGTTTTTTTGACAAATCCCATGCCACTCACCAAATATTATTACCTTCGCAGTCCTAATCAGATTCACAATGAAAAGCTATTCGAAAGCGATCTATACAGCCATCGTTACGGTAACCATTATTTGCCTATTGGGTTCTTATATACCCGGGTTGCATTTCCTATCCAAGTGGTGTACACCACCGGTAATGCTGTTCCTGGGGCTCGTCTATGCGTTGTTCTGCGGCCAACCTTATCCCAGCACCAATAAGAAACTCTCCAAAGTATTGCTCCAATACTCGGTAGTAGGTCTCGGTTTCGGAATGAATCTTTACGAATCCCTAGCCTCTGGTCGCGAAGGAATGCTCTTTACCATCGTATCCGTTTTCGGAACATTGTTGATCGGTATGCTGATCGGAAGAAAACTGCTGAAAGTCGATAAGGAAACAGCTTACTTGATCAGTTCTGGAACGGCAATCTGTGGTGGCAGTGCTATCGCAGCAGTCGGACCAGTCATCAAGGCCAAACCCGAAAATATGTCCGTTGCACTGGCTGTTGTTTTTATACTGAATGCAATTGCGCTATTCCTATTCCCCTCCATCGGACATTGGCTTGGACTCTCACAGCAAGAGTTCGGAACATGGGCGGCCATTGCCATTCACGATACCAGTTCGGTCGTCGGTGCAGGAGCTGCTTATGGTGAAGAAGCCCTCCAAGTCGCTACAACAATCAAACTGACTCGAGCATTGTGGATCATTCCCCTAGCTTTTGCGACCTCATTCCTATTCAAAAGCAAGGACCGCAAGGTCTCCATTCCTTGGTTCATTCTCTACTTTGTCATTGCCATCCTATTGAATACATTTGTTCTCGATGGTTATCCTGAATTTGGCAAAGTAATCTCATCACTGGCACGCAAATGCCTTACCCTGACTATGTTCTTCATTGGAGCATCCCTTTCAACCGATGTGCTCCGTTCCGTTGGAATCCGACCGCTCATACAAGGGGTATTACTATGGATCACAATTAGTATCGGATCGCTGCTATATATCTATATATAAGATTCAAGCATTGTCTTTTTAGGAGAAGTTTTTAAAAATAACGCATATATTTATTGGAAATTTAGATTAGGTATGCAATTCAGCATCGAGATCATCCTACTTGCCATGGGTGCCAGTTTCATTCAACGGACCATCGGATTTGGATTCGGCATTTTCATTATGACCGCGCTTCCCTTTCTGATGCCGTCCTATGGGGAAGCTGTAACCCTCTCCGGATTACTGTCTTTAACTTCGGCTACCGTAGTGATGATCAAATACATAAAGTACGTGAATTGGAAGCGGCTCCTTCCCATGATTGGAGCCTTCTTCGTATTTTCAACACTGGCCATCTTTATGCTTGAACACATCGAAGGCCGATGGATGCGAACGATTCTGGGTGCCGTGCTCATCTTCCTGTCTTTTTACTTCAGTTTCTTTAAAGAAAAAATTCAACAATACATCCATCCCACAACGGGCTGGTTACTTGGCACCGGATCTGTCAGTGGTGTAATGGGCGGGCTGTTCGGGATGCACGGCCCCCCGATTGTTCTCTACCTGATTTCATCCGAACCCAGCAAAGATCACTACATGGGTATGATTCAGACATATGCTGTTATCACAAATATCATGATGCTATTAATCAGATATTATAACGGATATGTTACCACCATAGTTGGTACCACTTATCTCTATGCACTGGGCGGAATTGCCATTGGAGTGGTTGCAGGAAACTGGGCCTACAACAAAATTACCAGCAAACTATTCACCTACCTGGTGTATGCCTACATTGGCATCAGCGGGACAATCATATTGTTAACAACTCTCTAAATTATGGAATACATCATTCTACTCCTTTCCTTAGCCGGCATCGTATTCGGAGCTGATTTTCTAGTAACAGGGTCCGTGTCCATCGCTAAGAAATACAAGGTATCGGATTTTGTCATTGGAGCAGCAATCATTGGGGTCGGCACCTCAATGCCTGAAATGACGGTCAGCTTTCTGGGAGCTTGGAATGGGAATACGGATGTAGCAATCGGGAACATCGTAGGATCGAACATCTTCAATGTGTTTGGGATTCTCGGATTGACTGCCATTTTCTTTCCCGTTACCTTCAACCGAGAAAATCTCAAGTTCGACATCCCTTTCTGCCTCGGTGTTACTGCCCTGCTAAGCTTAATGTTCTTCAACTTCTTCCAAGGAACCACCCCCAAGATTGACCGGATCGATGGTCTGGTGTTGTTGGCCGCCTTTATCGCGTTCCTATGGATCTCCTTTTATCGGGATAGACAAGGAAAGTCGCAAGTTGCCCCACAAGAGAACAACGACCAACCGATTCCACCCATGTGGATCTCGCTGGTGAAAGTAATTGCCGGTTTGGCGCTGCTGATTTTCAGTTGCGATATCTTTGTGGACAAGGCGGTACTCATTGCCAAGTCGTTCGGGGTAAATGATGCATTCATCTCTCTGACGCTCATTGCTTGTGGAACTTCCCTGCCGGAACTGGCTGCCTCCATTGCAGCCGCCATCAAGAAGAACACCAGCATGGCATTGGGAAATGTCGTAGGATCCAACATTTTTAACATTGCATTGACGCTGGGACTCTGTTCCCAAGTTGCTCCACTCTCTGCCGTTGGCATCGGACTGACCGACTTTATGGTACTATTAGCCTCCGTAGTAGTACTTTATGCATTCAGCAAAGACTGCCGGATCAACCGCAAAGAGGGAGCCTTTCTCTTTCTGTGTTTCGTAGCCTATAACTGGTATTTGATTTCCAATCAAATCGTATAATCCAAGATATGATGCAAAAGATCTCAAAAGACTTCTGGATATTCATCCTGCTACTCATTCCGTTTACAGGTTATTCCCAAGATACCATCCCGACCCAAACACGACCGAAAATTGGACTTGTGTTATCCGGTGGTGGCGCAAAAGGGGCCGCACACATCGGCGTACTCAAATACATTGAAGAAGCGGGCATACCGATCGATTACATTGCAGGAACCAGCATGGGCTCCATCGTCGGAGGAATGTACGCCTTGGGCTATACTTCTGATGAAATCCTCGCCATCATCAGCCAGGTCGATTGGGATCAACTCATCAGCAATAAAGTAGATCGACAAAAAATCTCCTACACCAAAAAGTTTGAGAGCCGCTCCCAACTCATCACCATCCCCTTCTCGATTAAAACAGATCAAGCAGAACTCCGCAGCCGCTCATTTAAAAACTCTTTACCGACCGGAATCATTTCTGGGGACAACCTCATCAATCTGTTCAACTCGTTATCTGTAGGTTATTCGGACCCCATCGATTTCAACGACTTGCCGATCCCCTTTTTGTGCATTGCTACGAATGTCATCAATGGAGAAGCGGAGGTCTTGAACAAGGGTATATTCTCCAAGTCATTGCGCGCCTCAATGGCCATCCCCGTTCTGTTCGACCCCATCAAAATCAATGAAACCCTGTACGCAGATGGAGGTCTGGTAAAAAATTTCCCAGCAGAAGAATGTCGGGCAATGGGTGCGGACTATGTAATTGGAGTCAGCATGTCTCCCGGCTTGGAGAGTGACCCCAGAAATCTGACTTCAATTTTCTCACAAGTCAAGCAACTCAAAGAAATCATCACCGACAAGGATTTCGAAAACTATCATACCTTGTGTGATATTTTTATCAGTCCGGACCTTAAGGGCGTCGGCATGTTGAGTTTCGATGCCCAAAGTGTCGCAAAGATCTGTGAAAGCGGTTATGAAGCGGCCTCCAGCCAAGCGGAACGCTTCCTCGCTTTGAAAGAACAAATCTATGCCGGCGCAGACGCTGATCAAACAGAACGGACAAAGGGTAAAAAAGCCCGTAGCATCCTTTCGGAAAAAGTCTTGGTTTCCAAAATTGAAATGATCGGTGTGGAAGATGACATCGAAACTTGGATGCGTCGCCGATGCAGCATCCATCCTGGTGAATATGCAAACAAGGCAGACATCGACAAATCCGTATCCATTTTTTATGGCACCGGGAATTACCACAGCATTACTTACACCCTGCACGAAGACCCAACCCAATCGGATGCCTATATCTTACGGTTTAATTTTATCAGAAATCAGCCACACGATCTGGGTATCGGCTTTCGGTTTGATTCCCAGGATATGCTTTCCGTACTGCTCAACTTAGGCATCAACCGCAACCGTATGAGTGGCTTCAAAGCTGACCTGAGCGCCAAGTTAGGCGGCAATCAATGGTTGAAGACCAACCTTTCCTACGGTCACATGCTCTATCCGCGCATCAACATTGCTTATCATTTCCGAAACTCCGAACTGGATACCTACGATATGGATCGGTTGGTTATGAACCTCAAATTCCTGCAACACAAAATCAGGCTCTACCTCTCAGAAAATTATTCAAAAACCATCAGCATAGGCGCTGGCTTTGAAGCGGAATTTCTCACACCACAAAAGGTGATGTATATGCAGTATGAGGCACAACCGAGCGACTACCAATCCGTCAACACCTGGGGCGCATTTGCCTACATTCATTACGACAATCTCAACAAACCCAGCTTTGCCACCCGCGGTTGGACGGGCAATATTGACTTCTTATGGAAAGACATGGGATCACTCGTCCTGGGTCTGGAAGGTTATGTTCCGATCGTAGAAAACCGTTTGGTGTTGGTACCCCAGGCCTATGGCAGTTTTCTCTTTGGAGAAGGAGCAACCAATGGGCTCTCAACCGGATGGAATCCGATTTTCAAGGGCCCGGTACCCGCCTATCCGGCAATGAACAATTTCGTCGGTGGCACCGAAATGGGTCGCTACATTGACCAACAGCTTCCCTTCATCGGACTGAACAAGATTTCATTGTGTTTTAACAACGTGGCTATCATTCGCACAGATATCCGTCTGCGTCTGTTCAAAGATCATTACCTAAGTGCCATGATCAACTATGCCCGATCCAGCATAGACTTGTCCAACTTCTTCCATGCAAGTCAGACGCCTCTATGGGGTGAACTTTACGATTACAACGCATCCAACTGGTGGGGTGCCGGCTTACGGTATTCCATTGACACCAAAATGGGGCCCTTGAGCTTTGATATCAGTTCCTCCAATATTTCCAAGAAAGTAAATCTCTACTTCAATGTAGGATTTTACTTCTAACGAAACCATGTTCCAATTCGCCCTATTTACATTTTGATCTACATTTGAGATAAATTCACCACCCATATAATTTGTAGGTCAAAATGTAGGATTTCATTCTTTGAATCTGTAGGATTATGTAATTATGTTTGCAGCTCATAATTAACTAATGGAACAACAACTATGATGATGAAAAAATTAAGTGTCCTAACACTTCTGATGCTGCTGTTTGCCACACAGGCTTCCGCAGAGAATGATGTGCAAAAGGAAAAAGTAGTGACCAGCAGCTTGTCATTTATTGCTGGCGATGCGACTATTACCGACCACTACATGAGCGACCAGGAATATACGGGTCCGATTATGGGTGCTGGTATGAAATTCGGTTCTTTCTACAAGAAAAGTTCAAACCTTTCTTGGGATATTGATCTCACCTACCTGGCTGCCTCCTACACTCCTTACGCCACCGATGTTTGCATTGGAAACCCGGCCCGCACCTCATTTTATGATGTAAAACACCTGAACGCAGATTACGGCACCTATTACAACTGGAATCCCATCAAAAACCTCCACATCAAAGTGGGTGGAAGTTTTGATCTGTTGATGGGGATGATTCTTGGACAACCCAACCACATCAACAATGCGGTTGACTTGGATTTCCAAACACAACTAAAAGCAGCTGCCGGCATCCAATATGGCTGGTATTTCAAGAATTTTGGAATTTCCCTACAAGCTGATATCGCAGTTCCTTTTATGGGTCTGGCTCTCAGCAGCGGTAAATTTGAAGCCTCATACGACTCTTTTATGGGCGACATTCTTCCTGGCTCCATGAATCCGATCAGCTTCACCTCCTTCCACAACCTCCAAGGATTCAACACAGAAATTGAAGCTGATTTCATCTTCAAGAAAACTACCATCTTCCTCTCAATGGAATACAACAACAGATGGTGGAACATGCACGAGGTTCAAAATTACAGAAAATACTCCTTGACCCGCATCGGAATCAAACTGGATTTAGTTTCACGTAACCGCGTGAATAGCAACAATAAATATTTTTAAGATATGAAGAAATGGATGATATCGGCAGTCGTGGCAATGTTGGCCCTGTCTGCTTGCGAAAAATACGAAACGGTAAAGACGGTTGACACCGACTTTGTCCGCAATTACGACAAATTCTGGACGTTGGTCGATGAGAATTACTGCTTCCTGGGCACCAAATTCAACAACGACAAAAACGTAGATTGGAAGGCAGTTTATGACAAATGGATGCCGATTATTGAGACGGAAGTCGAAAATGAGTACGAACTCTTCAACATTATGGGAAAATCCTTGGATGTGCTCCGTGACGGTCACATTTGGATGATTTCCGATTTCAAGGTATATGCCAATCATGAATACTACCTTCGTCCGGATGGAGAAACTTATTATGGTGATGACTACGAACCGGGTCTGGTTACCAGCAATTACCTCCGAACCAGCGAAGGAGATGATGATTACAAAGGTGACAAAGTCTTCCGTACCCGCAATGGCATCATCTACGGTATGATCGAAAAAGCCGGCAAGAAGTTTGCCTATATTTATTACGATGACTTCAGTGTAGAAATCAGCGACATTGATTACCAGTACATTGACCCCGTTGTTCAAGAAGCGGATGCTATCATTCTTGATATCCGCGAAAACCCCGGCGGAAACGGTGCTCTTGGCCTTGAATTGGCAGGTCACTTTATGACAGAAAAAACACTGGTTGCCTACTCAACTTACAAAACGGGTAAAGGCCACGATGATTTTGACGAGCTGTTTGAATTGTATAGCACTCCCTCCAAAAAGTACAATTGGACCAACAAACAAACTGCCCTTTTGACCAACCGAGGCGTATACTCTACCGCAAACCTCTTTACTTGTGCGATGAAACACGCCCCCAACGTCATTCAAGTCGGTCAAATCACCGGTGGCGGCGGCGGAATGCCGATGACACACTACTTGCCCAACGGATGGTTGGTAGTCTTTGCCTCCAACATTCTCTTGGATGTGGACAAAAATCACATCGAGCCGGGTATTGCTCCCGATTACGAAGCTGAAATTGGCGACTTTGAAACCACCCAAGAAGATGGCATTGTAGAAAAAGCCATTGAAGAGTTGCTCAAACGAATCTAAACAATTGGAACTAGCCCAATAATAAGGATAAAGCTCGGTCGATCCGGGCTTTATTCCATTTTGGCAAGTAGTTTAATTTCTCTATCTTTGATGTTTTGAATAAAAGTATGAACGAAGGACAATCTCATAAACGTTGCCTGAATTGTCAGACAGAACTGCAAGGGGAATACTGTCATACCTGTGGTCAACATGCTTCCAAAAATATGCACAGCGTCAAAGAGTTTGTGCTGGAATACCTCAATAATGCCTTTATTTGGGATCCCGATTTTTTTCGGACACTTTGGTCGCTCCTGCGCAGACCCGGCTATTTGACCAATGAATATGTTTCGGGGAAAATCGTCTCACACATGCACCCCTTGAAGTTGAATATGTTCTTGCTGCTCACCTTCATTACCATATTCCTGCTTTTCAAGAGTTCCGATGATTTGAACAAGTCTATACACAACATTACGCGGAATGAATCCACGTACTCGGCTTTGCAGCTTGACATCTTATCCAATGACGAATACTTCATTCAACAAATCAATGAAAGTGGACGTGATACGATTCAATTGTATGCTCCCTTTTATTTGTCCGAATGGTATCCGCAATTGATCACCAACCTGGAAAGCAGTGCATCACCGACAGACTATTCCTTGGGCATCTGGAAAGCAGCCGTCTCCCATGCCCTCATTCAAGAAGGAGTGCTGATTCAGCATACAAAGGGACACTACTATTTCTCTGAAGAAATCAAAAAAGATATGGTTAGTGTGGATACCATGGAAGATATTTGGAAAGAAATGGTCGATGTGGGTACACAGCATTTCCCGATGATTATTCTTCTGACAGCTCCTATCCTGGCATTATTGCTAAATCTGTTCCGACGGAAAAAAGACAATTCCAAGTTCAAGAATGTTATCTTTTCGCTTCACTATACTGCCTTTTTGGAGGCAAGCATCATCTTGCTGTACCTCATATTCTTGATCGTTCCTCTTCCGATTTGGTTCATGCAATGGTTCCTCATTGCCGGATCGTGCTTGTACTTGACCATTTCAGTGAGAAATGTCTATTATGAAGATAACAACTGGGGTAAAGCCATCAAAATGGCCCTCTTTACATTTTTGAGCTATGTACTGATTCTGATCGTGCTGTTTTTTATCATCTTCCTAATCGCTTGTGTCATCGTTGCAAAACAACAATAACCCATCCTTTATTACCTATGAAACATTTTCTCAAACACTTATTACTGTTTACAACATCGCTGGTGATTAGCACTTTCATCCAGGCCCAAACCAACACAAGTACCCCTAAAAGCGTGGAAGAAATGGTTCAAAAAATTGTCGAACGCTACGAAGAGGTACCGGGTGTGGAATGTGTCACCCTGGTCAAAGGAGGGGGACTTGACCTTGCCAAAATGATGTTCAACAAACAGTTTGGCAAAGATTTTATGAGAGGAGTATCAGCTATTACCATCATCAACTATGGCGATGCATCACCAGAAGTATGTGAAGCCTTGCGAAAAGAATTGGATGTATTCCTCAATGTACTTGAAGAATACAACCTGTCTGAGAATAAAGACTTTTCAGACAACAACTTTGTGCGTTGCTTTGCTGCCAAAGCCGGTCCGCAAACACTCTGCGATTTTGTCGTCGCTTTGGAAAAAGATGATTCTAAATCCATCCTATATATGGCGGGAACGATTCAAGTAAAAAAATGATAAAACTTACATAAAACACACAACAACATGAGTGAAATTACCAAATGTCCCCAATGCGGCGGTGAATACGTGTACTTTGACGGTTCGCTATACGTTTGTCCCGACTGCTCCTACGAATTCAATGAAGAAACAGCTGCCTCTACCCCTGGCGAAACAGTTCCCAAAGACAGCAATGGCGCAGAATTGTTTGATGGGGATTCGGTAACAGTCATCAAAGACCTGAAAGTAAAAGGATCCTCTATGGTCATTAAACGGGGCACCAAGGTAAAAAGCATCCGCTTGACAGACGATCCGGAGGAAGTGGATTGCAAAATCGAAGGCAGCAGCATTGTGCTGAAAACCTGCTTTCTGAAAAAATAGCTCTTTTTTTACAATCTTACAGGTGGTCGCCGTTACGAGTTTCCGTACGGTACCACCTGATAAACCATACAAAGGCAATTATCACACAAATCGCACCGATCACATAAGCCACATTCTGAGGCAACGACAAGCCTTCAGGTGCAATGCAAATATAGGTGGAACAAACCAGAGTCATGAGTAAAGCTGGCAGCAAAGCAACGTAGAAGTTCTTCCTGTGACGCACCAGGTAAACCGTAATGGCCCAAAGCGTGAAAACAGAAAGCGTCTGGTTACACCAGGCAAAGTAGCGCCAAATGATCTTAAAGCCATTTGCATCACGCAAACTGTAAACCAAGACACCAACCGTCAACAAAAACAACGGAATACAAATCAACAGACGTTTGCTAATCTTGCGCTGATCGATGTGTAGAAAGTCGGCAGCAATCAGACGGGCAGATCGCAACGCTGTATCACCGCTGGTAATCGGAGCCGCCACAATTCCCAAAATAGCTAGAACACCCCCCACAGCACCCAACCATTCCTTGGAAAGATGCGTAGCCACCGCTGCTCCTGAAAAGGCTCTTCCTGTCACTTGATCCACAACCCCATTTTCCTGGAAAAAGTAGGTGGCTGCTGCCGCCCAAATCAACGCAACAACCCCTTCAGCGACCATCGCACCATAGAAGATGGGACGACAATGTTTCTCGTGCTTTAAACACCGCGCCATCAGGGGAGACTGTGTTGCATGAAAACCACTAATGGCACCACAAGCGATGGATATGAACATCATCGGGAAGATTGGATTGGTTTCATACTTGGTTCCCATTCCATTCCACATTTCCGGCAAGGCAGGATGTTTCACATAAAGCACAACCAGGATACCAATGGCCATAAAAAGCAAAGCTGCGGCAAAAAGCGGATAGATCTTTCCAATAATTTTATCCACCGGCAACATCGTTGCCAGGATGTAATAAACAAAAATGACGATAATCCAGAAATAAGCATCCATCCAATCGGGCGTCATTCCAGCAATCAGTTCCGCAGGACCACTCACAAAAACAGCCCCCACCAAGATCATCAGAATCATCGTGAACACGCCCATGACCTTCTTGGTGGTGGTACCCAAATAACGTCCTACGATTTCTGGCAAACTCTCCCCCCCTTCCCGGATTGACAACGCTCCCGAAAAGAAATCATGTACAGCTCCGGCAAAGATCGTTCCCAAAACAATCCACAGATAAGACGCCGTTCCAAACTGCGCTCCCATTATGGCCCCAAAAATAGGCCCCAATCCCGCAATGTTCAAGAACTGAATCATGAAGATTTTCCAGGTCGGCAGTGGAATGTAATCCACCCCATCCGCCATGGTCAGCGCCGGAGTTTTTCGGTCATCCGGTCCAAAAATCCGATTTACATAAGCACCATAAACCCAATATCCGACAACAAGCGCCAACAAGGCAATGGAAAATGTAATCATATCGTTCGCTACTAATAATTAATTCAGACAACGAAGATACAATATTTCATTATATTTGCCCTCATAATAAATCCGAATATCATGCAAACAACACCACTTTCAATCCACTATGCAACCCTTTCACATTTGGAACCAATCGTCCATTTCCAACGGGCCATGGCCATGGAATCAGAAGGTTTGGCTTTGGACACAGAACGCGTCAAACGGGGTGTGTGCGCAGTGTTGGAAGACCCGGCAAAAGGTCGTTACCTGGTTGCAGAGAAAGAAGGCCAGCTGGTAGGTTGCCTGATGCTCACCCGCGAATGGAGCGATTGGAACGGTTGCTGGTATTGGTGGATTCAAAGCGTCTTTGTTCTTCCCGAATTCCGTTCTCAAGGCATCTATCGAAGAATGTACGAAACGGTGCAGGATCTGGCTGACAAAGAAGAAGTTGCCCACCTACGTCTGTACGTGGATCGGGACAACACCGCCGCTCAGCAAGTTTATCAACGCCTCGGCATGACCGAGTGTCACTATTTGCTTTACGAAAACTAACTCACAAAGTCACTTGCGGCAGATCACTCCACAAAGTGGTATAATGTGGCGATTGGTTCTCACTCGTCGTCTTGATCTTTCCACTACCCTGTACCGCTAATTTGATCGTACCCTTGCCATAAGTCTGATTGATCTCATCCAGCGCCGAAGTAATTTTGTGTTCACGCTCGATGAGCGTCGAATCCTCAAACAACGAAGGCATGATCTGTGCATCATCAACAATCTTTGTTGCAACGACACCCGCCTTTTTGTAGCCATAACCTTCCTTAAAAATCTCCCGGATTGCAGCCACGGCTTTGGCAACGATCAGGCGTGCATCGGAGGTGGGCGTTGAAAACGGAACCAACGCGTTGGCATAAGTTTGTGGAGCTGACTCTTTAAAACGGTTGGTATACGCAAAAACCACCATCTCACTGGCTGAAGACCCTTGCTTGCGCAACTTCTCTGCCATCGAACTCGCAAAATTGGCCACCTGTTCCTGCAATTCTTTCACTTGATGGATCTCCGTAGAGAAACTACGGGAAACGCAAATGGACTGCTTTACCTCAAAGCCCTGCTCAAAAGCAATACAAGGCACCCCGTGTAACTCCTTCCAGGTTCTCACACCGGTTACCCCAAACATCTTTCGAACAAGATGCTCCGGCAATTGCGTATAATCAAAGGCCGTATGAATCCCCATAGCCCGAAGCTTCGTAGCAGAGCGTCGACCAATCCCCCACACATCCTCAATGGAATATTTCCGAAGCACCTTTTCAATATCCTCCGGTCGATGCATGTAACACCCCCCTTTCAATTTCGGGTATTGTTTACAGAGTTTGGATGCAATTTTGGCCAGTGTTTTTGTAGGAGCAATGCCCACGGATACCGGGATGGATGTGAGCTTCCAGCAACGCTGTGAGATCGCCTTTGCGTACTGATCAAAGTCGATATTTTTCAATCCTCGCAGGTCCAAGAAGGCCTCATCAATGGAATACACCTCAATGGCTGGCGCAAATTCCTCCAACACCCAACGCACCCGCTGGGACAGATCGCCATAGAGTGCCATATTGCCTGAAAAAACGGTCACTTGATGCTGTTTGACCAACGATCGGATTTTAAAATAAGGATCTCCCATCTTGATACCGATTGCCTTGGCCTCGTTGCTCCGCGCAATGGCACAACCATCGTTGCTCGAAAGCACGATAACCGGCTTCCCCTGCAAATCGGGACGAAACACCCGTTCGCACGAAACAAAGAAATTATTGCAATCCGCAAGGGCAAACATGACTATGCCTTCTTGATAATATAGGTAACCACTCCCCAAATCAAGAACTGATTCTCGGACGACACTTCAATGGGCTGATAACGGGTATTGTGCTCATTGGCCGGCATCAAACGAACCCGTCCTTCGCTCATTTCCACCCGTTTGACGGTATATTCACCATCGATATAGCAGACCGCCTTACAATGATTGTACGGATCAATGGCACGATCCACGATGATAATATCTCCCTCGTCGAAAGATGCGTCCACCATCGATACCCCATTGACCCGAAAGAAAAAAGTTGAAGCTTTATGCTTGACCAGCAGCTTGATAAGATCCAATTTTTCGCGAATATCCTCCGCTGGTGAAGGAAATCCCGCCTTCACCTCCCCTAAGAGCTCTCCCTCAAAGGACTCTTGCAATTCACAATTATCTAATAGTTCCATTGGCAACACAAAAATACCTAATTTTGCACAAATATTCGCATCAATCAGAAATGAAGTCAACTTGGCTCTTCAGGTGGATTTTGATGACCACCTTACTTATCACCAGCCCTGGATTTGCACAAGGCGTAGGCACTTTTGTACACGAAGCTTCGAACGGATATGAGTATCCGGAAGATGCGGCTGTACTGGAAAAATTGGAACAATGGAAAGACCGGAAATTCGGTGTGCTTTTTCACTGGGGACTCTACTCCATTCCTGGCATCGTAGAATCGTGGTCCATCTGCTCGGAAGATGTGGATTGGATCTCCCGCAACGAGCAATTGCCTTATGCGCAGTACAAAGCCTGGTACTACGGATTGGCCAATTCCTTCAATCCTCAAGATTTCGACCCCGAAGAATGGGCCCGCATCATGGCGCAAGCCGGTATGAAATACATGATCTTTACCAGCAAACACCACGATGGTTTTTGTATGTTCGATTCCCAATACACCGATTTTTCCATTGCCAAAGGCCCTTTTTCCTCGCATGAGCGAAGTAATGTGGCCTACCACGTTTGGGAAGCCTTCCGACAAGAAGATTTCATGATTGGTTGCTACTTTTCAAAACCGGACTGGCATTCGCAATGGTATTGGCACCCGCACTATGCCACTCCGAACCGCCGGCACAATTACAAAATCGAACGGCATCCCGACTGGTGGAAAAACTACCAGGACTTCACCGAAAATCAACTCAATGAGCTGATGCGTGACTACGGTCATTTTGATATTCTCTGGCTCGATGGAGGCTGGGTCCGCGGAGAAGATGTTCACCTGGACCGGGTTCTGGAAAAAGCTCGGCAAAACCACCCTGGCCTGATCGCCGTGGACCGCACAATCAAAGGCAAAAACGAAAATTACCAAACCCCCGAAAGAGGCATACCCCAGCAGCAGCTGGACTATCCCTGGGAAAGTTGTATCCCACTGAGCAACGATTGGGGTTGGGTTCCGAATGCTCCCTATAAATCGGCCAACACCGTCATCAATCTCCTCTCAGAAATCACCGCCAAAGGAGGCTGTTTTCTGCTGGGCATCGGCCCGGATGCCGACGGCCGCATTGAACCGGCCATTGTGGAACGTCTGCAAACGGTCGGCGACTGGCTCAAACGCAATGGAGCAGCGATCTACAACACCCGAAATGCGCGCTACTACCAAGATGACAAAATTTGGTTTACCGCGGACAAAAATGGAACAACCCTGTATGCCATCTACACCTTGCCCGATGGAGAAACCCTACCCAAGACCCTCCAATGGCGTCACAACCTTCCCACTGGCAAAGTCCGTCTATTGAACACCAACAAAACCGTCCGATACAAGATCAAAGATGGCATTGTTACCCTCCAACTGCCGTCCGACCTAAAACAAGAGCCTTTGGCTTTTGAGTTTACCTGCCAAGAGCCTCAGCCACTGTACAAAGATCCGTCCGCAAACATCGAAGACCGGGTACAGGACCTGCTGACGCGCATGACCCTGGAAGAAAAAATCGGACAACTTTCCTGTCTGATGGGCTGGGAAATGTACAACAAAGTATCTGACTCACAAGTGGAAGTCAGCGACGCATTCCGCCAGCTCATGGATTCCCCGATTCCCATCGGCTCATTTTGGGCGGTCCTACGGGCAGACCCCTGGACCCGGAAGACATTGACCAACGGATTGAATCCCAAATTGGCCGCCATGACACTCAACCAATTGCAACGCTATGCCATCGAAAATACCCGCTTGGGCATTCCCTTGTTTTTTGCAGAAGAGACACCCCATGGCCACATGGCGATCGGGACAACCGTCTTTCCCACCGGTTTAGGAATGGCCAGCACTTGGAACGAAGCATTGTTGCAATCTGTAGGGGAAGCTGTCGCCTTGGAAGCCCGTTTGCAAGGCTCCAACATCGGTTTCGGACCCGTATTGGACCTGTCACGTGATCCCCGTTGGTCCCGGATGGAAGAAAGCTTTGGAGAAGATCCGACACTTTCTGCCTTACTGGGAACTGCCTATATGAAAGGTATGCAAGGAAACGATCCCTCGGACGGCAGACACCTTTATTCGACGATCAAACATTTCGCGGCCTATGGGCTACCGGAAGGTGGTCACAACGGAGCTGAAGCCACTTTGGGGAGCAACCGCCTCTTTTCAGACTACCTTGCTCCGGTTAAAATGGCCGTAGAAAATGGAGCCGCCTCCATCATGACCGCCTACAACAGCATTGATGGAGTGCCCTGCACCGCCAACCACTACCTGCTAACCGACGTCTTACGCAAGGAATGGGGGTTTGAAGGACTCGTCCTCTCCGACCTGTTCAGTATCGACGGACTTCGCGGAACTCACCGTGTCGCCAATTCTTTACAAGAAGCCGGAAAAATGGCCCTGGAAGCCGGGGTTGACCTGGATCTGGGCGGCAATGTCTACGGAAAACGTCTGCTACAATTGGTGGAGCAAGGCGGTATCGACCCGGCAATCATTGACCGCTCAGTAGCCCGCGTACTGCGTATGAAATTCCAAATGGGCTTGTTTGAAAATCCCTATGTTGACCCGCAACTGGCAGAACAACAAGTACGCAGCCAAAACCACATCAACCTATCCCGTGCTGCTGCCGCTCAAAGCACAGTCCTACTCAAGAACGACGGCATCCTGCCGTTGAGCAAATCCATCCAAAGCATCGCAGTCATCGGTCCGAATGCCGATACCCCCTACAACCAACTCGGGGACTACACAGCTCCACAAGACGACAGTTGGGTCACTACCCCGTTGGAGGGCATCCAAAATGCCGTATCGAAAAATACCCGTGTAAGCTATGTAAAAGGTTGTGCCATCCGGGAAGTTCGTACCAGTAACATTCCTGAGGCCGTTGCCGCTGCACAAGCTGCGGAAGTCACCGTTCTGGTCGTTGGTGGCTCAAGTGCCCGTGACTTCAAGACCGAATACATTGAAACCGGAGCAGCAACCCTACAAAGCCCAACAAGCAACCAATTATTGGCCGATATGGATTGTGGAGAAGGTTATGACCGCTGCACCCTGGACCTGCTCGGCGACCAGGAGGCCCTTTTGACCGCCTTGTTGGAAACAGGCAAGCCCTTGGTTGTAGTATACATACAAGGCCGACCGCTCAATATGAACCTGGCTGCAGAGAAAGCCAATGCCCTACTCACAGCCTGGTACCCTGGCGCCGAGGGCGGAAACGGTCTTGCAGACGTTCTATTTGGGGACTACAACCCCAGTGGCCGCCTCCCCATCAGCATTCCCCGCCACGTGGGACAACTCCCGGTGCATTATTCACGCACCAACCGTGGCCAATACATTGACGGATCGGCCGATGCGCTCTACCCGTTCGGATTCGGATTGAGTTATACCCAATTTGAATACAGCGACCTGGTCATCAATGGCCCCAACAGCATATCCTGTACCATTACCAATACCGGTGACCGTGCGGGACACGAAATTGTACAACTCTATGTGCGTGAGCAAGACGCAGGTGTCAGTCAACCGCCCTTGGAGCTGAAAGCGTTCCAACGCATCCACTTGCAACCAGGAGAAAGCAAGACAGTTACCTTTGAGCAAGCCATCAGCCCGTGTACCGTTAAAATTTGGATCGGCGCCTCCTCCAAGGATCTTCATTTGAACCAAACATTTTAGTATAGTTTGACAAATTCTTATTATGTTTGCAAGATAACTGGACAAAATTATAGAAACATTAAACTACAATAATCCTTTAAAATGAAAACAAAACAAATCAAATTCTCCTTGAATTATTTGTGGGTAGCCTTGTTCGCATTGTCGTTGGTGGCTTGTAGCCAAGACAACAACAATACAGAAAACGAAAAAGAAGAACCCGCTAAAAGCACCCTTACACTCCTCTCTGAAAGCGAATACACCTTCACAGCTGAAGGAGGTACCGGCTTGATTGAGTACGAATTGACCAATCCGGTACAAGGTGTTGACATTGCAGTTAAATGCAACACCAACTGGGTAGAAGACTTCACCTATGCATCTGCAAGCAGCATCTCTTTCAAAGTAAGAGCAAACAGTTTTCAAGATAGCCGCAGCGCAGTGGTAACCGTAACCTACGGTAGCGAATGCAGCTTCTCCATCAACATTCAACAAGAAGGATACACAGAACCGGAAGAAGAAATTGACGTTGAATTCCACGCCACCCACTACAACAGTACCTATTACGGTCGTATGGGCACCTCCGGTTTCAACCACTTTGTCATCCTCTCCGACACCGGTGCTCCGAACGCAAGCAGCTACTACTACAACAGTACGCAATATCGTTTGGACCTCTATGCAGAACAAACTGGTTTCTACGATGACCGTCTTCCGGTAGGTACCTACAACTATGATTCCAGAAACTCAGGCAAACCGGGTACTTTTGCTCCGGAATACAGCAGCAACCTGGTGGTTACCGACTATGATCTTTTCCAATACGACATTATCGATGGTACTGTAATCGTAACCGAAGACAGCATTGAAGCCCTCCTCTACCTCCAAAATGGAGAACTCCACAAAGTGACTTACACAGGTGAAATGAAACCGGGTTACCCCGATATTGATCCCGATGCACTGTACAGTACCCTCGATCGCGATTACACCATCAACTTCAACAGTGGTTCTTTGGACTGCTACTACCGCGGTGACCGTTACGGAGTAGGATACGATTGCTGGTTGGTGAACATCATCGAAGATCCCAGTGATTATTCAGGATCCTACCTCCAATTTGAAGTGCTCGTAACCAAATCCCAATCGGGTCTGCAAAGCGACAAATTCTTGGGTAACTTCACCCAATACGAATACCCGTCTGACAACTTCATCAACACGTTCATGCCGGGTAGCAAAATTGACGGCTTCTCTTTGCAAGGATCATGGTACTCCCGTTGTGAAAGCGGTATCATCGACAATTTGCACCAAGCTCCCCTGATGGATGGTAGCCTTTCTATCACCAAGAGTGGAAACACCTACACCTTGACCTTTGAATGCGTAGACGACATGGGACACACCATTCAAGGAACTGTAAGTGGATCAATTCGTGGCGTTTACGACAACAGCGCCGGTGTATAACAAATTTGTGACAAATCAAAACTATTCACATTATCAATAAAAGCATTGATTTTATCTGTTTGATCGATTTACAAATTGGCCATATCTTTGCATCAGAAACAAAGAACAATTAAAACAGATAAAGTTATGGCTACAATAAATTTGAATAAAAACAGTTTTTTACAAAAAGTTGCAAACTACGAATCCAATCCCCAAGAATGGAAATTTCTGGGCGACAAACCGGCCTTGATTGATTTCTACGCCTCTTGGTGCGGACCTTGCAAGATGCTGTCTCCGGTTCTGGAGGAACTTGCCAAAGAATACGAAGGACAAGTGGATATCTACAAGGTCAACGTGGATGAAGAGCAGGAACTGGCTGCTGCATTCGGAGTCCGCTCCATTCCCACCTTGGTTTTTGCACCGATGCAAGGCAAACCACAAATCAGTGCAGGAGATTACCCCAAGGCCCAGTTGAAGCAACAAATTGATCAGCTATTGCTTGGTAAATAAAATGTGAATTAGTTAGTGAATAGATTAAATCTGCGAGGGAGACTCTACATCAACCGATGAGAGTCTCCCTCCTCTTTTTGGGGATCCGTGAGAATCCCTTTATAATTTGATGGCAAATTTTTGGATCCGCTCATCGAGCATCTGCTTGGGAACAATCGCTTTGATGGCATCTGCCAAGATATTCAGCAAACGTTCCCTTACAAAATCCTGACGGATTACCAAGGCAATTTCGCGTTGTGGATTCGGGTTATTCAAGGTCCGAACATGAGCCCGTTGTGTTTCAGACAACAGTGGGATGTGCAACTCCGGGATAATCGTGTAACCCCCATTGGCATCCACTGTACGTACCAGCGTTTCAACACTGCCGGCCTCGTAAACAATGCTACCACAAAGATTGCATTGGCAGAACGGAAATGCGCCCGAATTGGGACAGTACGCTTCTCGCAAGGCCCAAACCCGATCGGAACTCATCGAAAGAGTTTCCAGCTGGTGTTGCGTATAAAAGGATTCCTGCGGTGATACATAGGCCACAAAATGCTCCCGATAGACGGGGATTTCCAGCAAGTCAGGACGGTCCACCGGCGTAGGCAAGATGGCCACATCAATGGCTGCCTTTTCAACCTTTTCCACAATCACCGAACTCCGTGCTTCTTCGACCAACAAACGCACCTGAGGATGATGTTCTCTCATGTACTTGAACAATTGGGGCAGAATGTAAGGAGCGATGGTGGTCGTAATCCCCAAACGGATTTGTCCCACAGACTGTCCTTTGTGCGTCGCCACCAATTCTTCCATCTGGGAGGCGTTGAAGAGGATGATGCGGGCTTGTCGCAAGATCTCCTCACCCAGGGGCGTTGGACACACCGGATGCTGACTCCGGTCAAAGATCGTGATATCCAGTTCCTGCTCAAGTTTTTGAATCATCGATGATAACGTGGACTGCGTAATGCCGCAGGATTCAGCTGCACGAACGAAGTGGCGGTATTGGTCTAGCGCCACAATATATTCCAATTGTTGAAGCGTCATAATTATGACAAATTTACAAAAAGCCTTGGTTTCATAAAAAATTTGGTTGTATTTTTGCTAAACAAGAACTCAACTCAATAAAAAATAAAAGTATGTTAAGCGAGAAATTACAAACAGCTATCAACGAGCAAATCAATGCTGAGATTTGGTCTGCTTATCTTTACCTGTCCATGTCTTTGGACGCAGAAACCAAGGGTTTGAAAGGTGTTGCCAATTGGTTCTATGTACAATGGCAAGAAGAATTGGACCACGCAAGAATCTTCATGAACTACTTGAACTCACGCGACTGCAAGGTTAACTTGCTTCCCATCGCAGAAGTTCGCACTTCATGGGAATCCGTTATGGAAATGTTCCAAGAAACTTTGAAACACGAACGCAAGGTTACCAGTATGATCAACAACCTGGCAGCCATTGCAGCAGAAGACCGCGACTTTGCATCTTCTAACATGTTGGTATGGTTTATCAACGAACAAGTAGAAGAAGAAGAAAGTGCTCGCGATATGATCTTTGCTACAGAATCCGTGGAAGGAAACAAATATGGAATGTACCAATTGGACAAGGAGTTGGCTACCCGTACTTACGTACAGGCATCCCCCCTTGCCAATGCTGCAGAATAATACAATTGACTATTTTTCCGGAGCAAAATAAAGCCCTACGGAAGCCAGCGTAACCGGACCTCGGGACGCAACGATAGTCAACCGAACTTGATCGGCCGTAAGCGAAGGAAAACGGATCAAACGTTTGTAGCCTACGGTCGATCCTTCTCCTATACGGGTCCAGGCACCGTCCACCAACGCCTCTATATAAAATTCCTCAATCCGTTGTCCTCGGATAATGTCTTCCTGAATCAAGAACGTATTGACCAGTTTCTGATCGGTATCAAAGACCAATTCTGATCCGGCTTGTACGGTTTTCGGCAGTTTCGAGGAGTTCAACAAATGATTTTCCGCAAAAGTCCGGGTCAAGTAGTCATTGAACTCGCGAATGCGTTGTACATCCACTTCTGCAATTTGTCCTCGGCGATCCGGCGGGATGTTCAACAGCAACACTGAGTTTCGTCCCACCGATTGGTAGTAGATATCCACCAAATTTTCCAACGATCTAACTTTCGCATCTTCCTCCGGATGATAGAACCAGCCCGGACGAATGGACACATCCACTTCCGAAGGATACCAATACACGGTCTGTGCTTTTTCCAGCAACGCACGGGAACCCAGGTCTTGGGAGGTTTGACAGATGCCCAGTGCTGCATTTTTCGCATCACTCTCCGGCAACGATCCCGGCACCAGTGGCGTCACGCTCCACTCCGTCTTCCGACCCCATCCGCTTTCATTGCCAACCCATCGTACATCATCCCCCATAATGGCCGTAACCGCTTTCGGCTGAAACTTTTGAATGGTGGACAAGAACAAATCCCAATCGTACACTTGTTTTCTGCCGTTCGGCCCTTCACCATTCGCACCGTCAAACCACACTTCATGGATTTCTCCGTATTGGGTGAGCAATTCGGTCAATTGTGCAGCAAATAACTGATTGTATGCCGGAGAATCCCCGTAACAAGGCGCATTTCTGTCCCAAGGCGAAAGATAAACGCCAAATTTCAATCCATATTTTTCACAAGCATCACGCAGCTCTCGCACTACATCACCCTGACCATTTTTCCAAGGGGATTGTTTTACCGAATAATCGGTAGTGGCCGTCGGCCACAAACAAAATCCATCGTGGTGTTTTGCTGTGAGGATGGCCATCTTGAATCCGCCATCGCGCAAAGCACGTACCCACTGTTCACAATCCAGGTCGGTGGGAGCAAAACATTCCGGAGCATCCTTTCCATTCCCCCATTCATTTCCCGTAAAGGTATTCATTCCAAAATGCAGGAAAGCGGTCAATTCCATTTGTTGCCACGACAACTGTTCCGGGGTCGGGACCACACGCGCTGCCAGGTCAATCTTTTCTTCCAACGTAACTCCCTCAGGAAAAGTTACGGACTGCACATAATAGGTAGTTCGGTCAGCTTGGCAGCCACAGACTGCCAGCGAAAACAATAAAGTAAAAATCAAGGATCTCATCGCATCAAATCTTCAATTAGTTGGGGAATATCTGTATTTTTAAGTACTGCACCAAACGCTTGCGCACCTTTTCCGTATGCAAAAATTGGAACAACGGTTCCCGTATGGCCTTTCGTACTAAAAGTCAATTGAACGGGCTCACCGTCGGAATGAGAACGATAGCCCACTGCAGTACCACCTGTTTCATGATCAGCTGTCACAACTAACAAGGTATTGGGATGCTCGTTCACATACTTCACCAAATACTTCAATGTCGCATCAAACTCCTTCATTTCCAAAATCATTCCTTCCGAGTCATTGTTGTGACCATAACCATCAATAATGGCACTTTCAATCATCAGAAAAAAGCCATTCGGACTGTTTTTCTCCAAAGTCTGCAAAGCTTTGGCAGTGGCCTGCGTGAGATAGGTGGTCGGATCGCAATCCGTCTTCTCAGAAGCATCTTCTTGTTGTGAAGCCAATTGAGCTGCCAGGCACACCTCAGCACCATCCGCCGCTCCGGCATCCTTGGATGTTGTATTGCGACGATGCACATCGGCCATCGGCAAGATACCCACAAAACGTTCATTCTGTGTCCGCACGACCGAATTCCAGTCCAAATATACATCATAGCCTTTTTCAATGAGGGCCGCCGTCAAATCCACCGAGTCCGGACGGTTGATAAAAGCACTCAAACCCGAACCGATGGCCACATCAACTCCACTTTCCACAAATTGCTCCGCAATGCGGTAAGACTCTTTCCGGCTTTGTACGCCCGCATAAAAGGCCCCCGGTGTGGCTTCTGTCAACACCGTATTGACCACAATACCGGTCTTCTTTCCCAACGACTGGGCTATCTTCAACACGCTGATCAATGGATTTCCGTCCGGATCAACACCCAGATATCCGTTATTCGTACGTGTTCCTGTCGCCAGAGCGGTTCCCCCTGCCGGAGAATCCGTCACATAATTGTTAGCAGAGGTCGTCTCATTCAAACCGATGACCGGCTGCATTTCAAAACCCGTCACCTCCTGTTCGGACAACAACAACGAAGAAACAGCACCAAAGCCCATTCCATCGCCAATCAGGTAAATGACTTGCTGCACAGGTTCTTGCTGATGGGAACAAGCCGCCAAGGCACCCAGAAGGATTGTACAAATCCCGTGTTTAAACGTTTTTATCATATTCTTATTCATTGTTTGATTCGATAGTTGGCAGGATGGTCAAGTTGGCAGCACAAGCATAACCTTCTTCATACAAAGCCATTAATTTTTTGGAGTCCTGTTCCATCCGGCTCACCTGCAAGGGTTCCAACGGACGAAGTACCGTAATTTCACCAGCCGCCTCCAAGGCTTCCACCCGATCCATTTGTTGGTTGTACAATCGGTTTCGTTGACGGATGGATTCCCGCAAATGGGGATAACGCGCATAAAAGAAAAAAGGTACTTGGGTAAGTTTATCCGGCTTGCGATAACCTTTGTTACGCGTCAGTACGACCAAGTTCCGATGAAAACCCAACGACCGCGCCCTTTCCAAAGGAATGGAATCAGCAATCCCACCATCAAGCATCGGCTCACCATCCACCGAGGCAATGGGACACACAAAAGGCAGACTGCTGGATGCACGCACAATCTCAATAATGCGTTTCGGATCCTGCTTTTCTTCAAAGTAACAGGCTTGTCCCGTGCGGCAACTGGTAGTCACCATCTCGAAACGTTCGGAGCAAGCCGCATACGTTTCATAATCGTAGGGAATGATCTGGTTGGGAAAGGTTTCAAACAATAACTTGAAATCCATCAGATTGCCCTTGGTCAGCAGATAATGGTAGCGGACATACCGGTACTTTTCCAACAGGTCAATGTTGCTGTACTTAGCGCGTCCCCGCTGGTTGGACAAATAAGAAAGCCCGTTGCAGGCACCAGCACTCACCCCCACCGTATAGGGAAATCGGATACCCCGGTCCATCAGGTTGTCCAAAACGCCACATGTAAAGACACCTCGCAAGCCTCCGCCCTCCAGCACCAGTCCCGATTCTGCTGATAAATAAAACGTACCTTTCTCCATAAGATCCTCTTTCGTTGCAAAGGTATTACAAAATCCTCAAAAAATACGTACCTTGCCAACGGATCCAAAGCGTATAATACAATGTCAATACACACCATTTATTTTGCCGGAGGCTGCTTCTGGGGCACCCAACATTATTTCAAACAAATTCAAGGTGTTCTGCATACCGAAACCGGTTATGCCAACGGACAACTGCCCAGGAACGACCCGAATTACCACCCCACTTACGAAGAAGTGTACTCCGATACAACCGGCTTTGTCGAAACCGTTCGCGTGGATTACGATCCCAAACGTGTCAGTTTACAAACGCTGACTGCTTGCTACTTTCAATCCATTGACCCCACCTTGCTGAACCAGCAAGGAAATGATGTAGGAACCCGTTATCGCACCGGTATTTATTACACCTGTGCAGAAGACCATTACCTGATTGACAGTGTTTACCAACAAGTGGCCGCTCAGTATGCAGATCCCATCGTTGTGGAAGTACTGCCCTTGCAGAACTATTTTACAGCCGAAGCCTATCACCAAGATTACCTGGATAAAAATCCGATGGGCTACTGTCATCTTCCGCAAACCTTGTTTGCCCAAGCTCGTCAAGCCAACCAATCGCTGCCCCATTTTGAGCACGTGGAAAATGTGGTGTTTGACTTTGGTGGTGTGCTCATTGACTTGAACCGCACCCCCTGTATCGAAGCATTTCACCGCATCGGTTATCCAAAAGCCGAAGAAATGATTGGCATTTATTGTCCCTCTGATGAATTCATGGCTTTGGAGGAAGGGAGAATCACCTGCGATGAACTGGTACAATTTATCCAGCAGGACGCCAACAACCCGGCTATCACCTTTGAACAAGTTCAAGCTTCCTACATGGCTTTCCTGGAAGGTCTTCCGGTCTTTAAACTACGTGCTATCAAGGCCCTGCGGGATGCCGGTTTCCGCACTTACGGTCTTTCCAACATCAACGAATTTGTAATGCCTTATGTACGGGAGACTTTATTTGCAGCAGACGGTTTACGAATGGAGGACTATTTTGAACACGCCTACTTAAGCTTTGAAGTAAAGGCCCTGAAACCAAACCCTGTATTCTTTCAACGAATGATTGAACACAGCGGTATGGTACCGGCTCGGACTTTGTTCATCGACGACAGTCCAAAGAACATCGAGGCAGCCCGTTCCTTGGGCTTTCAAGTCTATCTGGCTCAGCCCAAAGAAGACTTCACCCCGATGCTCTATCAGCTAATTACCTCAAATGTGTAAAATTGTTCTACCTTTGTCTTTATTCCATACGGGTAAAAAAATGAAAAAGTTGTGCGTCATTCTACTCCTTTGCGGACTGATACATTCGTGCCAGTCATCCACTTGCAACTTGAACGATTTCAATACAATTGCCTATAGGCCGACCTATGCCAAAGGTTTTGAAATCCGTTCAGCCGAAGGGAAAACAAGCACCCTGATTCGAGTAAAGAATCCTTGGCAAGGAGCCTCTGATGTTCAGATTGACCTATTCATTGCTCGCAATAACGAACCCGTTCCGGAAGGTTTTCAAGGACAAGTCCTACCCGGTGATGCCCAACGCATCATCTGTATGTCCTCCTCCCACGTTGCCTTGCTGGATGTCATGGGCCAAACCCACCGAGTCGTGGGAGTATCAGGACTCCAATTCATCACCAACCCCTACCTGAACGGGCACAAAGACCAAATTTCTGATGTGGGCTATGACAGCAACATCAACTACGAATTGCTGGTTGCCCTGGACCCGGACATCGTACTGTTATACGGTGTAAACGGATCTGCTTCCATACAGAACAAACTGGCCGAATTAAGGATTCCGTATGCCTATGTAGGTGAATACTTGGAAGAAGACCCCTTGGGAAAAGCCGAATGGATGATAGCTGTCGCAGAAATCATTGGGCTACGCGAAAGCGCGGTTGCCATCTATGAGCAGCTACCGGTCCGCTATCAGGCCCTCAAACAAATAGCTGCAACAGCCCAAAGTGCCCGTCCCAAAGTGATGGTCAATACGCCCTATGCCGATTCATGGTTCATGCCCTCGCAAAACAGTTATCTCGCTCGTCTCATTTCCGATGCAGCCGGTAAATACATCTACCAAGGCAATACCAGCAACCAATCTCTACCCATTGATTTGGAAGAAGCCACCTTGCTTACAGCTCAAGCCGATGTATGGATCCACGTTGAGCGCGCCAAGACCCTGTATGAGTTGCAACAACTTTATCCCAAATTCAACGATCTAGCTTGCGTTCGAGCCGGCGCCATCTACAACTGTGATAAACGACAAACCCCTGGTGGAGGCAACGACTTTTGGGAATCCGGTGTCGTTCATCCCGATCTCATCTTGCAAGATCTGATCAAAATTTTCCATCCGGAACTAATGACCGATCAAGAATTCACCTATTATCGAAAACTCGAATAAGCCTCCCTGATTGCCGTGAAATCCAAGACTATTTTTCTGTTCATCTGTTTGTCACTGCTTACCGTGGTGCTGTTCTTCATCGACCTGATTGTCGGATCGGTCAGTCTTCCATTTTCCGATGTTTGGGCCGCCTTAAGCGGAGGTGAGGTATCCGCCAGCACCGCCAAAATTGTACGTGAGATCCGATTGTTGAAAGCGTTGGTTGCCATTTTTACAGGAGCTGCGTTGTCAGTCAGTGGTTTGCAAATGCAAACCCTGTTCCGCAATCCTTTGGCCGGGCCTTATGTATTGGGAATCAGTTCCGGTGCCAGCCTAGGTGTTGCCCTATTCATTTTAGGGATTCCCCTTTTAGGACTGAGCAACCAACAATGGTTTACCTCCCTGGGCATTGCTGGAGCAGCTTGGTTGGGTTCTGCTTTCATCCTGATTTTCATTACCTCCGTAAGCAACCGCATCAAAGACATTATGGTGATTCTGATTTTAGGAATGATGTTCTCCTCCGGAGTCAGCGCCCTTGTCCAGATCCTCCAATACCTCAGTCACGAAGATGCACTCAAATCGTATGTAATCTGGACCATGGGCTCTTTGGGAGACATCACCGCCTCTCAATTTTACCTGATGTTGCCGATTATCCTATGCGGTCTGACTTTCGCAGTTGCAGCCACCAAATCACTGAATCTGCTATTATTAGGCGAAGAATATGCACGAACCATGGGAATGAATGTTCGCCGTTCCCGCCAACTGATTCTCATCTCCACCACCTTATTGGCTGGAACCGTAACAGCCTTCTGTGGCCCGATTGGCTTTGTCGGTTTGGCAGTCCCGCACGTTGCCAGAATGTTGTTCCGAACGGCGGATCACCGGATTTTATTGCCGGGATCAGCATTGCTCGGAGCCCTGATCCTGTTGATTTGTGATCTCATATCCAAGAGCCTGACCCTGCCTATCAATACCATCACAGCCCTGCTGGGCATTCCCATTGTGGTCTGGGTTGTTATCCGCAACAAATCCATTTAAAACTTATGCAAGCTACGACAGATATGATTCGTTTGAAAGAACTGACGTTGGGCTATGGTCAACGCATTTTGTTAGAAAAAGTCTCTGCTACGTTTGCAGCCGGCCAACTCACGGCCTTGCTTGGACGCAATGGCACCGGAAAATCCACTCTCCTGCGTGCCGTTAGTGGACTGGAAACCCGCACCCGCGAGAAACACCGCCTGTCCATGGAGCAGAAGATTCTACTGCAAGGCATCCCCCTGGCCCAGATTCCACAACATCAGCGCGCAGCAACCATTGCTGTGGTTACCACCGAGCGAGTCCGGATTTCCAACCTCAGTTGCAAAGACATCGTTGCCCTGGGACGTGCTCCCTACACCAACTGGATCGGCAGTATGCAAAAAGAAGACGAAGCAATTGTGATGCAGTCGCTGGAACAAGTTGGGATGGCAAGTTATGCCAACCGGAGTATCGACACTTTATCCGACGGAGAAAGTCAACGGATTATGATTGCAAGAGCCCTGGCACAGACTACCCCCATCATCCTATTGGATGAGCCGACCTCGTTCCTGGACATCCCCAACCGCTACGAATTATGCAGTTTGCTGGCCCGACTGGCGCATCAAGAAAACAAATGCATCCTCTTCTCCACACACGAACTGGACATTGCCACCTCCTTATGCGACAGCATCGCCTTGATTGATACCCCCAACCTCTATCACTTACCTGCTGCTGCCATGCAAAAAAGCGGTCACCTGGACCGTTTATTTACCCGAAAACCTATCCTTTAACCCCATAAACACTAAAAAGATGGCCTTCCTAAGCAAAAAACAAACCTACAACTGGAACTATGAAAACATTGGTGGAACCACCCGTGTTCGTATTGCTACCGGTGAAGACATTGCTCACCTAAACGAATTGGATCCCAAAATGTGGACCGTTTTGTCCTGCCCCACCCAAGGTTTGGAGATTGATGAGAAAAGCCTCTCCTACATCGACTACGACCAAGATGGAAAAATCCGCGTACAGGATGTGATCCACACGGCAGAATGGATAACCGGAGCATTGAAGGACCTGGATCTTTTGGTACAAAATACAGACCGCATTGATTTGAACCAGCTCAACGCTGAAAATGAATGGGGTAAAAAAATCCAAAACTCTGCACAACAAATTTTAAACAACCTGGGAAAAACGGGAACGGTGATCACCTTGGACGATACAGCCGATCGTGCCCGAATTTTTGCCAATACACGCTTCAACGGTGACGGAGTCATCACCGAAAACACGCCCGACAATCCGGAGGAAAAGGCTGTGGTTGCAACCATTGTTACCACATTGGGCGGTATACCGGATCGCAGTGGTACCTTGGGAACTAATGCTGCACTCATCGAAGAATTCTATCAGACACTCTTCAGCTACAAAGCTTGGAAGTCCAGTGAAGTTCCTGCTCCTTTTGGTGAAAACACCGACGCCATCATCGCTGCCTACCAAGCCCTGGACAGCAAAGTGAAGGATTTCTTTCTCCGCTCAAAATTAGCTGCTTTCTCTCCGGAAAGCGCCACTACGTTGGATCTTCAAAAATCCCATCTGGAGGCCATCAGTACTGAAAATCTCGCCGAAAAAACGACCGAGATTGCTGCCTATCCACTAGTGCGCATTACCGGAACTCCTGAAATTCAACTGGATGCACCCATCAATCCGGCCTGGAGCTCCTCGTTTGACTGGATTCGCAAAGCACTACCCGAAGGCTCCATCGTGCTCACAGAATCAACCTGGAGCGAATTGAAAGAACGCTTCAGTGCCTACTTGAACTGGAAAAACACCAAAACGGGGGCATGCGTGGAAACCTTGGGGATGGAGACCATCGAAAAATTGCTGCAAGAAAATCGGAAAGATGCCCTCTTGGCCCTGGTTGCTCAAGATGCTGCGCTCCAAGAAGAAGCCGACAACATCAACTTGGTGGATCAATTCCTGCACATCCTTCGGGACTTCCACCGGCTCCTTCGCAACTTCATTACCTTCCATGATTTCTACGACAAAGACAAAAATACACTTGCCATCTTCCAATCCGGCACCCTGATCATCGACCAACGGGCCTGTCTTTTCTGTATGCAGGTTAGTGATACGGGCAAGCACAGCGCTGCAGCCGCCAACAGCGGTATGTACCTGATTTATTGCGATTGCTTCAACAAAGCCAAAGCTACCAAACAACAAATTGTAGCCACGATGACAGTCGGCAGTGTTGGAGATATCTGCGTTGGAAAAAATGCCATTTACTACGACAACAACGGTGTTGAATGGGATGCCGTGGTCACCAAAATCATTGATAACCCCATCAGCATCGGCCAAGCTTTCTGGTCTCCCTACCGTCGTCTGAGTGCCGCAATCGAAAACCTCATCAATAAAAATGCAGCGGATAAAGACGCCAAAATCATGCAAGATATGAACGCCAAACTGGCTTCTGCCCAGCTTCCTGTAGCCGGCACTGATCCCAAAGCGGCAACTCCAGCAGCGCCCCCCTTTGACATCGCAAAAGTTGCCGGTATCTTTGCAGCCATTGGTATGGCTTTCGGTATGATCGCAACAGCCCTGGCCGACTTGATCAAAGGGGTAGTCAGCCTCTCCTGGTGGCAAATCATTATCCTGTTCTTCGGACTGTTACTGGCCATTTCCGGTCCTGCCATGGTGATGGCTTGGTTAAAACTGCGCCGTCGTAACCTTTCTCCTTTGCTGAATGCCAACGGATGGGCTGTCAATGCCATTTCCAAAATCAGCATACCATTTGGAGCAACTCTGACCGAAAGTGCACACTTTCCCAAACTCAAACTCCAGGATCCCTACAAGAAAAAGGGCCTCGCACCCTGGAAACGATGGACGCTGACCCTTTTTACCTTGGCTATCATTGCTGCCGTATTAGTGTACTTGTATTTTAATTACGGCTTGGCGTAAACCTTTGGCCTTAGCTTTCAAGACAATTTCACCGGATGTGCCGTCATTCTGAACAATGGCGGTCATCATCCCGTTGAAAACCTTCATCTTCGGTTCGTGGAAAAGTTCCAACGATACCGTATTTCCATTGGCACCTGCGCGATAGAAACCACTGCCAGTTACCGTATATTCAATTAAATGCTGCGCATCGGGGCAAAGATTGCCGTGCTTGTCCACAACCTTGACCGTCACAAAGCACAAATCCCGTCCGTCAGCCGTCAATTGCGTACGGTCAGCTTCCAGCACCAAATGGTGCGGGACTCCCGCCGTTACCTGGGTAGCGGTTGCCACGGCCTCTCCCGCCTCGTTGTATGCCACTACTTTGACAGTACCCGGCTCATAGCGAGTATCCATCCACATCAAACGGTAACGTTGCTGCCGTTTGAAATCCACCACCGAAGCTGAATCGGCACTATTTTCTGGGGTCACACTCCGGTCCTTGGTCCGGATTCCCTGGCTAACTCCGTTGATAAACAGCTCAGCACTCGGATAATTGGTATAGACAAATATGGGGGTCACCTCTCCTTCCCGACCAGGCCAGGTCCAATGCGGCAAAATATGCAAAGTTTCCTCTTGTTGATTCCAATGGCTGCGATAGAGGTAGTACCGGTCTTTGGGCAAACCCGCCAAGTCCACGATACCAAACAGCGAGGAGTGACTCGGCCAATCACTGTAATACGGGGTCGGTTCCCCCAAGTAATCAAAGCCCGTCCATACAAATTCACCAATGGCCCAAGGCTTGTCCTCGTGCCAGATCCAATCATCCTCCGGCAAATTCGACCAACCGCAATGCTCCACATCGTACGAAGATGCCTGATGGTCGGCATAACGTCGCATGGACTGACGTTGGACCGGAAACTTATATACACCTCGCGCACTCAAGGTAGAAGCGGTTTCACTTCCCAAAATAATCTGCTGAGGCAATTTCTGATAATTCTCAGGATAACGGTGCGGCCGATAATTAAAACCAGCCACGTCCATCACTGCAGCCATGTTGTTGTTAACCACGGCATCCGGAGCGTCCATTCCCTGAGTTACCGGCCGGGTAGGATCCTCCCGATGACAGATATCCTGCAGACGGCGGGACAACTTCGGTCCCCGGTTTCCGTTCCATTGATCCGGCACTTCATTACCGATGCACCACATCACCACACTGGGATGATTACGATAATGACGAATTAGATTTACCAAATCTTTTTCTACCCATTCGTCAAAAAACTGATGATAGCCATTTCCCACCTTGGCCGCTTTCCACTCATCGAAGGATTCCAGCATCAACATAATACCCATTTCATCACAGGCTTGCACCAATTCCGGTGCCGGCATGTTGTGCGAAGTACGGACTGCATTACAGCCCATGTTCTTCAAGATACGAAGCTGACGACGGATTGCGGCGTCATTCACCGCAGCCCCCAAAGGACCCAGATCATGGTGCAAACATACCCCCTGGAACTTCGTCTGTTTTCCATTCAAGAAAAACCCTTTGTCTGGAATGATCTCCAGGCTACGGATTCCAAAACGGGTCCGATACTCATCTTTCAATACATCACCTACGTATATTTTTGAAACAGCAGTGTATAGCGACGGGCTCTCCAAGGTCCAAAGCTCCGGATGGGTCACTGCAAAGGTCTGCTCAAAACTATGTGCATCAAAGCAGCTCAATGCGTCCACCTGGCGCACCACTTCCTGTCCTAACGGATCCAGAATAGCTGTTTCTATCCGAATCGTCGAGCGATCTACCCAATCGGGGTAGGCCAATTCCGTCTTCAATGCCACCCGAGCCAAGTCATCGGTAACAAGCGGCGTTGTTACAAAGGTTCCCCAAGTAGGCACATATACCTCTTCGGTCACTACCAAATGGACATTCCGGTACAATCCGGCCCCCGGATACCAACGCGACGATTCCACTTGATTTTCCAAACGTACGGCCAGCACATTCTCTTGACCCGGTAACAAATAAGGAGTCACATCAAAATAAAAAGAATTGTATCCGGACGGCCATTGTCCCACAGCCTGACCATTCAAATAGACTTGCGCCTGACTCATCGCGCCATCAAATAGCAAGGTTGCCTTTTTTCCCTCCTTAAAATCAGGTACTTCAAAACGCAATCGATACCAGCCTGTTCCAACAAAAGGCAACCCACCAGTACGGCCAGCGTGCTCCATCGCTTCTGTCTGACCATCTTGTTGGATGGCCGTATGCTGCTGGTCATTATGAATGCTGAAAGGCCCATAAATGGCCCAATCGTGCGGTACCGTCACAGATTGCCAGGCTGTGGCATTGAACGCCACCGCAGCAAATTCCACTTGATCTTCTCGCGTAAATTTCCAGCCCTTTTCAAAGCGATATTCCGAACGTACCGAATGGGGAGTTTGAGACTTTTTCAACGCCTGTGCAGGCAGCGTGGACCATCCTTGAAACAGCGCCAGCAGCAGGACTACAACTAAGATTCGTTTTTTTGACTTCATAGAAACAAAGGTAACAAAAGTTTTTTTAACTAACTTTGCGTTCATGATACAGGACTTTCGATTATTGGTTTTCAAGACAACGGCCCAATTAATGAGCTTCAGCTTGGCTGCCAAACAGTTAGGCATCAGCCAACCGGCCGTTTCCCAACACATCCGGGAACTGGAAAAACAATGTCGACAACCCCTGTTTACTCGGAAAGGGACCCGCATCCAACTGACTCCGTTTGCGCAGGAAATCCTCCCCTTGATTACTGAAATCACACTCCGTTACCAACAACTGAATCAAAAAATCGAGGTGAATGTCGCCACCACCCATCACTCACTACGATTGGGTGCAACCCCGACCTTAGCCCGCTACCTGCTGCCCTCATTGATGGCCACCCTGCACAAAACCCAGCCGGCCTTGCGAGTAAGTATGACCACCCTGGATAACGAAGCCATCTCCAAAGCCCTGCTAACAAAGGAGATCGACTACGGATTTACAGAGGATGAAGACCCGTATGACGGACTTACTTACGAACCACTTCAAGAAGATTCACAATTATTGGTCACGGTCAACGGTGCAGTCCGCTTTGTATCAGCTGACGAAATTGACCAACTTCCGCGCATCAGTACCCAGCAGCTCGGTAGCATCGAAGCCGTTATCAGCTACCTGCGCCAAACAGACACCTACGCATTTCTACCTCAGGTTGCCATCCAAGAAGAACTGCAAACACAGCGTATGCGTCGCGTGCCCACCGATGCACCGACCCTCCACCGCCAATACTTCCTGGTCCATCATCCCGAACACGAGGCTACCATCGGCGACTTGATCAAATCCATCCTAATCACCGAAAACGAAACTGAAAAATAAACAATCATGAAAGTCCTTTTAGTCAACGGAAGTCCGCACGCACACGGATGTACTTATACCGCATTGCAAGAAATTGCCCAAACTTTGAATCAAGAAGGCATTGAATCCACCTTATTTCAAGTGGGCACCAAGCCCCTGTCAGGCTGTTTGGGCTGCGGCCGCTGCAAAGACAAAGGAAAATGCGTAATGGACGATGTGGTTAATGAGTTTCTCAATGTTGCTGCATCCTATGATGCTTATATTTTTGGTGCACCCGTCCATTTTGCCAGTGCAAATGGAGCAATGATTGCCTTTATGGACCGGGTTTTCTCAGCGGGCAAACAAGTCCTTACATTCAAACCCGCAGCAGCAATCGTCAGTTGCCGAAGAGCCGGATCCACCGCAACATTTGACCAACTGAACAAGTATTTTGCGATCCGTCATATGCCCATCGTCACCTCCCAATATTGGAACCAAGTGCACGGCAATACCCCCGAGGAAGTCCGTCGTGACCTGGAAGGCATGCAGACCATGCGCAGCCTGGGCCGCAACATGGCCTGGATCTTAAAATGCATTGAAGCGGGACGGCAAAGCGGCATCCTACATCCGGAACACGAAACCCAGATCAAAACCAATTTCGCCCGCTAAGCAGCATTATCCAAGCAATTGCTTGGTGTGCGCCTTGGTATCCACCTTTTCAATGATGTCCTCAATGAGACCTTCTTCATTGATGACAAATGTTTTGCGCAACGTACCGATCATATCCCGTCCCATAAACTTTTTGGGACCCCAAGCCCCATAAGCCTGTAAAAGTTGGGTGGATACATCCGACAACAGCGGGAACGGCAGAGCATACTTTTCAATGAATTTCTTGTGCGAATTCTGACTGTCTTTGCTGACACCCACAATGGCATATCCTTGACTGATGAAGCGCTCATAATTGTCCCGAAGATCACAAGCCTCCGCCGTGCATCCCGGTGTGCTGTCCTTCGGATAAAAATACAAAACCAGTTTCTTGCCCGCAAAATCTGTCAGTCGGACCAATTCTCCATCTTGATTGGGCACTTCAAAATAAGGTGCCTTGTCTCCTATTTTTAACATTTTCATTGTATTGAATCATTGAATAAACAAAAGGGTGTCAGCAAAAATGCTGCCACCCTTTTCGATCGTTTCAAATTTTCGATAAATGCCTTATTCAATAGCACCTACGTAAACTGAACGGAAGAGTTTTTGACCGTCTTTGTAGATGTAAACGTTCATCTTAACGGTGTAGATATCACCTTCTTTTGTTACTTCAATATAACCACCTGAAGGATAGAACGGATAAGGGTTCGGCACATTTACCATGGTCAATGTGGTGTTGTTACCATAGTAAGTGAACGCATCGCTACCATCCCACCAAGGAACTGAGGTATAGAAACCAGGAGTAATTTCAGTTGAACTAACTTTGTTTTCGTTCAAAGCCACAGTAATCATATCACCTAATTCATTTCTGAATGTAACATAGCGACCACCGCTACCGTCCAAACCTTTGATTTGTGCAGAAGTAAATTCTACGCTATAATCTTCAGGATATTCGTAACCCGGGTTTTCGAAGTAATACATGCAGTTTTCAGTCTTGGTAATCATACCAGACCAAGTAGCATCGATCTTGGTCTTGAACATATCTTCCACGTGCAAGGTCAATTGGTAACCTCTGTCCAAGTGTTCAACTTTCAAGTAAGCATCGGTAAATTCTACTTCTTCACCACCTTGCAAAGCCATACCACCGTAGTAAATGGTGTATTCACCAGCTTGTGAGTTAAAGAAATATTCACCTGCAGGAAGAACGCCATCGTAAGCAACCGGAGACTGAATCATCAAATGAATGTCATAGGGACCTTCAGCTGTGGTAATGTACAATTCATACCAACCGTCAGCACCCAGAGGAGCATCGTGTGTACCAGTTACAGAAGTCAAAGCGGTTTCGATGGTTACATCGTTCCAGGGAATCGGAGGGTTGTTGAATTCGGTTTGACCTTTGGGTTCAACGATACCAGCGAATTTTCCTTTCAATTGGTTACCTTCTTTGTCTTTTACGCTAACATACACATCGTAACCAGCTTCCAAGTGTTTTACCACCATTTTACCAGAAACGATATCCAATTTGCGGTTGTTCATTTGCAAGTTGGAGTTTTCACCAATGTAGTAATCTGAAATTTCAGAACCGCTCCAGCTATTTGCTTCAATATCAACGATGTATTCACCTTCCGGCAATACGTTGTAAATAGAAGTCGGGCAGTAAATATCCAATACAGCTTCTGCTCCTTCAGCAGATACGTAGAATTGGTAGTTGCGTTTGTTGACAAATTTTGCAGTGATGGTCACATCTTCAACATCTTCATCAATGTCAGTTGTCATAACCACCGGATCAGAAAGAACTTCAAATGCTCCATTTTTCACAGCAGCATAAACGGTGTAAGCAGTTTGTTGATCCAATCCATCAACGGTAATCTCAGTATTCTCATTAGCCGGAACGGTTGTACCTTGTGCAAACACATCAGCAACAGTAGGAACTGTGTTGTTGGAACGCACCAAATAAGCACACTCGATAGCTGAACCCGGTGAAACTGTGAACGAAATGCTGCTTCCAGTCACTTCGCCAGCAAAGACATTAATAGTCGGAGCATAGAGGGTATGAGCAGTAATTGAGTGGGTGTTGTAAAGGTTTTTGCTTTGAACCGCACCAACAATTAGATATTCAGTGAACGGTTCCAAACCTTCTACGGTATGCACTGTTTTTTTGTCAGCATCAACTGATTGACCATTAGCAATGATTTCTTCTGCAGTAGGAACGGTTGCTCCTGCTTCAATGCAAACATAAGCACAAGCCTCTGCTCTTTGCGGTTCAATGGAGAAGTTCACACTGGTAGCAGTTACTCCGCCCTCGTTTTGCAAGAAAACACTGGGACCTTCTTGGGTTGTCATTTGCAATGAGTTAGACACTTTGATCACCGATCCTGCTTTCACAGCAGCCACGATGGTGTAAGTAGTAGATCCTTGAAGACCCGATACAGTTTGAGTGCTCATGTTTTTCGCATCAACAGCTGTACCATTTGCAAGGATCGCAGCTCCGTCCGGAATCTCGTTGGTAGATTCTACGCATACATAAGCGCAGGCATCCGCATTCTCCGGAGTTACTGTAAAGGTCAACGTAGAGGCAGTTTCAGCAACAGCGCTAAGAGATACGAGGGGATTTACTTCCACCGCATCATCCTTACAACCTGTAAGCACAGCAGCCACCGTCAACAAGAGAAAAAAGATGGATTTCTTCATAAATTTAAGAATAAATTAATTAATTATTAAACAAATATTTGTGTATTCATTACAATCATAATGAAACTACAAGTTTCAAAGATATTGAAAATTCTTATTTTAGCAAAAATTCATCAATAATTTCTTTCAGTTGTTTCTTCGGCATACCGCCTTGCACAATCCGAGGATCTCCTTCCAGGGGAACAAAAAGCAAGGTCGGAATGGAAGTAATCTCAAAATCCGAGGCCAATTCCCGTTGTGCATCTACATCCACTTTGTAGATGGTCAGTTGACCTTCATATTCTTTGGCCAGTTCTTCCAGGATGGGAGCCAAACGGCGGCAGGGAGCACACCAAGTTGCATAGAAATCTACAATAACCGGCTGCTCGCCCTGGAAGGTCCAGTCTTCGGCTCGGTAATCAAACACCTTTTCCAGAAATTGCTCTTTGGTCAAATGCGTCACTTGCGCATCCATATCAGCAGGAAGTAACATACCTGCGAAGCAAAATAGGGCCAATGCCCCAAATTTCATCCAATTCATAAGTTTCGTTTTTAATATCCAAAAATACGCTTCTTATCAAATATCGTGCAAAACACTACCCTCCTCGGTATAATTTTTGCGAGGATCAATATTTTTATTGATAATCCTATCCCTATGACAAAAATTGCAGTACCTACTCGCGAGGGCCACGTTGACAACCATTTCGGCCACTGCGACCATTACACGATCTACACCATTGAAGATAAAGAAATTATCTCCCGAGAAGACCTTCCCTCACCCCAGGGATGCGGCTGCAAATCAGGCATCGCTGCCGATCTGCAAGCAATGGGTGTCAGCGTCATGCTTGCCGGCAACATGGGACCTGGCGCACTGAACAAACTGCAAGCACACGGCATTGCAGTCATTCGTGGCTGCCAAGGCGACATTGAACGAGTTGTCAGCCTATACCTGGCTGGCCAGCTCTTCGACTCGGGTATCGGCTGCGCAGGCCACTCAGAACACCACTGCACAGGACACTAATACTTAATACAAGGGTTTGCGCACAAAATCCACCACAAACTCCACAATTTTAGGGACAACCTGCTCCATGTAGCGTTGTCCTTTTTTTGCGCTTGCCTTCAAGGGATTCCCTACGCCCGTATCCTGTGTCACCTGCGCCCAATCGCGCGGCACCCAAGCAACTTTGGAGTTCAAGCCAGGAATCGCAAACTTCTTAAATGCTCCGTCACCAGCCAACTCCATATTGACCAGGTGCGGATAGTAATGCAACATCACCGAAGTCTCCATTTCCCCAGCATGATCATCTTCCTGTTCTTCAAAGAAGCCATCCCGTTTAACGATAGAGAACCACTCGTTGTGACAAATGGTAAATTCCGGATCCTCAATCATCAGATCACGAATCATCGCCTTGAAAATATTCCCTCCATGCCCACTCATTATCATCAGCTTGTAAATGTGCTGACGCTTTAACGAATAGACAATGTCCCGAAGCACCGCAAACTGCGTTGCCTGGGAAGTATGGATACAGAACGGGAGCTCAATTTGACCCGGATTCTGAGAGCCCAACGGTATTCCCGGCAATACCATGACCCGAATACCTTGCGCAGCCGCTTGCTCTGCCACCTCAAAGGCTACGGCTTGCGCCGTCAACATATCGGTACAATATGGCAAGTGCCGATTGTGCGGCTCTGTTGCACCCCAAGGGAGGATGGCCAGATCGTAATGATCGTTACGGCACACATCCCCCCATTTGGCACAAGTAATGTCTTTATCAGAATGCTTATACACCTTTTACGCGTTCCTTATATTCTTTAACACAGGCATCCAGACGTTCGTGAGCGGTCGTATCACCCGGAACATTGTGTGACGGGTGGATGTACAACTTCACACCGCGTTCTTCCAAAATCTCAGCTACGGTACAAATGGTCATCCAAACTGTGGTAATGAAAGCCATGGTTGAGAGAGGCCCGATCTTATCTTGATGATGTTTCAAGGATACGGATGCATCCACCAAGGGGCAGCAAGAATCCACCACATAATCCGCGATTTGGAAGAGGTTCTTTCCACCGGAGTGACGCGGAACTTTGTCACCAGTTTGCTCAGCTGAACCGTACACAATCACCTTCATTCCCCGTTTTTTAGCTTCGAGGGCCACATCGATATTTACAGCATTGATACCTGTGTGGGAGAAGATCCACAAGACATCCCGTTCATCAAAATTCCAGCTGTCCATAATGGCCTTGCCATAACCTTCGGTTCTTTCCAGGAACAGGAATTGATTGATCCCCATTTCTCCCACAATGTGAGTAAAGAAGGTCAAAGGCAACTCACACAAGGGGTGGAAACCCACAAAACCACCAATCCGAGGATACATTTCCTCAATCGGCAAGTTAGCGTGTCCACAGCCGAAGGTATGCACCCAACGACCTGCTTGAATAGCATCTGCCATAATTTCAGCAACTTTCTTAATTTGCTCCATTTGAGTTTCCTCAATTTTGTTCATAACGCCAAAGGCATTCTTTTTCCATTCATTGGCTAACATCTCTGTAAAAATTTAAAGGTTATAATGATTTTCTTTTATCAACGAAACGACTGGATACCCGCGTTGCTACCGGCAATACGGCCAGCATCACAACAACAGCTCCCACTAAAAACAACGGAAACAACTCTTGATTACCTTGTTGGAAAGTCCTTCCTGCCAAAAAGTTCAAGGAATAGTTTCCACACAAGCCTAAAAACATCGCAATGGAAATGGCCGAACCGGTCACCCAACTGAAGGCAGAACCAATCCGCGCCAGGATCACCGGGAAAGTTGCGCTCACACCAAAACCCAACAACACTGTACTTACGTAGGGCAAATAGGAATCGGCACCCGCACAATACATCAACAAAGCCCCTACCAAAGCCACCATCAAGTAACCTGAAAGCAATACGATATCCCGCACCTTCTCCATCAACAGACTCAAGGCAATACGTCCAAACAACATCCCCACGGTCAGCAAAGTAAGCGCCAGCGTGGCTGCACTCATACTAACACCATTGTCCGTCAAAAACTTAGCCGTATAATTTCCTGAAATTGCTTCCAAACCACTCTGAAAGAAAAGTACCACAGCAAACAGCAAAATCATCGGATATTTTAAAAGCCGGATAGACTCCGTATAAGCAATTTGTCCCTGAGGCTTGGCTTTCGGGAATGGAATTACGCAGAAATACAGAATGAAGCATCCAATCAGCACCGATGCAACCGTCAACGGAATCGTATAATCGGCAATAAACGAGCAAGCTAACGTCCAGCACAAAGCTCCCACACAATAGAAGGCACTCATAATACTCATCATCTTTCCACGTTTGGGATCCTCATAAATATCAGCCACCAAGGCATTGGTTTCTCCATTTAAGATACCGCCCCCAATCCCCAAGAGAATCATACAAATGCGTAAGGCCATCATCTGTCCACAATTGGCCAAACCGATCAGCCCTGCCAAAGCAAGGACCGAAGCTCCTATCAACAACCATTTGTAGCCAAATTTATCAACCACCGGTCCAAAGAAAATAGTACCGATGATGATCCCAACCGACAAGTACTGCGGAAGGGTCACCGCTTGCGGAATGCGCTCCGTCAGAGGCGTCATAATCGCCCCCAAGGCCAACATGATCACACCAAAAATAGCAATCCCGGCACAAGCCGCGACATACACGCTGGGCACAGAATAATTCGAATGTTTCATAAGGCAAAAACGTTAAAATTATACATGTCGTAATGATCTTAAAATCAAATAAGCAGCACCCAACAGTGCAGCGTCTCCACCAACTTTCGAGGCACAGAATTCCACCTGCTTGATAGAGATCGGTTGTCCCCAACGACAAGCCTCCTGATAGATGCGGTCAATCAGGCCGACAGCCGGACCAAACACCCCTCCTCCAAAGATAATTTTTTCCGGATTAAACAAACTTACCAGATTGGCCGTCCCCATACCCCACATTTGAACCGCTTTGTCGAGGACCTGTGTGGCCAATAAATCCCCACTTGCATAAGCATCAAAGACATCATGCGAAGTGATTGCTTCGATGGGTTTGTTACGAAGTACGCCAGCATAATCACCTTGCTGCATCAGGAGACGACGGGCATTAGTACCAATCCCATTGCCCGAAGCATAGTATTCAAAACAACCCACCGGAACAAACTCTTCCTGATAAGGATGCTCCAACGCCATCCAACCGGTTGCTCCCACAATATCATTCGCTCCGTGAATGACACGCCCATCCAATAGAATACCTGCACCAATCCCCGTTCCAACAGCCAGGTAAATTGCATTTTCACAACCGCGAGCAGCTCCCTGCCAAACCTCACCGAGAATGTAGCAAGTACGGTCACTTTCAATGGAAACTGGCAATTTGACCCCATCCAGCCCTGCCATAATTTTTGCTTTAAGCGGATAGTCTTCCCATCCAGGAATATTGGGAGCCCAAACACGGTCAGTACGAGAATACACAATACCCGGGACACAAACCCCAATACCTTGAATGATTTCGGTCAGGTAGGCCATTCGAAATGAAGCAATGACATCATTGATCAGATCTCCGACTTGATCACCCGTTCTTCCGGCCAACAATTCCGTCTTACGAGCCATCACCGTTCCGTTCTGATCAAAGAGAGCAGCTGCAATTTTGGTCCCGCCCAGGTCAATACCAATAACTGCCATATCACAAATTTCTTTGCGACAACAAGGGATATGCCTGTTGTCTTATTTTACTAATAATCAATGGATGTAACATACTTGTATCACTTGACTTTTCAGCTTCATCCAAGAAGTCAAGCACAATTTTGCGAGCCTGATCCGATGTATGACCACTCAACAAAGCCCCGCACCAGGTCTTCGGGAAGAAAATATCCCCGGTTTGCTGAATTTCGGGCAACTCCTCCAACCCCTTACGCAAATACGAAAGAGCCTCTTGTTGGCGCTCCCGATGACACAACAACTCCAATGCATCAATTACCCAAGGCTCAATCGTACGATTGGCCGGTTCCAACAAATCTTCAAAAAAAGCTTGACGCGCTACGGGATCCGGATGAACCGCCCGAGATACAAAATCAAATTCCGCAATGCGATCCGGATGAGTCAACACAAGCCGGTGCGACTGCAGTAACTCGGCAGCCTGGTGCGGAAAATACAGACACAAGCGGTACACAGCTTGCGTTGCATCTACAGGACTTAGTACGGAACTTTGATAGCGTTCCAGCAGCCAGGTTCGCACCTGTGATGTCCTGGCCATGTCCAACAAAGCCAAATAGATCATCCGCTGTTTCACCGGATCTGTTGTTTGCTCACAGAACTTTTGAAGCGTCTGCTCAATGACCGACAAATCCGAATGCCAATGAGACAGGACCGAGAGCTGATTCAAGAGTTGTGTAAACAACAATTGGTTTTCTTCTTGCCACAAACAATCCAATAGCGATTTTGCCCAAGCTGCCGCATGCAAATCCCCATTCCAATACAATTCCTGAAAATTAGTAAGCAGCGCACGTCGGTGCATCGGATCTTGCAATTCCGACAAATTATCCATCCAATATTGCTTCGTGGACTCATCCACTTTGAACAATCCATAAGCCATGGCATCGGAATTTGGCAACACAGGCCCAGCCGATGCCGGTAGCAATATGCGTGTTACTTCCCGATTAATCAGCAATCGTTCCTCCTGCAAGCGAAGACGACCATCCGCCAGCTCTTCTACCCACGCATAACGGACGGATTGATCCCAAAGCTGCTCCCGTCCCCAAGGATCCACTTGCCGGATCTCTAAAGTATCTTGAAGACGTTCCCACTCGTAATGCGGCATTCCCGAAGAGGACACCCAACTGTCACTCCAGCGAATCAAATCCACCGACACCTGACTATCCAATACGTCAATAAGATCTGCCCAGGAAGCATTGCCATAAGCATACTGCCGCAAATAGGTCTGAATCCCCCTTTGAAAAGCTTTCGCTCCCATCTTATCCACCAACATATTCAAAACTACTGGAGCTTTGTTATAAACGATGTTGGAATAAATCAATCCAGCATCCTTCAAATTAGATAAAGACTGATCCAGCGAAACAGCCCCCGTAGTACGGTCTTCAGAATAAGCAGCCACATGGTAGGAAGAAAAATTCAAACGATCGTCGTAATCCGGATAGGACTCCCGTACCATCTGAGCCGCAAAGTAATTGGCAAAAATCTCTTTTACCCAAACATCATCAAACCAGCTCATGGTCACATAATCGCCAAACCACATGTGAGCCGTTTCATGCGCAATGAGTGAGGTTCGGGCCATACGTTCTTTCATGGAAGGGTTGGGCTCCAAAAACATCCGTTGATCATTGTACAAGGTGGCACCAGTATGCTCCATTCCCCCATATTGGAAACCAGGAACGATGATCAGATCATACTTTGCAAACGGATAAGGGATCTGGGTATATTGCTCCAACCAGTTCAACGAAGCAAACACCTCACGAGCCATCTGCGGCAGTTGTGTCAGTTTATCCGGATTGCTTTCGCGGTAATAAATACGAATGCTACGATTTTCCTCCTGGAAGGTTTCATATTGAAAATCCCCTGCTACAAAAGAAAACAAATAGGTACTCAGCGGCTCGGTGGGTGCAAAACGGATAATTTTTTTCCCAAGTTCCCGATGATCATCCGCTTCTGCCACATTCGGACCGTTGGCTATAGCCTGCCATGCCTGCGGGACAGACAAACGCAGTGCAAACGTTGCTTTCAAATCAGGCTGGTCAAAACAAGGAAACAAAGTCCGAGCGCGATCCGGCACCAACAACGTATATAAATAATCTTCACGACGGTTCAATGACTGATCCGGTGCCGTAAACTTAATCTCAACATGATTTTTACCCGTCGCCAGGTATTTTCCTGGTAATCGCAGATGCTCGGAGCGCTGCTCCACCGCAACTTCCTGATGATTGATCATTAAAGATTGTACCGATCCGGTAAAATCCAACCAGAGATCCTCTTGTACCCCAGATCTCGTACCCCAATCAGTAAGATCAAATGAAATGGTATTGCGGCCTAGAACTGGATCTGACAGAGCTGCCGGAATACTAAAATTCAATTGGTATTTGAGTTGATGAATGCGCGCAAAACGCTCTGCTGCCAATTCCCGTGATACCCCAACTGAGGGCGTATGATCCCGCATACAAGCAGACAAGATGACCGCAATCGTTAAAAATTTCCAGATTTGTTTCATCTGACAAATTTAACATTATTTTCAAAGAAATAAAAAAAAGGCTAACCCATAAAATACGATGGGTTAGCCTCTTTAAATTGCGGTAATCTACTACCGTATCAGACTAGAAGAACAATACTTCTTGTTCGAAGGGGAGAAGAGCGGGAACGTTTGCTCTTTGAGCTTCCATTGCAAAAGAAGCGCGGCGAGGAGCTTGTTCTGCTTTTGTCAAAGTCATATCACCACCCATAAATACGAACGGCCATTCAGTAATGTAAACAGCGATACCATTGCTACTTGAAGCAATCAATTCCATACCAAGAACTTCAAAGCTTCTACCGTCGTTCAACTCGCCTACATAGCGTTCAGCTTCTGCAACATCACCTTCCAAAGCAAAGGTATAAGTTTCATATTCTCCTCTAACAAAGGTGTAGTTGTCTTCAACTTTAGCAAAACCAGCCCAAGTAGGAACATAGCCTTGGTTTTCTTCGCCCATAACTTCACCTGAAGCCAAAATCAATTCACCATTTTCGCCAATGTATCCGATAGCAGGAACATCTTCAGAAATAGCAGTAGCTTTGGTCCAACCATAAACAGCTACAACATCTGAATAACCAGAAATGGCAACGATGTTCAAAGTGCAAGTACCTTCTTTTTCTGTATATGAAACTTCGGGAGCCATAGAAACTTCGTGAGTAGCAGTCAAAGTCCAAGCACCCAACCATTGGTCACGCAAAGGATTTTCTTCTACTGCTTCAGTTGTATAAGAATCGCGTACATCGCAAACAGCACCTGATTCGTGGTATGCATAAGAAATGAGTACATATTCTGTTTCAGGATCCAATTGATCAAAGTATGAAACCAAACCATCTCCGTTGATGTAAGCCAAGAACTGAGGATCGTCAACTACATCCATAGGATATCCTGCTTCTTCAAAGATAGCTACGATTTCATCGTTGCTCAAGTCAGCAATACCACCTTCGATAATTTCTGCAGGGAACATAATGTATTCTACTTTTACAACACCAATACCTTCCCAGCTGAAGACCATTGAGTTAGCGGGAGTCAAACCATAATCAGGATCGTTTTCACCCCAAACTTCTTGTGTAAACCACACATCCGGAAGAGCAGCTTCGATGGTAACGGTAATGTCAGCAAATTGAGAGTCAACGAATTCTTTGGAACCTGCAGGTGCATTTGCTTTAACACGAACAGTGTAAGAACCAGCTGCCAAGCCAGTAAAGGTAACAGAAGTTTCAGTAGTTACTTTTTCTTCTACCATGTGGTAAGTGTAACCAGCTGCATTTTCAACAGCAGCCCATGAAATGGTGAAACCATCTTCAGTTTGGTTAGCTACAGTAAGAACCGGAGCAGCCAAAGCAGTAGGATCTGCAGGAGTCGGTTCCTCTTTAGTAGTCTCGCAAGAAGTTGTGAAAGCAAGCGCTACGATTGCCATCACCGAGAAAAGAATTTTTTTCATAATTGAAATACGTGTTTTTAAAAAATGTTTATGTTGCAAATATAATATTTTATTTCAATAGATCATCAATTTTCTGAACCAACGCAGCAAACTCCTCTTCTTTGAACAAACGGGTCAACATCACAATCCTTCCATCCGGATCAATCAGAACATTACGGGTAATGCCGGCTGAGCGCTCTGCATACAACGCGAATGCATCTGCACCGGAATCCAATGCCAAAGGATAAGTAATACCGGTTGACTCGGCCAACTGCAGGACCTTTTCAAGTGGCTCATCACGATCCACCCCTACCAGAACAAAGTTCGGGTTTTCTTGATGACGTTGCCAGATCTGCGCCTCGATGTGGGGCATTTCCTGGCGACAGATTCCACACCAACTGGCTGTAAACTGAAGCATTACCAACTTTCCACGTTGATCTGCAAGGCGGAAAGTAGTACCATCTGTCAATTGCACCGTAAAGTCAGGTGCCTTCTGTCCTACCCTTACCAAATAGCCATTTTCATCGGGAACTGCAGCATTCCGATTGCGGCACGACGCAGTCAACACGAGTGCACATGCCATTAGAATTGATAAAATTCTCATCTTGTTACAATTTATTCAAATAAGAACTCAAATTAATACTAATTTTGTAAAAAAAACAAAAAAATGAACGAAGGATATGCTTGGGCACAAGCAATGAATTGTGCTGTAACTGTCTGTGACAAAGATGCGAATATCATCTTTATGAACGAAAAGGCCTGCGAGATTTTTGCTGCACACGGCAACCTCATCGGCCAAAACCTCCAACAATGTCATCCGCCCAGAGCTTGGGAACAAATTCAGCAATTGTTAAAAACAGGTGGATCCAACGCTTATACCATCAGCAAAAAGGGGTTGAAAAAAATGATTTACCAAACAGCTTGGTTCCAGGATGGAGAAGTAGGCGGTTTGGTTGAAATTTCGATGGTGATTCCGGAACAAATGCCTCACTTTGACCGCGGTTAACACCCCCTCCCTATTCGTCTCGATAAACCTTTACTAATCCTATCCTATGAAAAAATCAGATTTGCTTTTCGGTTTGGTCCTTGTGGCCATTTTCCTACCTTTTTTTGTATCAGAACCACTCTACGAAGCCTACAAAAGTTTCAATGCTCAGCACGGTATGCTGATGAGTTTCTTCAAGTTCGGCATCCTCGCCACCTTGGGAGAAATGTTGGGAGCCCGCATTGGTCGCAAACAATACTTGCCGCAGGCATTTGGTATGCTTCCTAAAATGATTGTATGGGGTATCCTCGGTATGTTCATCAACGGTGCCATGATCGTATTTTCAAATGGAATTCCGGTTGTACTCAAAACATTGGGCATTCATGATGCAATTACAGCTTTCCAAGGCTCTTTGTCTTGGACCAAAGTTTTGGTAGCTCTCTCCATTTCTGTAGCGATGAATACCTTCTTTGCGCCCGTCTTCATGACCTTCCACAAGATCACAGATATGCACATTCACAACTATGGTGGTAGCTTGAAGGCGCTTATGCATCCGATTCCGATGGGCCAACTCATTGCTGAACTGGACTGGAAAAAACAATGGGGATTCGTCTTCAAGAAAACGATCCCCTTGTTCTGGTATCCTGCACACACCATTACCTTCCTGCTCCCCGGCGAATTACGGGTACTGTTTGCGGCGCTGCTAGGTGTTGTGCTGGGTGTCCTCCTGGCTATTGCTGCAAAACGCTAATTGTTTCGCAGCCCGTTGCTAGGAAAGACCTCTTCGATCTTGTTCATATCAGGCATCTGTAAACCTATGTCAGCTCCGATGTATGTCGGATCGCAAATGACATAGGTTTTTCCTTTGTACTCAAAGGAAGCACCACCTTTTACCGGTTCAGTGAAGCAAACAGCTGTTGCCAAGTGGCCCGGATAGTGAATCAATACCACATCCAAATCCAACAACTCACGTACCAGCAAAGCATATAATGCAGAGCGGTCTTCACAGTCGCTGTACGGATAGAAGAACAATTCTTCCGAGAACATCGGACGCTCACGACCAAATTGATCTCCATCCGTCTTGTATTCAAAACCGGTTTGCACCAGGTTGATCAACAGGTTCGCTGCTTCAATTTGCGATTTTCCCCGCATCATCGGACGCAAACACTCATCAATCATCGTCTGATTCGGTTCTGAAAATTGAGCAGTGGAATAAACATTGAAGTCATTGCTCAACGGATAGGTTTCATAAAATGCTTTCAAGTTTGCATTCACCGCCATCTTCAATTGTACCTGAGGATAACGACGGGAAGCAATGGTACGTACTGCTGCCGGATCCGAGCTCGGGAACTTGGGCGGCGCAGCCATAAAAAGATTCATCTGTTGTTCTCCCGGGAACTTGAAATTACAAATGTAGCAAGGCTTTCCTGCCGACTTAAAGGCTGGATCCATCACATAAAAGTAGTTGTTTTCAATCGAAAACATCGAGCGTTCTGCAATGCGGTTTTGGGAGGCCATCAACAAGTAAACCTGCTCTCCACAACGCATCAAACGGGTACTGTAACCCGATTGGGTCATCAGATAGAACTGAATCATCACCTGTTCACTCTTTTGTTGGCTACATTGGCGAGCATAAGCTTGGGTGAGCAAGTAATACGACCAATCTGCCAGGCCATATTGTTCCCGGTAGTTCTTTAAATCAGCCAAAGTAGCTGCAAAACGGCCATCCGCACATTGATCCCAAGCGGCTGACAACAAAGACTCGGTGGTTCCGGTAAGCTTGACAGCAGAAGCCGGTTGTGACACCTTCATTGGAATGCCGTAAAAGTTCCATTCAAAATTCGGAAGTTTGGGCTGGGTCGGACGAACTGGGATCGGATCTACGCGCGGGATAGGCACACGTTCCAGATTCAACACATCTCCCTTAGGATCCTCCAAGTCCGGCAAATCAATGAGCGGCTCATCCAACACCGGACGGTCCGGTGCCACGGGAGGCTGTTTGGGTTTCGGTCCGGGATTGAACGGCTCGGCCGGCAACAATACGAATTCTGCCCAAGCATCTTGCAAATACTTTGAAAATTCGGCATTGGCCTTCGTATAATAGTCCTTGAATTCCTTTTGCCGCTCTTGTTTGAAGCGTTCGTATTCACTCCGTTTATCTTGTGCCTGCAACATTGTGGTGGTTCCCAACAACCAACACAATGCACCCCAAAATAGGCTGCTCGCCCAAATGTGTCTTGTTTTCATAAGTCAAACTATTTGCTGTACACCGCCGTTACGGGTACTGTCATCATAAAAGCATCCGAATCTACGGACTTGGCCAGACGGGTAATCTCATTGCAATAACCTTTCCGACTAACCACCATCAAAGCTTTTTGATCGCCCTGCAAAGTCCATTCAATGCAGTGGATCTCACTGTTGCCTTCCACCAGTTTGGCTTGTAAAAGCGCTGCAATCTCTTCATTCTTAGGAGAAAGAATCAAGGTTTGTATCGACTGCTTTGAACCGGTTAATAACATATCAACCGCATAGGAAAAGGCGATGATTTCAATGTAGCCATAAACCACATCCTGCAAACTTTTGTGCGGAAGCAACAAGATGGATATGATGACCAACGAGTCGCATACCAAGTAGATGCGGCCCGGTGAAATGTTTTTGTACTTATTGATGGCCATTGCAATGATATCCGTACCACCCGTACTGCCGCCTTGGGTCAGAATGATGGCAATCCCGGTACCGCTCAATGCTCCACCGATCAATGCGTTGATGATATTTTCCTCAATTCCAGAGAAGAAATCTATAAGTCCCGGAATGCGGGGCATGAAGTGAAAAAGAAAAAAGCTGGCAATTACGCAATAGATGGTCTTGATACCAAAACCTCTTCCCAGAACGATGAAACCGAAAACCAGCAACAGGGCATCAATCACAAACTTGGCATAAGAAACCGGTATTGCAGGAATACCGTAGTGGATGACCGAAGCCAAACCGGCAATTCCCCCACCCGTAATCTCGTGCGGGTTCAAGAAGGCTACCCAGCCAAAGACAAAAACAGCGAGACCGAGGGTCATCACCGCATACTCTTTCAGAAATTTCAGCATAGTATAATTTTCATTTATCAATTGTGATGCGAATTTAGTAAAAATTCCGCTCCAAATCATTAACTTTGTCAGAAACAGAACTACGATGAAAACAAGTCTTCCCACCAACCTCACCATCGGTCTATTCATCGACGGTGGCTACTATGTAAAAGTCAACGAAGGATTGAGCCATTTGTATGGAGCCAATCTTTGTTTGAGCGAACTACTGCTATTTATTCGGGAGCAAGTTGCACAAGATAACGGTCTTTCCATCAACCAGTGTCAGATTCCGGACGCCCATTTTTTCAGAGGACGTTTCAAGGCAGACGATGCGCAAGACAAGAACCTGCTTTACAGCGAACGGGAGTTTGAAGATAGCCTCATTGAAAATGACATCCAATTCCACTACAAACACCTGCGGGAAATCGACGGCCGCATCGTAGAAAAAGGTATTGATGTTTGGTTTGCCTTGGAAGCATTGGGTCGGAGCTTTGTCAATCAATTCGACTACGTGGTCCTAATCACCGGGGATGCCGACCACGAAATGCTGATCAGAAAGTTAAAAGCCTTAAAAATCAAGGTCATTCTACTGACCGGCAATTTCTCCCGTCAATCCGCCACAGCCAAACTCTTGCGTGAGGAAGCCACCATTCACTTGGAACTTAGCCAAATGTTTGAACAAGAGGAAACTCTGGTTAAGCGGTTGTGCCGCTAGCTACCCGGTGCAAGTAATCGACCGGACAAGTCGAAGCATCCTCATCATACCCCATCATGCGTTGCAGATACAGGTCATAGGCATCCCAGTCTGTGATCGGTTTGCGAGCCACACCCGACTCCATAGCGGCCTTGGCGACAGCCGGCGCTACGACAGACAACAGACGCGGATCCAAAGGCTTAGGAAGAATATAGCCCGACCCATAATGCAAGGAATCCAACTCATAAGCACTCAACACATAGCGCAATACCGGTTCCTTGGCCAGATCCGCAATGGCCCGTACAGCCGCAATTTTCATAGCTTCGTTGATCTCGGTTGCCCGCACATCCAAGGCACCTCGGAAAATAAACGGAAAACCCAGTACATTGTTAACCTGATTGGGATAATCGGAACGACCCGTTGCAAAAATCAAGTCCGAACGCGTTGCAATTGCCAGTTCATAAGCAATTTCCGGATCAGGATTGGCCAAGGCAAACACAATGGGACGATCTGCCATCGAACAGATCATGGCCGGCGAAAGTACATCTTTGGTAGATAACCCCAAAAATACATCGGCACCCACCAAGGCTTCTTCCAGAGTCGTGATGGCGCGATCGGTCGCAAAACGACGCTTTTGTTCATTCAAGTCCTTGCGCTGTGTTGAGAGCACCCCCTTGCTGTCACACATGACTACGTTCTCCGGGCGAACCCCCAGGGCCAGGTAAAGTTGTGTACAAGCCATCGCAGCTGCTCCAGCACCATTCACCACCACACGGACCTGGTCAATTTGCTTTTGCTGTAAATCCAGTGCATTCAACAAAGCAGCTGCCGTGATGATCGCTGTTCCATGTTGGTCATCGTGCATCACCGGAATATCACACTCCTCTTTCAGACGACGTTCGATTTCAAAACATTCCGGAGCCTTGATATCCTCCAAATTAATTCCCCCAAAGGTAGGGGCAATCGCCTTCACGACCTGAACAAAGCGTTCGGGATCGGTTTCATTCACCTCGATATCAAAAGAGTCCAATCCAGCAAAAGACTTGAACAACAGGGACTTGCCTTCCATCACCGGTTTACTGGCTGCTGCTCCGATATTTCCTAACCCCAAAACAGCCGTTCCATTGGAAATAACCGCAACCAAGTTTCCCTTGTTGGTATAGGCATACACCTGCTCCGGCTCTTTTTCGATCTCCACACATGGATAAGCGACCCCGGGCGAATAAGCCAAGGCCAAATCGTGTTGATTCGCGTAGGGTTTTGTCGGTTTAACAGCAATTTTACCAGGTCGTCCATCTGTATGGTAAGCCAGAGCTTCTTGTTTCAAGTCTTTTATCATAGTTTTAAATCATTCATAATTTATAATGATTATAAATTGCAAAAACCTTGCCAAAGTGGTTACCGATGGAATTGTACTCGTTCTCCAGGCGATAATTTTAAGCGCAAGGTATCCTGACCATTCAGAGACTGCCCCTGGGGCCAAACCAGAACAAATTGACCACCTTGCTCTGCCTCAACGCTTAACGATTGCAAACATCCGTCCTTACGCACGGCCGAAACCAAGAATGCACCCCGGGTACGAAGATTTTCAAAGGCCACATCGGTCCAATCGTTCGGAATGGCCGGAAAAAGACGAATGGTACCGGTATGGGATTGAATCAGCATCTCATGAATGGCCGCTGCAAAGGCAAAGTTGCCTTCCAACGTAAAAGGACGATAAGTCAACTGGGATTTTCCAGTTCCCGACTGGTCACCATTGGCATGGAAGGTATTGGCCAGGCAAAAACAGGTTGCAAAAGTATGCAAAGCTTCGGCAGCCAAATCTCCACGGCGTGCACGAGCAGCCAGATTGGCAAACCAGGCATAAGAATAACCCGTCCAGTAATCCGGTCCATAATGACGCAAGTCCTCCAGGGTTGCTTCAATAATGTGACGCTCCTGCTCCCCTCCATCCCAGTCCAATAGTCCCAGGGGATGAATGGCCAGCGCATGGGAAAAATGCCGGTGAGACGAAGCATACGGAAAACCGGGTGCAAATGTCAGTCCACCCTCTGCATCCAAGTCCAAAGGCGGGAGTTCGCGGGCTATGCTTGCCCAATGCTCGGACTCATCCGACAACTGCATTTCCAAAGCCAACTCCGAGGCCGTTTGAAAAACAAAATGCATCAACGACAGATCAAAATTGGTCATATCGGTAAACCAGGCCTGGAGGGAGTTATCGAAGATCTCCGGGCTGGAACTGAATTCCAGGCGACGGATTCCTTGTGCATCGACCTGAGAGATCGCCTCCAAAAAGATAGCCGCTTCGCGCACAAAAGGCCAAGCCCGTTGTTCCAAAAACTCACGGTCCTGACTGTACTGCCAATGTAAATAGAAGTGCTGGGACATCCAGGCAGAGACGGTCTGCGACATGGCATATTGGATCCAGCCCCCCATGGGCTCACCTGCTCGGGTACAGACACCAGGCACGTTCAATCCCGGAGCTTCAAAATAGGTCTGCGTATAACGACGGTACACATCCTGTTGTTTCCACAAAGTATTCAGATAACCCAAAGCCTCGTCCAAATGGTTCCCCGCATAGGCTGGCCAATAACTCAACTGGGTATTCAAATCGTGGTGAAAGTCTCCTTTCCACGGCGGCAAATGCCCATTATCGGCCGTCCAAACTGCTTGCAAAGAGATCGGAGCCGCATTGGCCCGCGCCACGGATCCGAATTTATACATCTCGTTGTCATATTGTTTTTGTAAAACCGGATCCGGCAATGCTACGCTGGAGCGCTCCCAATATTGGTTCCAAAAAGCAGCATGGGTCTTACGATCCTGCTTCCATCCCCGCTTCCAAGCAGCTTCCAACGCTGTTTCCACAAGCGCCTGATCCCCTACCGGACCCAACGACCAACATCCCAACATACCATCAGAAGTCAATTCCCAAACAACGCGCAATTCATACACAAAATCAGCATACCCCGGTTGACGGTAAACCACACAGCCTCCTTGAGCCGAAAGCCACAACGTATCCACGGATCCCGCTGCATACCCCAAACGGGATAACGCCTTATTTTTAGCCTGATAAGCCGGCTGACAAATGTTCGGTAGCGGCAAGTCTTCTACTAACGCAGCACCCGACCAGCGGAACCAACCTACCGGCTCGGTTGCATGTACAAAGGTCTGCAGCCGCAAACCCGACAACCAATCCAATTGACAAACAGCATCTTGCAAAGAAAGGTGCACTTGGCTGGGCGTACCCAGTTGGGCCAGGGAAAATTCCATAGCCGCTCCCGGTATTTTACTAGGGGCCGGTTCACGGTCATATGGCCAGTCAAGTTTCTTTTGCACCGGAAAATAGTCTTTTTTTCGAATCTGTTCCTTAACCCAAGCAAAGCGGAACCGGCTATCGGCAAAACTATCAGTCGGTCGAAGATCCCACAAGTCTGTATGATCCAATGAAAAACGAAGCGATGAATCGCGTTGCCAAACCAACACACCTACCGTACCATTTCCCAAAGGAATGGCTTCATCCCATGAGCGGGCCAACGCGGTAAAATGCAAGTCCGAATGACCTACTCGCAATTCAGTATCCGTGCCCTGACAAGCCTGCAACAACAGCACCATCAGCAAGCAAACTCCCAAAAAATTCCGTTTCATTATTCCACAGCCATTAAGTTATCTTCATGCGGAGGATCCGCCTTTTCCACTTCCGATTTAAGGGACTCAAGGGTCACCGGCAACACCCCTTTGGCAGCAATCTGCCCCGTCAACAGACGAGCTACCGCCCGATTGTTGTAATCGGTATTTGCGTGCGCTATGACCACAGCATCCATCAAGGCATTGTTCTCAAACATCATGATGCCGTAAGGAATTCCAAAGAAAGAAAGCACCAGTTGCGGACGTTCGTTCTCAGCAGCCCAGGCATCCAACGCATCGGCCTGCCAGTCATTCAGACCAAAAGAACGTTGGGGATTGCGATGGGTATGATGAATTCCCAAGATAACCGTTTCGTAGTTACTGTTCAATGTCTTTTTGAGGGCTTCAAATTCTTCATGCGTGGCGGTATTGGGCAAATAATACGTATCCACCTGCGCATAGGTATTCATAGCCTCTCCCAAATAAGCCCGATCTTCTCCTTTCTCCGGATGGAAGCCCACGTAGGCAGTTTTACCAGAGGTAACCGGAAACAAATTGGCCGTGGTTACTTGTTGGCCTTTTTCAAAGAGAATCAAGGTTTCTTCCCCGATTTCCTGCACCAACTGACGATAGGCCGGTCGGTTGATTTCTGCTTGCAAAGCAGCTTTTGTTATCTTCATTCGAGGTTGATCGAGCGGAAGCAATCCCAGATCGTATTTCAGACGCAAAACCTTACGCACCCGTTCATCCAGTTCCGCACGTTCGACTTTACCACGACGAACAGCCTTCTTGATCTGCTTGATGCTTGCTTCCACTTCCTGGGGCATCAACAAAATATCCACACCTGCCTGAAAGGCGGCCAAGGGAATCTGTTCTGGAGCAATGTGTTCTGCCACACCCTTCATTCCCAAAGCATCGGTAATGACAATGCCGTCAAATCCCAATTCGTTCTTCAACAGATCAGTCACAATCGGCTTGGACAAGGACGAGGGCGTACCCGTCGGGTCCAATGCCGGCACTTCCAGGTGCCCCAACATCACCATATCAATCGCCTGAGTACGAATCAACTCCCGAAAAGGATACAATTCCAACGAGTCGAGTCGGGTGCGGTCAAAGTTCAACAAAGGCAAAGCGTGGTGCGAATCCACCGAGGTATCTCCGTGGCCAGGAAAGTGCTTCAGGCAGATCGCAATACCTGCATCCTGCATCCCCTTCAAGTAAGCCGCAGAATAGGTCGTAACCTTTTCCCGATCTTCGCTGAACGAACGCACATTGATCACCGGATTCATGGGATTGTTATTGATGTCCACATCAGGGGCAAAATTCACCTGCATACCGATACGACGCAATTGTTCACCCACTTGTAGTCCCATTTCGTACACCAAATCAGGGGTTGCCAGGCTTCCCAATTGCATTTGCTGCGGAAACATCACCACATCATCAAATCGCATGGCCAATCCCCATTCCGCATCAATCGTCATCAGAAAAGGCACCTTAGGCAGATCGATCCAACGGTTCATCAAATCGGAAGCAGGCTGCAAATCACTGTACATCAATATCAAACCACCCAATTGATACTTCCGGATCAATTTTTCAGTCTGAGCCAGGCGTTCCGGGGTCTGACGGGAAGAAAAAGAGACCACATACAATTGGCCAATCTTCTCTTCCAGGCTCATGCCTGCGAGAATTTCATTCACGACTTTTTCCCGAGCCAGTTCATTGGCGTTCCATTTTTGCGTTTGGGAGGGTTGTGCCTGAGTATCCATCATCATTGCACAAAGAGTGCTTCCGATCAAGACCAGAAGCACTTTTTTATAAAAAGAATATCGTTTCATTATTTATTGAACTGTTCCATCAAAGCTTGAAGTTTTACATCGGCATCTGCACCTTTAACCCCGAAGTAAAACTTGATTTTTGGTTCGGTTCCAGAAGGACGGACCGACACAACTGAACCATCTTCCGCAAAGAAACGCAATACGTTGGATTTGGGCAATCCGGTTTCTTCCGGGCGGTTGTAATCCAAAATTTTCACCACCTTGGATCCGGCCAACTCTTTCGGGGGATCATTTCTCAGATCCACCATCATCTGCGCAATCTGCTCCAGACCATCCTTTCCTTTCTTAGTCAAGGAAATCAGTGACTCTTTGTACAGACCAAATTCATCATAGATGCGTTGTAACAAACCATAAAGAGTCAGGCCTTGATCGGCGGCCCAAGCCGCGCACTCTGCCACCATAGCGCAGGTCATCACCGCGTCTTTGTCGCGTACAAACTCTCCGATGTTGAAGCCGTAACTCTCTTCGCCACCTCCGATGAATACACGTTTGCCCTCATTTTCACGCACGATTTGGGCGATGTATTTGAAGCCGGTAAGCACATCATACATCTGAATCCCAAAACGATCTGCAATCGCTTTCATCAATTCAGTGGTCACGATCGTTTTCACCATATACGTATCGGCATTCAAACGGCCTTGTTCGTGCCAACGGGTCAGCAAGTAATAAGTCAACAAAGAGGCAGTTTGGTTTCCGTTCAGCAAATTGATCTTACCTTCTGCATCGCGAACCGCAATCCCTACACGGTCTGCATCCGGGTCGGTTGCCATCACCAGGTCTGCACCTACGCGTTCAGCCACCTCAACAGCCATGGCCAATGCCGACGGCACTTCCGGATTCGGTGACTCTACGGTCGGGAAGTTACCATCACTGATTTCTTGTTCCGGTACGCTGTAAATTTTCTCAAAACCGATCTGACGCAGCGCACGGGGCACCAAGCGAACCCCACTGCCGTGCAACGGAGTATAAACAATTTTCAGATCCTTGTGACGGGCTACTGACTCCGGAGACAAAGCCAACGACAACACAGAATTCAAATAAGCTCGGTCCACCTCTTCTCCCATGCTGTGAATATTGGCCGAAGGGCATTCTCCAAAACGAACCATGGAAGGATCGGTAATTTTCAAAACCTCTTCAATGACATTCTTATCGTGCGGAGCTGTCAACTGAGCCCCATCCTGCCAATAGGCTTTGTAACCGTTGTATTCTTTCGGATTGTGCGAAGCCGTAATCATTACACCCACTTGACATCCCAAATGGCGGATTGCAAAACTCAACTCCGGCACCGGACGCAAGTTGTCAAACAAATACACTTGAAATCCGTTTTCTGCAAAAACTCCGGCCGTGATTTTCGCGAATTCAGCACTGTTGTTCCGGGAATCATACGACACGGCCACCTTCAAAACCGAATCATTCGGAAAACTCTTGCGCACATAGTTTGCCAAACCTTGGGTCGCCATACCCACCGTGTACTTATTCATCCGATTGGTTCCAACCCCCATAATTCCACGCAAACCACCGGTACCGAATTCCAGGTTCTTGTAAAAAGCGTCTTCCAACTCTTTGAGATCGCCATTCAACATAGCTTTCACCCGCGTACGGGTCTCGACATCATAACCTTCACCGGTCCACAACATCGCTCTATCACGAAAGTTCAATTCCATAATTCATAAATTTTGAGATGCTGCGAAATTACTCATTCTCGCAAACTTTACCAAATACAGTTACGCGGATATTACTATCTTTGTCCCGCTTTAATACTGCATTTATGTCTGCTGATCTGGCCTTCATCCTGGAACACGCCAACGACGACCCCAACGAGTTGTTGTTGCACGCTCACCGCTATCCCGGTGTCAACCTGCCTTGGTGCGTCACCCAAATTGAGGCAAGAAAAAAGATCCGACATAAATTACCGCAATGGTATGACCTTCCGGAGCTTCAATACCCCACCCACTTGTCGTTGGAGCAAGCCAGCAGTGAGACCACAGCCCGACACAAAGCCGCTCTGATGGCCAACGATTTTCTACAGACCTACGGCCAGAACACTTGTCGCACAGCCGATCTGACTGGTGGCCTGGGAGTGGATTCGTCCTTCATGGCCCAACAAGCCCATATCCACCATTATTTTGAGCGCCAAAGCAGTTTGTGTGAAGCAGCTCGGCATAACTTCCAGGTACTGGGATTGGATGACCGCATTGTTGTTCACGAACAAGCCCTCACAGACGAAGACCTGACAACCGCACTGGAAGCAGTCGATGTCGTTTACCTGGATCCGGCCCGACGATCCCAATCCGGCTCTCGGGTATTTTCCATCGAAGATTGTGAGCCCGACCTGCTGCAATGGAAGAACCATTTACTCCAAAACAAACGGACAGTTTGGGTAAAGCTTTCTCCGATGATCGACTTGACAGCTACCCTCAAAGCCCTGCCACAAACCCAAGCAGTACACATCATTTCCGTCAAAGGTGAGGTGAAAGAATTGCTGCTCTGCCTGCGCGAACGAGGCTCTGATACAGAGTACTTTTGGGAAGACACCCCCATTTATTGTACGAGTCTGCATCCGACAGATGGCACTGCCTTGTTCTGTTTCTCATTTACCCTCCGGATGGAACAAGAGGCCGTAGACCCTCGGCTCAACTATCCGCGGGATCCGGAAGATCTGACTGGCTACCTACTTGATCCCGACAAGAGCATCCTCAAAGCTGGTGCGTTCAAGTACCTGGCCCAAGCTTTTCCTGTGGAAAAAGTTTCCACCCACACACATCTTTATCACACCACGACAGCCCCTGATGACTTCCCCGGACGCACGTTCCGTATTCTCCAGAGCTGGGATTTCAACAAACGCAGCATTGCCGAGCTCCAAAAACTCCTACCAGGACTACGCGCCAATGTCACCACGCGCCATTTTCCCCTCTCCTCCGAAGAACTCCAGCAGAAAATGAAACTAAAAAACGGCGATCACTACCACGTGTTCGCTACCACGTTGGAGGATCGCCGTAAGATCTTATTGTTAACGAGCCTAGTCAAATAAGCTTCCGTCCACCACATCACTAGGGGCCGCTTGATCCAATAGGTAACGATACCAGAAGATCAAGTCCTCCCGGGTTGAATGCAGACCTTGATAGCCGCGATAACCGTGGAGTCCACCCGGATAAATCATCAGTTCAAACAACGCACCTTCTTGTTGCAATGCATCCACCAACTGCAAGGTTTGTTGGAAATGCACGTTGTCATCGCTGGTACCGTGGGTCAAACGCAACATACAATCGTCACCGTTACCGCGGTACAAGCCCACTTGGTTCATCACACGTGTTTTGGCATAACCCTCCGGATTGGTTTGCGGGGTATCCATGTAACGTTCGGTATAATGTGAATCGTACAAAGCCCAATCGTAAACACCACCACCGGCAATGCCATAATGGAAATCGTCTGCACCGGCGGTCAACGCTTGAACGGTCATCGTGCCACCAAATGAGAAACCAGTAATACCGATCTTATCTCCATCCACAAACGGAAGGCTTCTCAAATAGGCTGCCCACTCACGGAAATCCTGCAATTCCACCACGCCCAATTGACGGAAGATATGGTTCAAAGCTTCCTTTCCATTGTGTCCGCCAGCGCGGCAATCCACGGTAATTTGAATAATGCCCTCATTGGCCCACCATTGGTTGTTGAAACGGGGATTTTTCCAAACATCAAATACTTGGGGAGAATTAGGACCTCCGTAGATGCTAACAATCACAGGATAACGACGGGTTGTATCCATATCCAAAGGCAAAGTCATCAAGCCCGGCAATTCATAGCCATCGTGGGTGGTAATGGTCACCAGTTCCGGCAAGGCCAACGCATAATGGTCGAACAACTCACCCTTAGCGTTATCCAGTTCTTTGACATTCATTTTCTTGCCAGGTTTCACCAAAGCCAGCACAGACGGCGTCTTTGCATTGGAATATACCGCCACATATTGTTTGTTATCCGGGGATATTACCACTTGATCAAAGCTGTAAGGACCAAAGGAAATTTTTTCAGTGGTGTTCTTTTTCAAGTTCACCTTGTAGATATCACGACGTACCGGGGAGTCGCAGTTGGCACTGTAAAACAACAGTCCGGCCTTTTCATCCACCTTCAAAATGCGGATGTTCCAGTTTTTACCCGTAGTCAATTGCTTGGCTGCTGCCGATCCATTGTAAGGCACGTAATAGATTTGTTCCCACAACGAGAAATCACGCACCATGTACATTCCTTCTCCGGTAAAATGACCCTCCGTTACCCAATCAATCCAGGTAGGCTGGGTTTCATCGTAGATGGATGATTTATGGCCTTGTTTGGGATCAACTTGATAAATGTGCATTTCATTTTGTTCACGGGGCATCCACGGAACAATGAAACGTTGGGAGTCACCGGACCAGTAAGGAATCCCAAAATACTGATCCTCGGCTTCGTCAAAATCAGCCCAAACAGCTACCGGCAAATCCCGGCTCTTGAGGTTGCCCACTTCCACAAAGCCCACGCGCACCGACGGGTTGGTATCACCGGCTTTCGGATAACGGGTTTCTGTCAACGTGCCGTGTTGGCCTTTCGCATCATAAATCGGGAACATCGGAACTTGGGAGTTATCGAAACGATAGAACGCAATTTGCTTGCTATCCGGAGACCACCAGAAAGCCCGATAACGGGACGGACGGCCCAGAATTTCTTCGTAATATACCCAAGAAGCCTTACCATTCAAGATCAATTCATTCCCATCAAAAGTATATTGTTTTTCAAGACCGGTCGCTACCTCGTAAACAAACAAATTGTGATCCCGCGTGAACGCAATCATCGTAGAGTCAGGTGAATAGGTCAAGTTTTCACCTTCGATGGCAATTTCCTGCTCTGCCACAACCGGTCGCGATTCGGTGTATGCCGTGTAGGTTCCTTTTTGGGTGTGGTAAATGACCATTTCATAAGCCTGAGTTGTTTCGTTGTAACGGTTCAGGACCACCCGTTGGTTATCCAACCAGAATTTGGGTTGGGACAAAGGTTGCACGATGCCCTCAGGCAACTTGACGAGTTCTTTGCGGTTCAAGCGTTCTGCGTGCTGCTCTCCACACGAGCATTCTGCTTGAGCAAAGGCGACAGGAGCCAACAGCAACCCCATCAACACAAGAAGATTTTTGCTTTTCATACAATTAAAGATTTATTCGGTTTTTTCTTTAAAAAAATCATCACTAAAATTTACCAGATAGACCTGTTCCACGCCACGAGTCACGGCTGTATAGAGCCATTTCAAGTCTTCCAAACTGAGTTCTTCCTGCCAGAATGGATTGTCCACAAACACCGCTTTCCATTGCCCCCCTTGGGACTTATGGCAGGTAATTGCCGCAGCATATTTCACTTGCAATGCATTGTAATACAAATCCTCACGCACTTGTTTCAAAATCTTCCGTTTCGTTTTCAGGTGCGCATAATCCGCATAGACTCCTTCATACAGGATGCGTTGCTGCTCCGCAGTCAACGACGCTGATTCAGAAGTCAAGGTATCCAAAATGATCTTGGCCTGAATCTCCACATCGTTGTAATCGGTAAAGCGCAACAAGGCATCTGCAAAATGCAGCCCGTAACGTTCCTCATAATTCCGAATCCGCAACAACTCAGCCACATCCCCATTGGCAATGAAATCCAAGTCCTGCACATTCTCCAAAAACTGATAACAGTTCTTCACCACCATCAGTTTGTCCCCTCGGTTGAGTTGTTCTTCCCGATACAAAACACTGGAACGGATACCTGCATTGTAGCGATTGGCCCGTTTGTTGGACCGGCAGAGCACCACCGTCTCATCCAAGCCATAACGATCCAAGGTTTCCGACAGTTTTTCAATCAGATCGCCTCCTTGGATCCTGGAAAAATCAGTAAACTGACGCGTCTCCAATTGCGGCCGCTCCACCCATCCATTATCCTCGGCAGCTTGTATCATCTGACGGATGAGCGTCGCATTGTACAGGATACCGGAGGTAGCCGTCTGCCGCACCACATCGGACAAATGCACCCAATCCACACAACCGTACGCCGCCTGCAAATATTCGGGATCCAAGGCCGGACTACGTTGTAAGGAGATCGGAGGCAACTGGGCCCCATCCCCCATCAGGATCAACCGGTTATTTTGTCCATTACGTACAAAGGTCATCAAATCGGAAAGCAAGTTGCCGGTTCCAAACGGAGAACCGACCGTCTGGCCCGCTATCAGGGAAACTTCATCTACAATAAAAATCGTATCCGAAGCTTTGTTGATATTCAATGAAAACTGCCCGACACCGTCCTGCATCGACCGCTGCCGATAGATGGTTTTGTGTATGGTCGCACTCTTTTGGCCGGTATAACCCGCCAGTACCTTGGCCGCACGGCCGGTGGGAGCCATCAATTTGAACTTCATTTCAAAGGACGACAACGTCTTGACAAAAGCCGCAATGGCCGATGTCTTTCCCGTCCCCGCATAACCATTGATCACCAGTAAATCTTCCTCATCGCGGGAAGTGGCAAACTCCGCCAAGCGCCGAAAGAGCTCCAGCTGCCCCGGCGTCGGTTCAAATTCAAAGGAATCTACAATCTTTTGATACAGAAAATCGGCCACTCCCATTTCCTACGCACTACGTCTAAAGATCATAAAAATCAACAGGAGGGCAAAGATTTCCAGACGGCCAAAGAGCATTTGTGCAGTCAGCACCAATTTTGCAAAGCCGCTGAAATGGGAGAAGTTATCCAGACCACCACAACTTCCGAAGCCGGGTCCCACATTTCCCATCGATGCAATGGAAGCACTCCACGCATCCATCATATCCAAACCGGTGACCGAAAGCAACAGGACACCGATGAAAATAAATACGATGTAAATCAACACATAAACAAAGACGCGGGAAACCAATTCCGCATCCACAATGTGATTGCCAATTTTAATCGGGATAACCGCATTGGGGTGAATCATTTTGCGAAGATGTCCCCGAAAGGTCTGCCATAAAATCCAAACCCGATCTACCTTGATCCCCCCTGTGGTGGAACCCGAGCAGGCACATTGGATCGAAAGATACATCAACAAAAAGATTGAAAACAACGGCCAATGGGAAACATCCGCATTGACCAGCCCCGTAGTAGAGGCAAAAGAAATGGCCTGAAAGGACGCATAACGGAAAGCCTCTCCCCAAGATGCCACTTCATTTTCCAAACGCAAGTCCATTGTCACCAGCAGGGTTACAATCGCCAAACTGGCCAAATAGAAACGGATGATGGGTGAATGAAATATCTTCAAACTGCGTTTGGCCACCGTCATGTACAGCAAACCAAAATGCAACCCGGAAATCAACATCATCACGGCACAAACCACCTCAATTGACAAGGACTGATAATGGGCAATGGAAAGGTTCTTCACACTCAAGCCCCCAGTTGCCACAATGGTAAACGCATGATTGACCGAATCAAAAAAAGGCATACCGGCCAGCACCAGCCCCACAATGGTCACCACCGTCAGCACCACATAGACACTACCGATGATCCGTACCGACTGTTGGGTTTTGTACTGATAATTTTCTTTGGAAAGTACCGATACCTCTATCTTGTAGATGCGTGTGCGCAAAGAAGAACTCGGCAAAAGCATCAACAGAAAAATCACGACCCCCAAACCGCCCAAATAGTGGGACGATGAGCGCCAGAAAAGCAAACTTTTGGGCAAGGCCTCGACATCCTGCAAAATGGTAGAGCCGGTGGTTGTAATACCCGACACACTTTCAAACCAGGCATTCACCAGCGAAAACTCGCCCCCATAAAGCAAATAGGGAAACATTGCAAAAATACAGGACAGCACCCAAGAAAGCACCATCACCGCAAACCCCTCTTTCAAATTGATATCCCCGGAGGAATGCACAAAAATCAAAGGAAAGCCCCCGAACAACAAGGTCACTACCCCACTAATCAGCAAAGGGGTAAAGCCCTCATCCGTTCCATAAATCAAGGAGACCCCAACCGACAAGAACATGAAGATTGCTTCGAATACCAAAGCAATACCCACATACCTGGAGATCAACTTGATGCTCATACGCTAGTTCTTACCGATTTTTCTTCAACAATTTATTTTCCTCGATGATCTCACGAATACCATCGCTCAACTCCTCAACCTGGTCGCCATTGCGATCAAACTTCACATCGTACGACTTGTTGTAATCCCGATAATCCTGAATAGCCCGATTCATCCGCATCAGGGGCGTCAGCAAGAATATGTTCAGAAAATAATTGAACAGCAGCACCAGAATGATCCCAGCCCCGACAGCTACCACACCGGGCATGATGCTTCGGTAAAAGCTATCCTGCAAGTTGAAATAATTGTCTGCCAAGGCCTTTTGGGTAACTTCCGTCAACGCCTGCAAATAAGCATTCAACTGCTCGTACACCACTTGCAGACGGTTGAAATACCAAGATCTCAGCTCAGCATGATCCAAGGACCAAAGCTCATCCAACTCATTGGATACCTGCATATAGGCTGCATAAGCATAGCGAACCGAATCCGCAGCAAGGTGCTCGTCGCGGGTTCTCACGTGCAACATCACCCGCTCCAACTGATGCAGAAACTCATCCCCCTCCTTACGTTTGGGCAAGTGGCTCAGATCGCGGTTGCCAATCGCCTCAAAAACCTGGGTGTTGTAGTCATTCAAAAGGTTGTGCAGCAAGCGGGATGAATTGACGGAAACGACATTGTCCGCAATCAGACTTGAGACATAATTGCTCATCCGACGAAATTCAAACAAGGCAATAGCTCCAGAGAAAAACAAAATCAATCCGATCACCACAAAGCCCATTCGGACTTTTCCGCGAATGCCCAGAGACCGTCTGGTTACTGTCTTATCCTTGTTGGTATGCATGCGTTTGTCACTAATTTAACACGCAAACTTAGGGAAAAAGGGGCGAATAATCAAATCTGCCCGAAATGTTGTACCTTTGTTTTCAAAACGCCCCCGTTGGCACAACCCAAGATCCTCCCGAATATGGCAGATAACTACCTTGAAAAGAAAATGGAAGCCTACCTGGCTCCTTCGCAAACCACCCGAAAAACAAAGACCAGTTTGAAACAACTTCTTCGGAAAAACCGAAGCCACCGAGGATATGACCCCAAAGTTGTCGTCCGAAAAGAGCACTTGCTGGACATTGTCAGCGTTGCTACGTTGATTCCACAAGCTTGCAACCAACAACATCTGCGTTTCAAGCTGATCACTCGCGAACAAGCTCCGCAACTGCTCCCGATGTTGAAGTTTGGAGCCGCCTTGCCGGAGTTACACCTGCCTTTTCCGGGAACAGCCCCCGAGGCCTTCATCATCATCTGCGGCCAGAGTGAAACCAAACTCACCTACATGGACCTGGGAATTGCAGCCCAAAGCATGCTGCTACGGGCCACCGAAATGGGTTTGAATGGGATTTGTATCGGAGCCTTCTCCAAAGAACAACTGATGGAAGCCTTTGACCTGAAATATCCCCCGCTGCTGGTACTCGCCATTGGAAAAGGTATTGAAGACATCCGCCTGACCACCATCCGGTCCGATGAGGACCACCGTTATTACCGCCAAGACGGTATCCACTATGTTCCCAAAGTCTGTCTGGACGACCTTTTACTATAGACACTAAAAAACAGGGAGGAAAATGCGCTGTTTTCCCCCTGCTTCCATTGAAGGTCGTATATATATTCCAGTCCCCGCAGAAGTGCTAAGCCTTCCACAGTCCGTGTAAGTTACAATAAGCCACCACGCCCCGCAACTCATCCTCTTCACACAACACGAATGAGGCTTCCGGCTTACTGCCCGGTTTAAGGTACTTCACCTGCAGGCCTTTTTTCGTTTCCACGGCAATCCATTCAATGGAGTGCTCCTGAGTCATCGGATGCTGCTCACTGCCAATCTGAACAATTAAACGACGTCCTTCCCACAACAACTGAGGAACGTGCTTCTCGCGGGAAGCATCCACCGTATTCGGATCCAATTCTTGCATCGGCTCACCGCAACAAACTACTTTAACTCCACTCGTATGCACGTGGGTAATTACGTTTCCACAATGCCTGCATCTATAAAATTTTGTATTCATATTTCATTTCTTTTTATGGGTTTGTTGTCAAAAAAACATCAATATCTATGCCAAAATCACAATGAAATTAAATTTTGAAAGTAACACGTAAACACCTATTTTTGCCAACCATACTAAAAAAAGAAACGAGATGAAGTACAACATGAAACAGATAATCACCTGTTTATTGGCACTGACCATTTGCTTTAGTGTTATTTCTTGCGATCCTGATTCAAAAACTCCTGAAAATCAAGAGCAAGAAACCCCTGGAAATGACAATCAAGATCCTGGCCAGGACCCGAATCCTGACCCCAACCCGGATCCCAATCCCGACCCCGATCCAAACCCCAACCCGGATCCGGATCCCGACACTCCGGCTCCGATCCTGGTGTTGCAGGCAGACACCACCTTTGTTGCTTGCAACGGAAAAGACACCGTATTTTTCCAAGTCTTGCTGCAAACTGGAGAAACTACCGAAGAGGTAACTGCCGATGCTACCATCTACCAACTCCCCCAACTCTTGTTGGAGGCTCCACAATTTACCAGCACACAAGCCGGTGTTTATGAATTTGTAGCGCACTATAACGAACTGGTATCCGAATCCGTAATCATCGAATCAGACATCCCGCAAGTACACAATCCGAATTGGACCTTCCAAGTGGGTGATTTCTACCACGTAGCTGAACACAAAGGAGTGGTATTTACCGTATCTGATGACGGAAAAACCGGTATGATCGTATCGCTGGATGAAGCCTATTTGCCCTGGTCATTGGTATACGAACAAGTAGGAGCCTTCTATATGAAAGGTGATTTGAACTTCGAAATGATCTGCCGTATGCCGGACTGGGAAGAAAACTACCCGGCCGCAAAATGGTGTGCTGACCACGGAGAAGGCTGGTTCCTGCCCTGCTACGAAGAAACTGAAAAATTGTGGGCGGCTTACAATGGTGGCACAAGCTCCCTGAACCCGGAAGCTCACGCTGTCTTTGAACAATACTTTACCGACGAAGTCGTTCTCGGATCCCACTTCTGGACCTCTACTGAAATTACCGATGATATGGCCACCACGTTTGCCTTTATCATCAACGACGTCACCTGCACCAACCCCTTGAAGACCTCCAACTTCTGCGTTCGTGCTATAAGACGATTCTAATCCGCAAAACCTTGTTATTTGATTATGAAACACATTTCAATGTTCCGTTTGTTAGGAATCTGCCTACTCTCCCTCGTAGGTACTACCCTCACTGCCCAAAATTGGAAAAACATGGTCAACAAAGCCGTGGACAACCTCACCAGTACCACAACAAAGGACGTTACGGGTACCTGGACCTTTGCCGGATCCGCCATCGTTTTTGATACCGACAATGCCTTGAAAGATGTGGCATCCAATGCACTGGCCAAGACCTTCACCAAACAATTGGATGCTTGTTTGAAAGAAATAGGAATGAAAACCGGCACATTTGGTTACACCTTTGCAACCAACAAGAATTTCACCAACTATTTCAAAGACAAAGAATATAGCGGTACTTACAACCTCAAGTCAAAAGACAATGCCATCACCTTATCCTACGGCAAAGTCCTCAACCTGATCAAACTGAACGGATCTGCTGTTTGCGATGGAAAAACTTTAAAACTGGTCTTTCCCGCCGATGAAATGCTCAAATTCTTGAAAAGCATCACCGATTCCAAGAATAGCTCATCCCTCCAAAGCCTAGAAGAGCTCATCAAGAAAAATAAAGGCGTGAACTTGGGCTTCAAACTGGAACGCAAGTAAACTTTTGGTCCATTATTTGATACAGATCCGGTCGGAGACGATCGGATCTTTTTGTTGATGGCCTCCAAAAAAACGAACGAACTAATAAAAGGAGAAATTTGCTATGTTACCGATTAAACGGGCCCAACAACACACTTGGTTGCCCACATTATTCAACGATTTTTGGGACGAAGGTTTTGGAAAAATAGGAAATCTGCGTTCTCCCGCGATCAATGTCATTGAAAGCGATCAGGACTACAAAGTAGAAATTGCCGCACCGGGAATGTGCAAGGATGATTTTAAAATTCGTGTCAACGAAGACAATCACCTGGTCATCCGAATGGATCACAAAAAGGAAGAAAAAAGTGATCGGAAGGAAGAAAAATTCATCCGTCGGGAATTTTCCTACACCCACTATGAACAAACCTTGCTGCTTCCGGACCACATCAAAAAAGACCAGATAGAGGCCAAGATGAAACACGGTGTTCTCAAAATCCTCATCCCCAAAGACCTGGATGCACCGGTCCAAGAAAAGGAAGTAGAAATCAAAGTTGAATAAAACAACGGTAGGCGGCTGGCAACAGTCGCCTATTATTTTGTGTCATTTTGTCATTTTACCGGCTGTGGTACAGCTTTTGTTTTAGTGGGTCACATAAAAATCAAAAACAATATGGCACAAACTGGAAAAATTGGGGTAACGACTGAAAACATCTTCCCCGTCATCAAGAAATTCCTATACTCCGATCACGAAATCTTCTTGCGCGAGCTGGTGGCCAACGCCGTCGATGCAACGCAAAAAATGAAAGCCTTGGCTGGCTGCGGTGAATTCAAGGGCGAATTGGGCGACCTGACCATCCAAGTGGCTTTGGATACGGAAGCCAAAACGCTGACCATCACCGACCACGGTATCGGGATGACAGCTGAAGAAGTGGACAAGTACATCAACCAGATTGCTTTCTCCAGCGCTGGAGAATTCCTCGAAAAATACAAAGACCAATTGGGCAACATCATCGGCCACTTTGGTTTGGGTTTCTACTCGTCATTTATGGTGTCCAAGAAAGTGGTCATCAACACCTTGTCTTGGAAAGAAGGAGCCTCGGCTGTCCGCTGGGAATGCGATGGCACCCCGGAATATACCCTCACAGAAGGCGAACGCACTGAACGTGGTACCGCCATTACCCTCTACCTGGATGATGATGCCACCGAATTTGGCGAAGAAAGCCGTATCCGCACCCTGCTGAACAAATACTGCAAGTTCATGCCGATTCCGATTGCTTTTGCAGACAAGACCATCAACACCACGGATCCGATTTGGACCAAAAAACCGGCAGACTTGAAAGAAGAAGACTACCTGAACTTCTACCGGGAACTATATCCGATGCAAGATGATCCGTTGTTCTACATTCACCTGAACGTGGATTATCCGTTCAACCTCACCGGTGTCCTCTACTTCCCGAAAATCAAGGAACAAATGGACATCCAACGCAACAAGATTCAACTCTTCTGCAACCAGGTATTTGTCACCGACTCTGTCGAAAACATCGTACCCGAGTTCCTTACCCTGCTACACGGGGTCATTGACTCACCGGACATTCCGTTGAACGTTTCCCGCAGCTACCTGCAATCGGATTCCAACGTCAAGAAAATTTCCACCTACATCACCAAAAAGGTAGCCGATCGTTTGGAAGAAATCTTCAAAAACGACCGCACTAACTTCGAATCCAAATGGGATAACTTGAAACTGTTCATTGAATTCGGTATGTTGTCAGACCAAAAATTCTGCGAACGTGCAGAAAAATTTGCCCTCTTCAAGAACACAGACGGCAAGTTCTTCGCCTACGAGGATTACCGCAAGGCCATTGAAGCCGAACAAACAGACAAAGACAAAAAAGTGGTTTACCTCTATGCCACCAACTTGGAAGAACAATATGCCTACATCGAAACTGCTAAAAACAAAGGATACGATGTACTGCTGTTTGACTGCCCGCTGGATGCACACTTTGTCCAATTGTTGGAAACCAAAATTCCGGACGCCGTTTTTGCTCGCGTGGATGCCGATGCCATCGACAAACTCATCCGCAAAGAGGAACTGAGCCATCCCGAACTCAGCGAAGAGGAACAAAACGATTTGTCAGCCATCTTTGAATGCGCTCTTCCCACTGGAAATCACTATTTTGTAACCGCAGAGAATCTCGGAGCAGAAGGGCAACCGATCCTTATTACCCAATCTGAATTCATGCGTCGTTATCGGGAAATGTCCGCCGTGGGGGGTGGTATGAACTTCTACGGAGAAATGCCCGCTTCTTACAACATCATGGTCAACGTGGAAAACCCGCTCATCCAACGCATCCTCGCTGCCAAAACAACGGCTACCGCTGAAAAAGCAGCTGCATGGAGCGCTGAACGAGCAGCCATCCAACAAAGCCTGGATGCCGTTGCAGAAGATCAAAAAGAGGAACGCGAACGCCTCCAAAACGAACTGGACCGCATTCGCAACGAACGCAAAGCTGAAATGGTTCACTTTGCCGAGAGCAACGACTTGTTGCACCAGCTCACCGATCTGGCGCTACTGGCCAACAACCTCTTGAAAGGCAAATCCTTGAACGAATTCATCAAACGTAGCATTTCCTTGCTGTAAACCAAGCAATTAAAGAAAACTACCTGGCGTATGTCGGAGATCCATTACTCCTTCATACGCCATTGTTTTTGTTATTGACACCATCTATATTCTTATCATTTCTATCGTTTGCATAGATTGATTTACGGTCCTATCTTTGCAACAGAAACAAAAACAAAACACATTATAAAACAATAAAAAAGATAAGATTATGGAAAATATAAATAGTATGCCGCGCATCGGTGATGTCGCTCCCTCTTTCAAAGCTATGACCACCCAAGGTGAAATCAACTTCCCGGGCGATTACAAAGGAAAATGGAAAATCTTGTTCAGCCACCCTGCCGACTTCACACCGGTCTGCACATCCGAGTTCATGACCTTTGCTACCATGGCGGAAGAGTTTGAACAACTCAATACCCAATTGGTTGGTTTGTCAGTCGATGGTTTGTACAGCCACATTGCCTGGTTGCGCACCATCAAAGAAAAGATCAACTGGAAAGGGATGAAAGATGTGGAAGTTAAGTTCCCTTTGATCGTTGATATCAAGACCGAAGTCGCTTCCCTCTACGGCATGATCCACCCGGGCGACAGCGAAACCTCTGCGGTAAGAGCCGTGTTCTTCATCGACCCGCAAGACCGCATCCGCACCATCATGTACTATCCCTTGGCGCTGGGCCGGAACTTTGACGAAATCAAACGTGTAATCATCGCACTACAAACAGCCGATAATTTTGGGGTAGCCATGCCTGCTGACTGGCAACCAGGCGACGACGTAATCGTACCGACAGCTGGATCCTGTGGTGTAGCGAAAGACCGAATGCAAAGCACCGATGAAGACATTCACTGCCACGACTGGTTCTTCTGCACCAAGAAACTCAGCAAAGAAGCGGTGGAAAAGAAATTAGGCAAGTAAGGACACTTGTCCATCCACCAGTTGATAAACCTCTCCCGTCTCCGGACAAACCGCTCTGCCCTGTTGATCAAACTCCAGACGGTGTCCGGCGCGGGATACCCAACCGATCTGACGGGAAGGATTTCCTACCACCAAGGCGTAGGGCAATACTTCCTGTACTACAACCGCTCCCGCTCCTACAAAAGCATAGGCTCCAATGGGATGGCCACATACCAACGTTGCATTCGCCCCAATGGTAGCACCTTGTCCGATGTGAGTGGGGCGGTATTGATCTTTTCTGACAAATGCACTTCGCGGATTGATCACATTGGTAAACACACAAGAAGGCCCCAAGAACACATCGTCCTCACAAATCACGCCGGTATAAAGCGAAACATTGTTCTGTACCTTCACCCGATTTCCCAACACTACCTCCGGAGAAATCACCACATTCTGACCAATATTACAGGCCTCTCCGATCCGACAGCCCCCCATCAAGTGTGAAAAATGCCAAATTCGGGTACCCGCACCAATCTGGCAACCCTCGTCAATCACGGCTGTTTCGTGCGCATAATAAGCTTTGTTCTTGTCCATGGTCCAATTTCTAATTTAAAAGATGGCTATCGGCCAAAAAAACCGCGAATCTGATCCGCAATATACATTTGTTGCTCTTGTGTCAGAGCTGTATGCATCGGCAATGCAATCACCTGTTGGGTCAATTGGGTCGCAACCGGCAAATCCCCAATACACGTACAACCCTTAAAAGCAGGCTGTTGATGCAAAGGAATGGGATAATACACCATGGTAGGCACACCCCGCTCCTGCAAGTACTGCTTCAAGGCATCCCGTTGGCTAACCCCATCGGATCCATGCCGGTTCCCCTCCCATAGCGTCAACGTATATTGATGAAAAACGTGCGTAGAATCGGTACTACGAAGCGGCGTCTGCAAGACATCCGCACAATCGGCCAGTAGCGCATCGTAACGGGCAGCGGCCTGTTGGCGGGCCTGATTGGCCGCATCCAGCGATTTCAACTTGACCGAAAGAATCGCCGCTTGCAAGGTGTCCAGACGACTGTTGCACCCCACCTCATCGTGACGGTATTTCACCCGCTGACCATGATTGGCAATCCGATGCAGTCGGTCTCCCAACACCTGATCTTGGGTCATCATTGCACCACCATCCCCCATGCAACCCAGGTTTTTGGTCGGGAAAAAGGAGGTACAGCCAATTGCTCCCATCGTACCGGTTGCATACCACTTTCCGTCAGCCAATTGACAGCGTGCGCCCAGCGCCTGAGCATTGTCTTCGATCACATACAGGTCGTATTGACGAGCCAATTGCAGAATCGGCTCCATCGGACAACTTTGTCCAAACAAATGCACCGGAATCACCGCCCGACAGCGTCCCGGATAGTAATGAATTGCCTCTTCAATCGCCTCCGGCTGCAACAAAAATGTATCGGGATCCACATCCACCAAGACCGGATTCAAACCCAACAAAGCAATCACTTCAGCCGAAGCAACGTACGTAAATGCCGGTACAATGACCCCATCCCCCGGTTCCAGATCCAGCGCCATCAGGGCAATCTGCAAGGCATCGGTCCCATTTCCACAAGGCACCACCCGCTTGACCGAAAGATAGTCTTCCAACTGCCGGGCAAAAGCCCCCACCTGGGGACCATTGATAAAAGCGGTTGCCGTCATCACCTCCGCCATTGCGGCATGAATCTGCTCGTGCTGCTGCAGGTAAGGCTGCAACAAGTCACACATTTTGATATCGTCGCGTACCGTCATAACAGGCTTACTTTGCTGCGAGTGGATGGTAATCTCCCTTCAATCCGACAGGTTGAGCGTGCCGAATATCCGAAACAATCTCAATGCAATTGCGGGCCTCTTGAATTCGGAAACCTTCTCCGCCCAAGATTTTCCGGTAAGACTCTGTATGTAATTCGGTAAATCCGGCACTGAATTCAAACTCCTGCCCATCAATCAAGATGGTGCGATAGGTTCGTTTTTCTCCTTGGACAGCGTTCTGAGGCAAGGTATCCGCATTGATACTCAAGAAATAACGGACACGAGCCCGTTCCAATTCCAAATAGCCCGCCACCCGGTCGTGTGTCTTGACGTGAACCACATTCTTGGTAACTGGTCCAAAAATCCATTGCAGCATATCGTAAAAATGAACCCCAATGTTGGTAGCCACTCCGCCACTCTTGCGTTCATCACCCTTCCAGGACGTGTAATACCAATTTCCACGCGAGGTGATGTAAGTCAGATCTACATCGTACACCTTATCTTTCGGTCCCGCAGCAATCCGCTCTTTCAACGCTCGGATGGCTTCGTGCAAACGCAATTGCAAAATGGTATAGCAATGACAGCCCGTTTCCTGCTCCATCGCCACAATCTGGTCAATGCTTTGAGGATCCAATACCACCGGTTTCTCACAAATTACCTGAGCTCCCAGGCGCAACCCATAGCGGATCTGCGCATCGTGCAAATAGTTGGGTGTACAAACCGATAAATAGTCAATCCGGGTTCCCTGACCTTTTAACAAGTGAAGATGATGATCAAACAACTCTTGCTGGGTAAAAAAGGCCGCATCCGGGAAATAGCTATCTAAAATACCCACACTATCAAATGGATCATAGGCTGCACATAGGCGGTTTCCAGTATCCAGAATGGCCCGCAAATGTCGGGGAGCAATATACCCTGCCGCTCCCACCAGCGCGAAATTTCTGCTATTTGAATTCATACTGCGAAATTAGGGATTTATTTCTTTAATCCCTACATTTGCAACTCAAAGATTCCAGTACCATGAAACACTTACTTTTGCTCTTGTTGTCGGCCTGGATGCTGGTCCCGATTTCCGTGGAGGCACAACGCCGCAACCAACGAGAAAACCTGCCCATCGAACTCTTTCAACCGGCAGCAGACTCTATTCAAGCCTATCTTAAAGACAAGGCCCACGTGTATGGCTCCATCCAAGTGGAACAAGTCGTACGCGAACAAAAAAAACTACATATTTACTACAATAGTTACCTGGCCGAATATCCCCTTCGGGACCAAGATGTAGAAACGATCTATGCCCTGGTAAAACGGAACATTCCGCAGGCCTACCACAACGACCCGCTCATCCTCTACTCCGGAAAAATCAAAAACAACCAAGTGGCCACCCTCGAAGAACTGGCCTCTCCGTTCTATTCCGGCAGAAAGACCTTGAGCCAGGCATCCACCCATCGGAACAAGAATACAACCCAACAATGGGTCCGCCCGCAGTCCCGTCCTTACACCCCCACTGCCGGCTTGACCAACAAGCACATTGCCCTGTGGCAAAGTCACGGCTTCTACTACGAACAATCCCTACTTCGTTGGGAATGGCAACGTGCACGCATTCTACAAACCGTGGAAGATCTTTACACACAAAGCTATGTCCTGCCTTTCCTGGTACCTATGCTGGAAAATGCCGGAGCCACCGTCGCTTTGCCGCGTGAACGGGATACCAACACCGAAGAAATCATCGTGGACAACGATGGCAACCACTTCTCGGTAGCCTCCCTATATTCCGAGACCCAAGGACAAGAAGCCTGGGACAGCCTGTCCACCGGCTTCGCTCACACCCAAGCCGTTTATACCCAAGGGCAAAATCCCTTCACTCTGGGAACTTCCCGCACCATCAAAATGGTGAAAGACGCTTATGGCAAACAAGTTTCCACCGCATCCTGGATTCCGGCCATTCAACAACCGGGCGAATACGCTGTCTATGTTTCTTATCGCAGCCTGCCCAATAGCACCGATTGTGCCCGTTACACCGTTTGTCACGAAGGCGGTCAGACCCACTTCCTGGTAAATCAACAAATGGGCGGAGGCACCTGGGTTTACCTGGGTACGTTCTACTTCTCCTCCAGCCAAGAGCAAGCCGAAGAAGGCACTCAACAAGGAGTATTCTTGAGTAATGCCACCCCGGAAGGTCATAAATACAACAAAAAACACCTGGTGGTAGCCGATGCCGTGAAATTTGGAGGCGGTATGGGCAATATCGGACGTACCCCGAACAACTGGAGCGCCGATTCGCTTTTTGTACTCGAGCCGCAAACCAGTGGTTACCCCCGTTACACAGAAGGTGCCCGCTACTGGCTCCAATGGGCTGGCTTTGCAGACAGTGTTTACAGCTACACCAGCAACAAAAACGACTACACCGACGACTATATGTCCCGTGGTATTTGGGTCAATGCACTCAGCGGAGGCTCCAGCGTAAATCCGAAAGCTGAAGGATTGCACGTCCCGATCGACCTGTCAGTTGCATTCCACACCGACGCTGGTACCACCGTGGACGACGAAATGATCGGAACACTGGCCATCTACACCCGCTACAAAAATGGCAGCGATGTCTTTCCGAGCGGCGAACCTCGCCTGATATCCCGCGAATTGACCGACCTGATCCAAACACAGATTTGCGAAGACCTCCAACGCGAATTTGACCAGGAATGGCCGCGCCGTGGCTTGTCGGACAAATCTTATGCAGAATCCCGCGTACCGGAAGTACCCGCCATGCTGCTGGAATTGCTCTCACACCAAAACTTCGCAGACATGCGCTACGGGCTTGATCCGAAGTTCCGTTTCACCGTCAGTCGCGCCATCTACAAAGGCATCCTGCGCTTCATCAGCTTGCGCGATGGTCTTCCTTACGTAGTCCAACCCCTTGCGGTACGTTCCTTTGGTATTGATGTGGAATACGCCCAACAAGGTCCGATCGCGCACCTGTCGTGGAAACCCCAAACCGACCCCCTGGAACCAACAGCGGTTGCCAAACAATACATCGTCTATACGGCCGTTTCCAAGCCGGGTATGCCCATCGGTGGCTATGACAACGGCATGCTGGTCAACGAGCCCCACGTACAAATACCGATTGAACACGGAAAAATATACAGTTTCAAAGTGGTAGCCATCAACGAAGGCGGGGCCAGCTTCCCGTCCGAAGTACTCTCCGTAGGCGTTACTCCGAACTACAATTACAACAACACCGTATTGGTTATCAATGGCTTTGACCGCATTTCCGCTCCGGCCAACTTCGCTACCCGCGACTCATCTCGCGCTGGCTTCTTGAATTACCTGGATGGCGGAGTTTCCTACATCAACGACTACGCATTCATCGGTCGCCAACACGACTATCGCCGCCACATCCCCTGGATGGATGACGATTCTCCGGGCTTCGGTGCCTCCTACGCAAACTACGAAAACAAAGTCATTGCCGGCAATAGCTTTGACTTCCCCTTCCGCCACGGAACGGCCTTGATGGAAGCGGGTTATAGCTTCACCTCATGCAGTCGCGATGCCGTGATTCCTGTTGATGGAAAACCCAGTATCGATATCAAGGGCTATGCGGCTATTGACCTGATCTTGGGCAAACAAGTGACCATTGACGAAGGACGTCCAGCCATTGCCCAGCCCAAGTACGAAGCCTTCCCCATTCCGCTGCGCAAAGTCCTTACCGACTATTGTCTCCAAGGCGGACAGGTGCTGGTATCGGGCGCCTATGTGGGCACCGACCTTTGGGATACGCTGAACCAATTCCCGAAAGAAGAAAAACGTGAATCGGACCAAATCAAAGCCCTCAGCCAGGAATTCAACCGCTTGTCAGGCTCCATGGAACAAATCCTGCGAGCAATGCAAACACGCCTGGACGACAACCAGGCACGCAACCAAGACCTCGCCTTGGATTATTACACCACGGACACCAGCGGCCTTGCCCAAGCTCAAACCCTATACTTGCAAAGCAAGACCTGGCTGGATTCCATCCGCACCCACCTCCGGTCATCCGCCAAACTGGCACAAACTTTGGAACACGGAAGTGATGCTCGTGCCTTGGGCCAAGACTTCGCTCGCAACGTGCTCAAATACCGTTGGATGACCAACTTTGCATCTGCAGAAGGCGTTGTATGCGGTGCTCCGAACCCCTACGGCTTCCAGATCGATAGCCGCTTTGAATTCAGCACCACCCCCAATGCCCACACCTATGCGGTCGAATCACCGGACGGTGTGATGCCGGTGGGAGACCATGCTTGGACCATCTTCCGCTACGCCGACAACAACATCTCGGCAGGCGTTGCCTACGGTGGCGAAAACTACCGCACCGTTGTCTTCGGATTCCCCTTGGAAACCCTCAAGACACAAGCACAACTCAATGAATTGATGCAACAAGTCATGAACTTCCTGCTGCCCCAAGAGCAATAATATCTTCATCAATATTTAGGGAAATTTATTACTTTTGCACCGCTTATAGAAAATTAACATTAACACGTATCAATATGAATAAAATTAAAGTAGGTATCAACGGTTTTGGTCGTATCGGCCGCTTGGTATTCAGAGCTGCCCAACTCAGAGACGACATTCAAGTAGTTGGAATCAACGACTTGATCGATGTGGATTACATGGCCTATATGCTGCGCTATGACTCCGCTCACGGAAAATTTGAAGGCACTGTTGATGTAGTGGACGGCAAATTGGTTGTGAACGGCAATGCAATTCGCGTAACGGCAGAAAGAAACCCTGCTGACTTGAAATGGGACGAAGTTGGCGCTGAATACGTAGTTGAATCTACCGGTCTGTTCCTGACCAAAGAAAAAGCGCAAGCACACATTGAAGCTGGTGCTAAACGCGTAATCATGTCTGCTCCCTCAAAAGACGACACCCCGATGTTCGTATTCGGTGTGAACAACCATAAATACAACGGAGAAAGCATCATTTCCAACGCATCTTGCACCACCAACTGCTTGGCTCCGATCGTAAAAGTATTGAACGAAAACTTCGGCCTGATTGAAGGTTTGATGACCACCGTTCACGCTACTACCGCTACCCAAAAAACCGTTGACGGTCCGTCTGTGAAAGACTGGAGAGGTGGTCGTGCTTCATTGTCCAACATCATCCCGTCATCTACCGGTGCTGCCAAAGCTGTGGGTAAAGTAATTCCTGAAATGAACGGCCGTTTGACCGGTATGTCATTCCGCGTACCCACCCTCGACGTATCTGTTGTGGACTTGACTTGCCGTTTGGAAAAAGCTTGCACCTACGAAGACATCAAAGCTGCCATGAAACACGCTTCTGAAAACGAATTGAAAGGCATCCTCGGATACACCGAAGACGATGTTGTATCAAGCGACTTCTTGTCAGATCCTCGCACCTCAATCTTCGATGCAAAAGCAGGTATCCAACTCAACGAACACTTCGTAAAAGTTGTTTCTTGGTACGACAACGAATGGGGTTACTCCAACAAGATTGTGGAAATGATCCGCTTCATGAACACTGTGAAATAGTCTGGAATCATTCCTTATCGAATACGCCGGCTCATCCTTCGATAGGCCGGTTTTTTTGCACCACGCCGCAGCGCTTGTCATTCTCGGCTCCTGTGTAGCATCATTCCCAGCCCGCTGCGGTAACGTCATTCCCGGCTTGACCGGGAATCTCATGATCCATCGGCAATAAAAAGCCCAACCAGGCCTTCGGTATGGCTACCAATCTATCCCAGATGAGCCTTGTCTCCTAACTCGCAAATGCCCCAGTCCATCGCAGAAAAGGCATTTGCTCAGACAAACGGAAACTATAAGGCTCATCTGGAATGATTGCCTACGCCCCTCAGAATGGTTGTGCTTTTTTTATTGCCGACGGCGGACTCATACGTTGTTCCCGGTCCGTGAGGATTCCGTTATGTCCGACTGCGATGACCAAGCGTCATTCCCAGCCCGCTGCGGTAACGTCATTCCCGGCCCGCTCATTCTCGTCATTGCCGACTCTGTGTCTCCCGTCATTGCCGGCCCCGACCGGCAATCCCCCCGACGCCCGGTCACCGCCGGGCGTGACATTTTAGGGTAGGGCTGAGACAGATTCCCGGTCAAGCCGGGAATGACGTATTTGTAAGCCAAGCATGACGCGCCTTAGAGTAGTTTTAAGAATTCCAGCAATTTTATAAATTTCACAATTTCTTGCTGCTGCTGCTCGTAGAATTTTACGCTTTGGTAAGGCTAGGTGCTGGAAAATGCCGAGTCTTGCGGCATGGATTCTATGAATAATTTCACAACTGAGCTTCGTCCGCGGAAGGTGGACTTGCTCTCAAATGCCGGTTTTAAGGCAGTTTTTGGCGATCAGAACAACAAACAAGTACTGATCGATTTTTTGAACTCGGTGCTCCCGCGCGGGCGGAAGGTCAAGGACCTGACCTATGCGACGACGGAATTTGCAGGCGCGACGTTGGAGAACCGGGGTGTGGTGTTGGACCTTCGGTGTGAGGATGAGGACGGTACAACGTTTATCGTTGAGATGCAACGCTACCGCCAGGATCATTTCGCCGAACGGTGTATGATGTATGCCTCTCGGGTGTACGACTCCCGGTCCCGCGAGGAGATTGTAAATTTCAAGATTCCGCCGGTATACCTTGTAGGAATTTTAGCAACAGATGATTTTGACCGCAGCCATCCTGCGTGGAAAGACCGGTATGTTTCCGTATATTCTATGAGGGAAGATAAAACACATGAGTTGTTAAACGAGTCAATTTCTATTATCTTTGTGGAGCTGAAGCGATTCAACAAGGCGTTGGAAGCATGTGAGAGCCTGCAAGATAAATGGTGTTTTGCGCTCAAGCACATGTCTAGGCTGGAGGCCCTGCCAGACAAGTTGCAGACCGATATTTTCCGACGTCTGTTTGAAGCCGCTGAAATTGCAGAATTCAGCATTGAAAAACGACAACAATACGACAAAGACATGATTACAGAACGCGATTGGGAAAATATCAAAAGCACCGCCCGCCGGGAAGGACGAGAAGAAGGACGCGAGGAAGGACGCGCTGAGGGACTAGCTGAAGGCCGTGCCGAAGGACGCGCTGAAGGGCTCGCGCAAGGTCATCGCGAGGTAGCAAAGAATCTCAAAGCTCTGGGGCTTTCCTCTGCGGACATCGCCAAAGCGACTGGCTTAACGCTTGAAGAAATCGAAGCGCTGTAATTTCTCCCGCATCTACTGACTAAACGACCAGGCCGCATCTTTCACGGATGCGGCCTTGATTTTTAATAACACACCAAACCTTCGTGCACGCTATTCTGTCCAATCAGCAAGTCCAGCAAAGGTTGTTGAGCACGAAGGGTTCCCGCTAAAACCCTTTACAAACACCAATCGCCTTTAAAACCGCCTATGGCGCAAATGTGCGTTCACGAAAGTTTGCGCACAGGCGTCACCCCGTAATACCCTGACAACCAATCCCCCGCAGACCCTGACCCAGACTCACCGCCACCAGGCGGGCCGAGAGATTTTCAGAATGTGGGAGGAAGCCTGCGACCGACCTTCTTTCTGAAAATCTCTGCGGCCGCCTATAATCCAACGCGGGGACCTACCGAGATTTCCGGTCAAGCCTGTCATGACGTGCTAGAATCACAGGCCGGTCATAACAAAAAAGTCCCGCGCTCGGCGCGGGACTAACACTTTAAATCATTAATTATTCTCGGAGACAACGCACCGAACACCCATAGCCTCGTCCTCTGCCAATGGCGGGGTTGACGCCACCATTGATCTGGAAGTCAAGGATGTACGCGTTGTCGCTGCTGCCCGGATAAGGCGAAGCGGACCTGCAATAGCCATACGACCCAACATTTGTCAACGCTCCACTGCCACTGTCCCGGTAACCGATAGCGGGGTACCAGGCGTGGGTACCATCGGCCAATTCCCAGTACATACCTGTGTCTGAACCTCCTCCCGAAGTCGCAACATATGCCGTTGCCCAAAAGCCCTCTGCTCCACCATCTGGAACACGGTAACCGACTGGACAAGGATCGTGTAAGCCCTTCTCTGACTCTGATGTGTGCCAGCCTTCGCCTAGAACGCTTCCGCCATACCATCCAGTTGCAAATGTCATCGGATTCTCCTCTGCAAAGTCCCTCTTGTTAGAACTTGATGCGACACTCCAATTCCCAGTTGAAGCGACAAAGCTTGTTCCCGACTTCGCGCAACTGCCCATAAACGGATCTTTGCGTCCCCACTGGTAGAGGAGACCAAAGGCTCCGATATCGCCAGGAGTCGCTGAGGTGGCACCGAGGTTGCGGTCCATCATTGTTCCGGCATTGTTGGCATAAACGTGGTCGTTCCACCCCTCCTCCGAACACCAGATATGCCAAGACCAGAGGATTACATCCTTGGAGTTTCGTACCGCAATCGAGGCATTACCATTGCCAAAGACCTCCGGTGTTGAGAAGTAAACATAGCCATTCTTATAACCGACACTCGCTACCAAATCACCCACATTAGGCCTTACATCTGTTCCGAAAGACTCCCAAAGCACCTCGGTCTTCTTGACATTACCGACGGTCGCATCCGAATTACCCATGACTGCCTTGAACTTGTAGTTGCCTGCCGCCTTTACGAGGTAGCAGTTGGCTGTACCCTCGGCAGAGAGGTCCGTATAGGTCGAGAGGTCGATGCCATCGTCCTCTCCTCCTTCTCCACCTTCTTCTTCTTCTCCGCCACCGCCACTACCGATGTTATTCCAGTCATCAATTTCACAGCCAATTTCAATCCTGATAGCGCTGGTCGAGGTATTCAAGACTGCTGTATAGGTATAGGAAACGCCCGGCTTGAAATTGAACGCGTCTTCCAAAAGGTATGACACGCTCTTGGAGTTGATTTCCAGCAGAGGGACAGAGGTTTCGAGCATCTGAGGAACAACAATCGCCTCATAGACCACAGCCTCGCCTTCGGCAAAGGTACGAATACCGAGATTGCGCATCTTGATGGAGTGTGTACCCCCGTACAGATACTTCATCACAGAGCCGTTCGCGAGCGACACACGTGCATCGGTAACGGTTGAATGAAGATGTACAGTAGCGTCAGCTGGGAGAGAGCCCACATACTCCTCGCCTGCCATAATCTTCACAACAAGGCGGCTCATCACGTGCTTCATATCAAGCGACACGACACCATCGGTCTGTGCGACCCCCTCGGCTTTGGCCCACAAGAAATCCGAAGCCTCATAGGCATCCTCTACCGTCTGATCGAGAGCGACCGAGAATGGCCGCTCATCAACATCGACTACATCCATCATATAGGGATGGTATGCGTACACATCGCTCTTACCTTCGCCCCAATACAGAGTCCGGCCGGTCCGCCACTGTCCCCCATCCAAGGTCATCACCTCATTGTTGGCCCGGTTACCGGAGATCTGGAGGGGAGCCGGCGTGGTTTCATCCAAATAATCCACCACAAACAGACCGACACGATCACCCTCCTCAAAGGCACCCTCCGCGACCTTGGTCGCCGCATTGTGACTTGTAACCTGGAAGAGCATTGCCCGGCTGTCGCTCAAACTCAAATCATTTCCTTGGTTACACGACACGGCCATCAAAGCCAGTGCCGCTATTGCATAAGTAGGTTTCATCTTCATCTCGTATGCTCTTAGTTAAACTTTTTCTTATCAAACTGAGGCTTCTCGCCCATGAACTTCGGTTCTTGCTGACCGAGCTTCGGAGAAGCCGTCGCAGCCTCGCCCTCCCAAGCACGGGTCGGGGCCGGGGCATTCACCAACAAGGACTCGTAATCCTTCGCCTTGAAGGCCTCGTACGAATAGGACTCGCCCGCATACTTCATAATACGTTTCACCATCGCCTCCCGGGAAATGGCATTGTAATACGGGATGTTGTTGTTCATACACGAGGTCGCTTCAGAACGGAAGACACCTCTTGTATGCATATAAGCTCCTTCAAACACATCGACCACGTTCGAGTACTGCGGGTCGTAAATCATGTGCGACCACGGCACCTCGTGCATGTTCCCGGTCAGGGAGATGTTTTCGTAGAAGCCGCAAGATTTAAACTCATTAATGCCTTTCACGTGACCACAGCAGCCACAAATGCACGATTGTATAAATGCATTGTGGTAGATATACTCGTCTGCCAACTTGCCGAAGCCGTGACCGCCCGCCTCGTGGTGTACCAGTCCACGGAAGTCGTAGGGAGCCGGATCGTTACTCATGGGTACAAGAGCCACAGCCGAGCCATCACCCCACATATAACAGAGTCCGCTGTACTCGTTACTGTTCTCTACGAGGATAACGAGAGTATTGCTTACATTATCATTGATAGGAGCCGTACAAGCACCAGCGAATACGGTCTCGAAGTCTGGCGAAACACCCTCATTCAAAGTGTACTGAGAACCGAAGCGGGCCTCACGGATCGTATTGACGGTTCCCATACCGCTGTCAGCAGACATACCAACTACAGCATAAACATTAAAGTAATCCTTATAGGTTACATAAGGCTCAATATCAAAGAAGTAGGTATAGGCATCCTGCATCGCCTGGAGGTACTTGCCTTCGCTGATGTCCTTGGCATCGAAGCAGTCACCCATCAGGACGATGTTCACCCCGTTGCCGACCCCCGCAGTCTGCAGGGTCAACAAGTCTCCATCGCCGTAGGCATAATCATACTGTTCCACGGTTGTTCTGGATCGGTAGTCCTTGCCATCCAACAGGAAGACCACTTCACCCGCACGACCGGCGTGGGTGCTTTCCACCACCGTACCACTGGAATTCACGGTACCTGTCTTGAAACTGCCCACCTCTGCTGCCGTCATTTCGTGCACCGTAATGGCGACTTCCACTTTTCCTTCTCCGGAAGACGGGGTCACCGTCACCCATTCGGGTGCCGATTCCACCGACCAGGCTTCCCCAGCAGGAGCCCGCAGGACAAAGGTCTTGCTATGCTCCGCATTCAGGACCCGGAGCAAATTGCGGGAAATCGAGAAATCGCGGTGAGCCGAAAAACGTTTGAACTCGCTCCATCCCGAAGCAAACTGGTACTTCTTGATGGATTCCTCCGGTACTTCCACCGTAAAATTGTCTTTGGCTACACCATTGAAAGAGTCAGAAGCAATCGTAGGAGCATTCTTTGCCTTGCTGACAATGGAGGAAATATAGAAACAATTGGCAAAGGCATTCGACTCGATTACCTCGATATCCTTGTGAAGAACAATGCCTTCCAAGTTTTTGCAGTTATAAAACAAACTTGAAGGAATGGCCACGATGTTTTCGGGAATCTCCACCACCCCACTCAAACGCCAACATCCACTAAAAACACTTGTTCCCAAAGAAATCAACTCTTTCGGCAGCACCAGGGTTCCGTTAAACTCCGTTCTAGCAAATGCACTACTGCCAATGGTCGTCACAGTAGAAGGGATGTTCAACTCACCCTTGAACTTTGTACCATAAAATGCATTCGACTGAATCTCAGTCAAACCCATAGGAAGAGTCAAGTTACCTGTAAAGCCACATGAATAGAATGCATGTGAATAGATAATATGATTGCCGCTTGGAATAGTCAACGATCCTGTCAGACCAGAACAACTATCAAATGCTGACCGGCCGATATACTCCAAACCATCTGGCAATGCAAGATTACCCTTGATAGCCGCTGCACAGAATGCATTAGTTTCAATTCGCTTCAATGAAGAAGGAAGTGCAATCTCACACATCAACGAATTACAGCTCCAAAATGCTTTAACACCTATCGTTTCCAAGGTAGAAGGGAATTGAACATTGGTAATCATTGTCTCGCCAAAACCGGAAACATACTTCAGTCCCTCTGGAAGCTGCAACGTACCAGTAAGCGAAGTATTCTCAAATGCATAGTTCTCAATGCGCTCCAACTTGTCAGGAAGTACACACTTGATCAGGGTAGTTTTATCGTTGAAAGCATCCATTGGAATCTTATAAACTCCGTCAATCTTACTCTCTACCTCTTTGAGGTTAATTCGCATCAACGACGACATCTTTGTACGCATAAACTCATAGTCTGCAGCACCAATCTCGCCCGTAAGTTTCAAGTTCTTGATAGCCGTAACATCCAACTCATAGCGGTCAACCATGGTCTTCTCCAAGCGACCCGCCTCGGGCGAGTGAACAACAACATATTCCCGGGCATCATCACCGTGAGAAACATTATCTGCCTCCCAGGCAGTGATATTCACTCCTGTGAGCTCCAATTCGTATTCGCCGGTATTGGGTTTCTTACTGATGCTCAAGTCAAAAGTAGTGATCTTACCGGGAACATATTCAGTCGCCACCTCGCGGACATAATGACGCGGTTGACCGTCGATTGTGATGACAAGGACATCCCGACCTGCCTCTACGGTTTGAGGCACTACAATGGCCCGGAACTCTCCGTTGTCGTTCATGGGAATGATACCGGTCAGAGGGGCCTCACCTTGTGGAGTTACCACACCCGTTTGCAGGTCAATGGTTGATTGGCGGATGGTGCTGGTGACCAACACCTCTTTCGAGACAGCGGCATATTCCGCAGCATCCGTCCAACCGGTTCCCTGTGAGAAGCGAACCCTTGCAGAAGACATTATGTGGTGAAAGGACAGAATTACCTTATTGGCTGTTGGCGTCACCCCTTTGGTGGTTGCCCACAGGAAGTCTGAAGCTTCGTAAGGAGCCATTTGTCCGTGGTCACCCTCCTTGGATTGGTCACGTGCCACTTCGAGAGGATAGGACTCAATAGAATTCGGCTTGGCATAAGGATAATATCCGTAGAAATCAACCTTGGTGTCGTTATCCTGATAGAAGATATCGTATTCAGACACCCAATTGCCGTTTTCATCGTAGGTAAATCGAACGTTGTCGGCTTGATTGTCTTCCAACCGAAGCGTGCCCGGAGTACCGTCTTCGTAGTTTACCACATAAACTCCGACCTCGTCTCCGGTACAGAATCCGTCAGTAGTCACCTTGGAAGCGGGCTGCTGATGGATGTCACTGTAGATCTGAACCTGATAGGGTTCGCCAACGATGGGAGGTTCCTGAAACCCACCCTCATCGATATTGCAGGAATGAATGAACAGGGTCATCATCACCGCAAGCAATAGATTAATCCTTTGCATAATAGTATGTTTTTATTGAATTATTCCGTTTGTACGCTTAAATCTCGCCACCAACGTTCTCTCCTTCGCCCCAGTCCACGTAGGCGTCCGGTTCTCCGGTTTTGAAGGTCATGATCTCGCTGTAGGTATTTTGACCGTTGGCAACGACCTCAATGAAGTAATAGTATTGGGTCTTGGCTGCCAGTGAAGTCAGTTTCAGCGTGAAGGTATCCGTAGGGAATTCTGTAACCGATTGGCTGCCTTTGTTTTTATAGACGGTGATGTTGCTGGTCGTACCATAATAAACCGTCACCTTCAAGTCAAAGGGCCGGCTGAATACTTCACCATAAAAGGTTGCCGTAAACCCGGTAACCTGTCCAAGGGCCAAAGTAACCGCCTCTTGGGGATATTTCGGAATCACCAACTCGGTTCCGTCCGCCAGTACAAGGTAAACACAGGTATCATCTTCCGTCACGCTCCTGAAGAACGAGTCGCCATCCTGGCCGTCGGTTCCAGGGTTGCCTTGCGGGCCTTGATCGCCCGTCGCTTGACCGATTTCGTTCCAGGTTGTACCGTTGTCGTAAGAGACATACCATTGACCATTTTCAATCTTCAATTGAGGGGTCACCCCATCCTGACCGTCGCTTCCGTTCGCTCCGTCATTACCATGCGTTCCATCTTGGCCGTCTTTGCCGGTAGTCGGGATTCGGTTACCGTTTTCGTCCAACAGCCATTTCCCGTTAACCGTCCAATAGTAAATACCGTCGGTGTCCTGAGCTACGCCTATGACCGGGGTCTCTCCGTCTTGACCGTCCTGGCCATCTTTTCCGTCTTCGCCATCCTTACCATCTTCCCCGTGGTAGATGGTCACTTTCCCACTCTTGCTGAAGATGATGATATAACCAATCTCCCTGCCTCCCTCATAAATCGGAGAAATGCTGGTAATGTAATCGTTGTTCTGCAACGCTGTTACGATCACTTGCAACGCCTCGATGTTCTTGTTGGCTTGTTCTACCATTACTTTTAGCGCCTCAAAGGCCTTCCAGGTCGGAATCTTCACCTCCGTTCCGTCTGCCAAAATCAGAATGATGTAGTCGGGGTTGGAGGTATCAACTTGAGCAAACATAGAGTCGCAGTTAGCATTGGCTCCGTCCTGGCCATCTTCTCCGGTTGCTTTGCCAAGTTGGGTCCATGTTTTTCCGTTGTCATAGGAGATGTACCAATATTCGTCCTCTATTTTCAATTGGGGCGTGATACCGTCCTGACCGATGGCGCGGATGCGGTTGCCGTTTTCATCCAGCAACCATTCGCCGTTCAAGGTCCAGTAATGGATGCCGTCCTTGGGGTCCTGCCTTACGCCGATAATCGGGGTCTCTCCGTCCTGGCCGTCCCGACCGTGGTAGATGGTAATTTTTCCGCTTTTGCTGAAAGTGATGACATAACCAATCTCTTCCGAGCCCTCGTAGATGGGGGAGATACTGGTGATATAATCGTTGTTCTGCAAAGCAGTTACAATGGTTTGTAGAGCTGAGATATTGGTGTTCATCTGCTCGCAAAGGGTCTCAAGGCGCGCGATCCGCTGCTCGTGCTCATTGAGCTTGTCCCAAATGTCCGAATCGTCAAAAGGAGAACAAGCTGTGATTGCAAAAACTGCAAAAAAGGCGATAAGAAAACGTCTCATTTTATGAATGTGCAAAGTATAAGTGTTTATCATTAAGGTTGCCGTTCAGATCTCCAGCCCCAAAAGATATTCGCTCATATTGCACAAAAAAAGTGTGGAGCTGATTCCGCTTATCCTAATGAAGGTTGTGGTAAGACCCTAGCTAAAATAAACGACACAATACCCCACACTCGAATAGATATGGGATATCCGAGCACACAGAACATGCTCTATCACAAGTATCTATACGAAAGTGAGTGTTGTTCCGTATCGTCCTTTAGCTTTGAAAACTACCACATTTTCATTAGAGGACTTGCGAAAAACACTTTCACAATATGTAACATCAAACAGCACAAGCTGATTGACCTACAAAGGTAATAATTTCCCCCAATCAGACAACACTCACCCAGAGGGGTATTGCAAACTTCTTCTCCCGAAGCCCGTGCCATCCTCTCATAATCCGAAGTAGCCCGGCAAAACCCATAAATCCAAACGTCATTCCCGGCTTGACCGGGAATCTGCAGATAATGGGAGGCCATTGAAAGAATGCGAGGTTAAGAAATAAAATTAACCCCATTGACATACTTCGGAATAAAATATGTAACTTTGTGTGATAGATCACTGATTTTGAAGCCATATGAATCTCTCAGCTCTCATAAAGCAGTATTTTCCGTCCAAAAGCGAAGACATTACAATTGACGTTTTTGACGAAAAGAATATTTATACTGTATATCAACGTGTTGTAGGTGTATTAACACAGCTTATCGATATTGAGACTACAGTGTTACAGGCTATGAGTTACTGCTTATATGAGATTTTGGACAACGTGCTTACCCATTCCCATAAGGAACTCGGCACAGTAATTACACACTATGATCCCACTAATCATATTCTAAGTTTCTTAGTCGGGGATGATGGCATTGGAGTAAGAGAGTCGTTGTCAGAAAATGAGAAGTATGCAGATGTGTCCGAACCAGATGCCTTAAAAATGTGTATTCGAGATAGCATTACGGATGGTAAAGGGATGGGGTTTGGACTCTATTCAACATCACTATTTGCCCGAGACGCTGCATTGAAATTTGAAGTACGATCCGGAGATCATACATTGTTGGTTCAAGACGGAGAGGAATCTATCATGGAAAGTGGATTCTGGCAAGGAACAATAGTATATTTGCAGATTCGCACAAACAAGGAGATTGATCCCGCAGAAGTTGTAGCGAATCGTACAGATGTTGCCGAACAGTATAATGAGACATTCTTAAACGATAATGAATTGGAGGAGTTATGGTAATATTTAATTTTAAAGAATTCGGAGAGAACCTGGGTACACGTCCACTAGGAAAACGAGTGCGCGAGCAGCTCCTCCCGCTGATTGAGCAAAACGACTGCGTTGTGCTTGATTTTACAGGCGTTGATGTTGTGAGCAATTCTTTTGCTGATGAATGTATTGCCAAACTTCTATTAGTTATGTCTCTTTCCGAGTTGAAAAGTCGTACTACATTTAGAGGACTCAATCCTATAGCCTCTGAAAGTGTACTTACTGCACTGCGTCGCAGACATCTCACAACCACATAACATATCTCGATTTCAACCCAGATCACCATCCATTCAGACACAAGCCAATACAAAGACAAAAAGCGACGAACCCGTATTGCAGTTCGTCGCTTTTTATGGGAATGATACCGTCCCTCTACCTACGCAAAGAGAAGGATCAGCAATTGGGCAGCCAAGACCCGCAAGAACATGGTCAAAGGATAGACCGTAGCATAGCCGACTGAAGGAGCATCTGTTGATGTGCGTTCAGAGGCGAAGGCCAATGCCGGAGGGTTGGTTGAGGAACCAGCCAGCACACCGATCAATGTAAAATAATTGAGTTTGAAGCACAGACGACCTACCAATCCTGCCAGCAAGAGCGGCACCATCGTAATCAATGCGCCATACAGAATCCACAGATAGCCACCATTCATCACAGTCGGCACAAAGCTTTCACCCGCACCCAGACCCACACAGGCCAAAAAGAGCGAGATCCCCACTTCACGCAACATCAGGTTGGCACTCATCGTAGTATAGGTAACCATCTTATAAGCCGGACCATAGCGTCCGATCAGGATGGCGACGATGAGGGGACCACCGGCCAGACCCAATTTCACCGGTTGCGGAATTCCAGGTATCATAAAGGAGATACTTCCCAAAACAACCCCCAGCGCAATACCGATAAAAATGGGCAAAAGATTGGGATGCTCCAAGCGTTTCAATGAATTACCAAAATGTTTCTCCGCTTGTAACACAGACAATTCCGGACCAACTACGGTCACCCGGTCTCCCAATTGTAACAAAAGGTTTCCACTGGCCAACAAATCGATACCAGCACGGTTGACCCGAGTAATGGTCACCCCACAAGTGGATCGGATTCTAAGATCAGCCAAGCGTTTTCCATTCAATTCTGGCTTGGTAATCAAAATCCGACGAGAGATCATATCTTGAGACAAATCATCCCAATTCATCTTCACTTCCCGACCAATCAAGGCCACCACCGCCTCAGCATCAGCCGGTGCAGCCACCACCAACAAGGCGTCACCCACATGCAAAATGGTATTTCCATCGACCAAGGTCGGTGTTCCTCCCTGATGACAAATCCGTGACACGACAAAATCACGCAACAACAATTGATGTAGCGATACGATTGTTGTTCCCTCCAATGCCTGATTGGTAATTTCCACCGAAATACGATCGGTACCAGCATTTGTATCGGCCTCTTCCATGATCTCAGCCTCCTCTTTCTCGGTACGAACGCGCAACAAATACTGCAAAAGAATGATGGAAAGAATCGTACCGATCACCCCCAAAGGGTAAGCCACAGCATAACCCATCGCAATGTCCACCCCGGAAGATGCCGACGCTGACAGAGCAGCCCCGGACGCAGCAATATCTCCATAAGCTTGTTGGGCAGCACCCAACCCCGGCGTATTCGTCACAGCCCCAGACATAATCCCCACCATCGTAGTAATCGGAAGCCCAGTAATAAAATACAAGGCTACCGTAGTCAATACACCCATCAGCACCACCAAAATAGCAATTTGATTCAGACGAAGTCCCCCTTTACGAAACGACGCAAAAAAACCGGGTCCTACCTGCAAACCGATGGAATAGATAAAAAGAATCAGCCCAAACTCCTTCACAAAATGCAACAAATGCTCATTCACCAACATCCCAAAATGAGAAAAAGCAATCCCAACAAACAGGATGCCCGTCACTCCCAACGAAATACCGGCTATCTTTACTTTACCTAATAGAATTCCAAATGCAATGGCCAACGAAAGAATCAGCACAGAATGCGCCACACCCCCGCCCCAAACGGCAGCATTACCTAAAAACAAATCGCTCAAAAAATCCATAAAATAAAAATCAATGATCAACAGACCCCTCTCCGGAATCCGGTCGCAAAGATAGCAGATCCTCGCAAAATCACGAGCCCCAACACAAAAAAACTGCGCCCCAAATGAGGGACGCAGTCGTTCTATTAAGAAATTGCTACAAACAATTATTCCCAAGTACAATCAGTGAAAGTAAGCTCAGTTGTTCTTGTCTTATCAATGCTATAACCAGCGCTGAAAGTACAGTTTACAAACGCAGTCTTACCATAAGGACGGCAGTATGCATAGCCGCTACCCTCACCGAATGAACAGTTTGTGTAAACTACCTCAGTGTGCATATCAGAGTGAGATGTCCAGCCATTAACAGTAGAGTTTGAAACGTAAACACCAAACGGGTTAGCAGGCATTTTGCCATCAGAGTTGAAAGTGTAGATAACGTTCTTAAACACTACATTCTCAATGTGCAAATCTGAACTCTGACCCGCAGTAAAGATACCACGCATAGCACCTGCAACAGTCAAGTTACGGATAATACCACCGTTGGTGTAGATTGCACAATCCCAAGTAGCACCGGCACCGGTAACAGTAAGGGTATGGCCACCACCATCGATTGTTTGTGCTTTGTTTTGAAGAATACCAGCCTTGTTATAGCCACCCTTAGATGCTGCTACAGTGATGTCGTTCATGAAGAATACGCCCTCACCAGCTGCCAAAGCTGCTACGAGCTCGTCAGCTGTAGAAACTGGAGTGCAACCGTTGATAGTGTAAACACCGTAAACGTTGTCATACTTCTGAACGTACTCAACGCCGTCGATGATAACCTTGCTACCTGCGCAGTTTGTAAGAGTGTAACCACGACCTACATAACCTGCGTAGTCAAGAGGCTCAGCAACAGTGCCGTCAGAGTTTTTACCTGACACCGTACCGGTGTATATACAACCCTCGAGTGTGAAGACCTTAGTCTTGCCATCAGCCCAACCACCAGCGATACCACCTACGCGGTACTCGTCGTTGTGGCGACCCTCACGACCTGCAACAACGGCTACATCACCTGTAGTGTGGCAGTTCTTGATATATGAGTCACCTGCAGCGATACCTACGAGACCACCTGCGAAGAACTTGTTAGCAGTAACGTTGATGTTAGATGAGCAGTTCTCGAAGTACATCTTACCCTGGAGCTGACCTGCAAGAGCACCTACATTGTTGTTTGCGATAAGTGAGCTACCCTCGTTAGCAACAACGTGAACGTTCTTCATTGTTACATCACCAAAAGCGTTACCACCAGCGATAACAGCTACACGGCTTGCACCGTTAGCATCCTGAGTAGTGTAAACCTGAACATCACCCTTAACTGTTACGTTCTCGATAGTTGAAGTACCCTCCAAAGAACCTGCTACAGCGCCGATATGGCCCTGACTGTGGTCGATATCCAAGCAAGGAATATTGATGTAAACGTTCTCGAAAGTTACATTCTTGATAGTAACATCTTTTGCATAACCAAAGAAGCCAATATAAGCTTTACCCTCTTTTGCTTCATTTTCAATCAAAGTAAGGTTTTTGAGGGTATAACCTTTACCATCGAAAGTACCAGTAAAAGGTTTGCTGGATGTTCCGATCGGAGTCCAGTTGCTTTCTTCCACGCTACGAGTTACAACTGCCAGGTCAGCAAGGTCGATATCACCTTCCAAAACAATATCAACGTCACTTGAAATAGTTCCCTCAGCAATTGCATCAGCGATAGTTGCCAAACCGCTAGCTGACTCAACGACCGCAGTGGTAACATTACCATTCGCATCGGTCACAACAAAGTAGCCTTCGTTATCAAATTCGCCTTCATAGTCCGGTTCGATTGTAACATTGATACCAACATTGCTGGTCAACAAGTTACCATAAAGGTTGGTGCGGTAGTTACGTTGAACGGGAACAGAACCCACGGTGCGAGTTTTTGCATTGCTGCCATCGGTGTAAGTGAATTCAACTTCAACAAGAGATTTTGTGCTAGCCACCAACAGATAGTTCATTGCCAAGTATTGGTTTCCAGCAACCGGGAAAGTTTCATCTTTCTTGATATTGGCAAGGCCAAAAGTTGCAACAGTAGAACCATCAACTTCACCCGTAGCAAGATTCAACGTACTGTAAACATTCTTAACAGTCACAGCAGATTTAGTCGGAGTATAACCTGCGCTTGTAGAAGCAGCATAGTCAGCAGTACCGATGTTCAATTGAGCGAAGGGACGTTTCAGCTCGATGGTTTCAGTTTGTGCACCAGTTACAGTGAATGTGTGATACTTGAAGAAAGCATCACGGTTCTCTGCGTTGCTGACAGCACCATCG
>JAFYSH010000001.1 GCA_017546605.1 Bacteroidales bacterium | reverse complement strand
CCAAAAACTACCGTAAATTTACCAAAGCGAGAAATTTGTTTTCGGTCGCTTATCTTACGTAAGTACTTGGAAGCCTTTTGGAAAAATGGGAAAAGTTTGAACTCTCGTTTGGTGTTCTTTGGTAGGGACCCATAACCCGCAATAAGGAGCGTAGCTCAGCATCAAAGACCTGTTCTGAATAGGTTTTCTTGGGGGCTGTTACAATGTACCCTCCGTCCTCGGGCTGCCCCAACTTCAACGCCAGGCCACTCGGCACAATGACCGCTTCATCCAACTCAATCCACGAAAGAGGGGATGCACCCTGTGGCTGTAAAATTCCAACCAGCTTGACCTCCTGCTGATCAATGCGTAGGGATGCTCCCAAATCGAGCTCCTCTCCCAACAAACGCGCAGCCACGGCGGACCCTAAAATGGCAATGGGAGCCCCCTGAAGACATTCCGTTTCGCTAAACGAGCGACCCTGTGACAAACCATAGTCCAACAAGCGGAACCAGTCTGCTGAAGCAGTAGTTATCCAAGTAGTAAGTGCCTGACTCTTATAACGAAGACTTGCAGAAAAGGTTTGCACATAAGCCACTCCTTGCGCCGAGACAAGGTGCTCTTTCAAATAAGTTGCCTCCGATTTCTGGACCCTGGGACGCCTCAAAAATTCCCACCAAGGAAAATCATCTGCATTCGTCCAGGGCAAAGCTTGTACAAAAACAACCCCTTCGCCAAAGGATCGGAGCGAGGCTCGAATACTGGACTGTAGTCCTTCTACAACGGTAAAAACCAACAACGTCATGAAGACCCCAATGGTGATCCCCAACAACGACAAGAACGATCGGAACCGATCGATTTTAAACATGATTCTATTATTTTCGGTTACTTCACACCGATCCGCTTGCGCAAATCTCGCAAGAGATCGAATGCATCCAGGGGCGACATCGAATTCAGGTCCGCATCCCGCAAGGTATCCCGTATACTTTCCAGCAACGGATCATCCAATTGGAAGAAGGACAACTGCATCGGTTCCTGGGGCTTGACCCGATCCAAAACCGGCCTTTCTGCCGTAGAAGAAGTGGATTCCAGTTGATGCAGGATGGTTTCTGCAGACCGGACAACTGCAGAAGGCATCCCTGCTAGGCGGGCAACGTGAATCCCAAAACTGTGCGCTACTCCACCAGGAGCAAGTTTGCGCAAGAAAATAATCTTACCATCTGCCTCGCGGACAGCAATGTGAAAATTATGAACACGATCGTAGCGTTTTTCCAAGTCGTTTAGTTCGTGGTAGTGGGTCGCAAAGAGGGTCTTTGCACGTTCTCCGTGTTCATGCAAATATTCCACCATTCCCCAAGCAATCGACATTCCATCATAGGTACTGGTTCCCCGACCGATTTCATCCAACAAGACCAGTGAGCGTTCTGACAAGTTATTCAAGATGGTTGCCGACTCCAACATTTCGCTCATAAAGGTGGACTCGCCACGTGATAAGTTGTCGGAGGCTCCCACCCGAGTAAAAATCTTGTCCACATAGCCCATCCGTACACGTTTGGCAGGAACAAACGAACCGATTTGCGCCATAAGAACGATCAAGGCGGTTTGGCGCAACAAAGCCGACTTACCGGCCATGTTCGGCCCTGTCAGAATGATGATCTGCTGACGGTCTCGATCCAATTTCAAATCATTCGGGACATAGGCCTCTCCCTCGCGCATCATGCGTTCAATGACCGGATGACGACCTTGCTCGATCTCTAGCACATCGCTATCATCAACGCTGGGACGCACATACGCATAAGCCTTCGCACAACGGGCAAACGAAAGAAGTACATCCAGGCGGGCAATTCGTTGGGCCTGCTCCAGAATCTGCGGAACTTGTTGCTGTACAGCCGCCAACAACTCATTGAAGATGCGTTGTTCGATGGCCAAGATCCGTTCCTCAGCTCCCAAGATCCGTTCTTCGTATGCCTTTAGCTCCTGGGTAATGTAACGCTCTGCGTTGACCAAGGTCTGCTTGCGGATCCAATCTTCTGGAACTTTATCTTTGTGGGTATTCCGAACCTCCAGGTAATAGCCGAACACATTGTTATAACTGATTTTCAGAGAGCTGATACCGGTACGCTCCATTTCCCGCTGCTGGATGTTCAACAAGATTTTTTTTCCATTCTGTACCACATCCCGCAACTCATCCAACGTAGGATCTACGCCGGCTGCAATTACAGTCCCCTTACCAATCTGACCAGCCGGTTCTTCGCAAAGAATGCGACCAATCTCCTGACTCCATTTTCCGCCACCACGAAGACCTGCTAACAAAGCCTTCCAAGCCGCTCCATCCCAAGTCAATAGGGCTTCCAGTTCATCCCAAGCGCGTTTCAACTGCAGGATACCGCGAGGCACCACCCGTCCAGCGGCAATCCTTCCCGCCAAACGTTCCAGGTCTCCAATCCGTGTAATCCGCTGCTGTAACTCCTCCATGCGTTCAGCATCGGACAAAAGCAATTCCACCGCATCATAGCGAGCCGACAACTCCTGCAAGTCACGGATAGGAAGCGCCAACCAATGCCGCAACAAACGCCCCCCCATCGGGGATGAGGTTTGATCAATAACTTGCAACAGGGATACACCATCCGGAGCGGCGGAATCAAACAATTCCAGATTACGCACCGAAAAACGGTCCATCCAGACAAATTCATCCCGGTCAATACGCGTCAAAGAGCAAATATGCCCCAAGCCTTTTTGCTGTGAGGATTCCAGGTAGAAAAGGGCTGCTCCTGCTGCCGTAACAGCCAGCTCCATCCGATCAACACCATATCCTTTTAACTGATTGACTCCCAATTGACGACAAAGTTTCTCCCGCGCCGCATCGTGAACAAAAGCCCACTCATCCATGGTTGAAATGTAAACCTTGTCCATTGGAAAGCGCTCCCGGAAACCGGCTTCATAGCCCTTGGGCAACAACACTTCCTTGGGGCGAAACGTCGCCAACAAAGCCTCAATATCCGCCAACTTTCCCTCTGCCACTTGGAATGTTCCCGTCGAAATATCCAACAAGGCCAATCCGGAACGATCTTTCCAAAAGGCTAAGCTGGCCAAGTAATTATTTTCTTTTTGATTGAGAATCTGCTCGTTATAAACAAGACCCGGGGTGACGATATCGGTCACTCCCCGCTTCACGACCTTTTTGGTCAGCTTGGGGTCTTCCAGTTGATCGCAGACAACAACTTTGTATCCAGCACGCACCAAGCGCGGCAGATAACTTTCCAATGAATGGTGGGGAAAACCCGCTAGTTCGATGTAGGTCCCCGATCCGTTCGCTCTTCGGGTCAGCACGATACCCAATACCCGAGAGGCTGTCACAGCATCCTCACCAAAAGTCTCATAAAAGTCCCCAACCCGAAACAGCAGGATTGCTTCCGGGTACGTAGCCTTGACTTCGGCGTACTGTTTCATCATCGGTGTTTCCGCCATCTTTTTTCCATTATTCATCTCACAAAAATAGATATTTTCTCCCAAACTCTTATCTTTGTAGTTGCTATAAAACCATCAAAATTTTCATCGTTATGAAAAAGAAATTCATCCTGCCAGTACTTCTAATCGCCATTGCTGCATTACTCATCGGCAGCAACTCCTTGTTCAACCGACAAGGCGCTACTTACGCAGACAAAGCCCTCGCCTCCCTGATGGAAGACTACGGCAACATCGGCATTGCTGCAGCCGTTGTCAAGGATGGTGAGATTATTTATACCGGTGCTGTCGGCTACAAAGATCTGGATACACAAGAACCGCTGCAAGCCAATGACATCTTCCGCATCGCATCCATTTCAAAATCCTTTACCGCCACCTCCTTGATGCAGCTCATCGAAGAGGGTACCTTGTCCTTGGATGACGATGTCAGCGATCTGATCGGCTTCCCGGTTCGTAACCCGAAGTACCCGGATACCCCCATTACCTTGCGTATGATCCTGAGCCATACTTCCAGTATGAGCGACCGCAACGGGTATTTTTCACTCACCTACATCGATCCCAGCATCAACGGAGACTGCCAGGATTCCTACAACGATTATGCTCCCGGTACGGATTACGAATATTGCAACCTGGGCTACAACCTGGCTGGAGCGATTCTGGAAAAGGTAACCGATACCCGCTTTGATATTGCTGTCCGCAACCGTGTCATCCGCCCCCTGGGTCTCTATGCCGGTCACAACGTGGACTCTTTGGATAATGAACGCTTCGTGAGCCTGTACACCTGCAACGAAGGCGTATTCAAAAAAAGCGCAGCATACGCTTCGACCGCCCATCGTATGGATGATTACCAAATGGGGTACTCCGCTCCAATTTTCTCTCCCACCGGTGGCATCAAGATTTCAGCGGTGGATCTAGCCCGCTACATGACCATGCACCTGCAAGGAGGTTACTACCACAACACCCGTATTCTGAGCGAAGAATCGGAAGAAATGATGCGTTCTGCTATTTGGACATACCCGGATATGGGCGGCAATGCCTATGGCCTGGCCCTGGAACGCTTCTACAACATCATCCCTGGAAAAACCTTGATTGGACATGGAGGAAATGCCTACGGATTGTATAGCATTATGATGTTTTGCCCTGATGAAAACTGGGGCATCGTTGCCATTACGAACGGATGCAAAGCATACAACGAAGACAGCGGAGACTTTTTCACAGACGAGGCTGTTCGCAGACTCTATGATAGCCTTTTGAAATAGTGAAGCGCGTTCTTATCATATCCTACTATTGGCCACCCTCTGGAGGATCTGGGGTGCAACGTTGGCTGAAATTTTCCAAATACCTGCCTGAATTTGGTTGGCAACCGGTGATTTATACCCCGTCCAATCCGGAAATTCCGGCTCGGGATGAATCCTTGATGAGCGAAATTCCTGTCCAGGCCGAAATCCTGGAACAACCCATCAAAGAGCCCTATGCCATCTATCGAAAATGGATGGGGAAATCCAGCAAACAACCCGTTGTCAATCCCATTGTCAGCCGGAACAAAAAGTCCTGGAAAGAGAAGATTGCCCTGCTGATCCGCGCCAATCTTTTTGTTCCCGATCCGCGGATATTGTGGGTAAAACCCTCCATCCAATACTTGATTGAATACCTGAAAGAATACCCGGTCGATGCCATTGTCAGCACCGGTCCTCCTCACTCCATGCACCTGATTGCCAGGGGCATCAAACGGGAATTCCCGTGGATTCCGTGGATTGCTGATTTTCGGGATCCCTGGACCCGCATCTTCTACTTCAAACACCTCCCCATGCTCCCGGGTGTACTTCAACGCCACCGGCGTATGGAGGCCTCGGTCTTGAGATTGGCCGATGAAGTAGTGGTCGTTTCCCAACAGATGCAAAAAGAATATCAACAACTAATGACCCTACGCAGGTTGGGGGATCCGGAAAAAGTGCAAGTCATTACCAATGGGTACGACGATGCCGACTTTGTTGGTCACCACAATCCATTTGACAAGGGCTTCTACATCCTGCACACCGGTCTGCTCTCTGAAGACGGCAATCCGGAAGTCTGCTGGGAAGTCTTGGGCAACCGCTACCGGCTGGACCCGGATTTCAGAAGATGTTTGCGCATTACCCTCATTGGGAAAACGGATGCAGCAGTACTTACCGCTATCCGACGCAACGGTTTGGAACCAGCCTTGACAAATTTGGGTTACCTTCCGCACAACGTTATCTCGGCCTATCAACGCAATGCGGCAGTACTCCTGCTCCCGTTGCGAAAAGAGCCCGAAGCAAAAGGAATTCTCACCGGAAAATTCTTTGAATACCTCGCTGCCAACCGACCCATCCTTGCCTTTGGCCCGGAAGATGGCGATGTAGCCACCATCCTTGCCCAGACACAGGCTGGACGGATCTTTGAATGGAATGACCGAGAAGGTATCTCGAATGCCATTCACCAATTGTTTACGGCCTATCAGAATGGCACACCGTGTCCTTGGACCGGTAACCTGGAAACAATTCAGAAATTCTCCCGCAAGGAACTCACCCATCGAATGGTCGAGTTGCTGGAATGGGAATAATAACTTATAAGTCAATTCACCGATGAAACTCAAAGACCTGATCTGTCAAATCCAATGGAAAAAAATAGGGCCATGGATGGCCATTCTGATCGGATTTGTCGTTTTGGCCTATGCCTACACCCCGGAAGTACTCCAAGGAAAAATTGTAAACCAAGCAGATATCTCATCATGGCGCGGAATGGCCCACGAGATCGTTACCTGGAACGAAAACCACCCCGAGGATCCTACCTTGTGGACCAATTCCATGTTTTCAGGAATGCCGGCCAATGCCATCAGTATTCTCTATGAGGGAGATTGGACAGAGCCCATTTATCAATTCCTGTTTACAGGAGCTCGCCCTGCCAGTTACTTGCTGATTGCTTTAATAGGTGGATTCATACTCATGTTGGCCTTTGGCGTACAACGTCCGTTGGCCGTACTCGGAGCCATCGCCCTTACTTTCTGCTCCTACAATATGCAAATCATCCAAGTGGGCCATAACTCCAAAATGGCCGCAATTGCCTTTATGCCTTGGGTTTTGAGCGCCGTTGTGTGGGCTTACCGAAGTAAGAAGAGCTTGTGGCCCGCCTTGCTATTTGCCTTTACGTTGAGTTTTCAAATCAAAGCCAACCACCCTCAAATCACCTATTATCTGGCCATCACCATCCTTGGCTTAGCTATTGCTGAAGGCATTCGCGCCTTGCGCAACAAGACCTTACCGCGCTTTATGAAAGTTTCCTGTCTCCTGTTGGGAACTGGACTGCTGGGCATTGCCACCAATGCGAACCACCTGCTTCCGACTTTTGAATACGCCAAGCAAACGATGCGCGGTGGTAGCGAACTGACACAAGGATCCGAAGCAGAAGGTCGGAAAGGACTGGACCTGGACTACGCTACAGCTTGGTCCTATGGCATTGAAGAAATGCCCAACCTAATGATCCCCAACTTCAATGGAGGTGCATCCAGTGGCGAACTCTCCCAAAACACAGCAAGCGCCAACGTACTACGTCGCTATAGCGGAGGCGAAGCGCTCTTAAAACAAATGCCCTTGTACTGGGGTCCTCAACCCTTTACCGCTGGCCCGATGTACATGGGTGCCCTCTCCATCTTCCTGGCGGTACTTGGACTCATCCTCGTTCGAGGACACTACAAATGGTGGATTTTGGGTGTTGGTATCATCGCCGTACTCCTCTCCTGGGGTTCTCACCTGATGTGGTTCTCTGAGTTGTGGTTCCGCTATGCTCCGATGTACAACAAGTTCCGCACGGTCTCCATGATCCTGGTTATCCTCCAACTACTCATCCCCATACTGGCCGTGTTGGTCATCTACCAACTCCTATTTGCCGAAAAACAACCAAGCCCTCAACGCATTCGCCGGGGATTTGCCATTGCTGGCGGTCTAACCGCAGGCTTTGCGCTTTTGGTAGGCTTGTTTCCTTCTCTGGCAGGATCCTTCTCCTCTCCCATCGATGCCAATTACCCGGCAGACCTGGTGCAAGCCCTGATGCAAGACCGTCAAACGTTGCTCCGATCGGATGCCTTCCGCTCCCTACTGTTCATTGTTCTGGGTGGAGGCGTACTCTGGCTGGGCATCCAAAAGAAACTGAAAGCCCAACAATGTGTTTGGGTACTCACCCTGCTCGTCCTGGTGGACTTATGGAGCATCGATAAACGTTACCTTAATGACAGTCACTTTGTCCGCCAACACGTCTTTGAGAATCAATTTGCAGAACGACCGGTGGACAAGCTCATCAAACAAGACCCTGACCCTAACTATCGGGTATTGGACCTGAGTGTCAATACCTTCAATGATGCACACACCAGCTATCACCACAAAACCATTGGCGGTTATAGTCCGGCAAAACTGCAACGATACCAGGACTTGATTGAACACTGCATCCACCCGGAAATGAACCGGATGATTGGCGCCATCAATCAAGCCATGCCCACCGCTCAAACCATGAGCGACTTAGAACAAGCGCTTGGCTACTATCCCATCTTGGCCCTGTTAAACACGCGTTACATCATCATCGATGGCAATTCCGCTCCGTTGTATTATGAGCAAGCTTTGGGCAATGCCTGGTTTGTGGAAGACATTGTGTGGGTAGATCATCCGAATGAAGAAATTGCAGCATTGGCAAACAACCTGCAGCCCGAACAAAGTGCGGTTCTCTCCCGAAAAGATGTTCATCTTCCGACCATCACACCGGGAAGTGGTGAAATTTGGCTGACGCATTATGCACCCAATCAGCTAAACTACCACTACACATCACCCACGGGCGGTCTGGCCGTATTCAGCGAAATTTTCTACCCGAAAGGATGGTATGCTTACGTAGATGGCCAGGAAGTTCCGGTTATAAGAGCCGACTATGTATTGCGGGCATTGATGCTTCCGGCCGGTGAACATGAAATCATTTTCCGCTACGATCCTCCGATCTTCCGCACAGCGACCCTCATTTCCCGGATCGCTTCGGTGTTGATCCTGTTATTGTTGGGCTTGGCCTTCTTACAACTGGCTCGCCCCCGGGATCAGCAGTAAGGGATTGCTCTTAGTTATCGAATTCTATCATAGACCACAAACGCATACTCAAGTCCATTCTTCGGATCCACTTGAGTTGCTGTCCGAGAGACCTCCTTCCAGTTATCTGGATCGAAATGAGGAAAATAAGTATCAGCATCTGAAATGGTTGTGTGTACCCAGGTCAAATACATCCGATCCACACAATCTTGTTCCAATGCTTGTCGATAGATTTCTCCTCCCCCAATCACAAAAACCTCCTCATCCCCCGTCCTTGCTGCAGCCAAAGCTTCCGACAGGGACGTAAAAAACCGGATCTGCTCACTCTCGGAGGCTCTCGGAGTACGACTGATGACCAAGTTTGTACGGTTGGGGAGCCCCTTGCCACCCATCGACTCAAAGGTTTTTCGGCCCATCACTACGGCATGCCCCGTGGTGGTCCGCTTAAAATATTTCAAGTCTTCAGAAATATGCCACAGCAACTGATTATCCCGACCAATTGCATGATTTTGGGCCAATGCTACAATCAACGATACCATAAAACTAGACGGCTATGGGTGCTTTAATCCCCGGATGAGGATTGTATCCCTCCAAAGTAAAGTCCTCGTAACGAAAATCAAACAGAGAGGTCACTGCCGGATTCAACCGCATTTGAGGCAATTCCCGCGGCTCCCGTGACAATTGCAGACGTGCCTGCTCAAAGTGATTGCTATATAGGTGAGCGTCGCCCAAGGTGTGCACAAAATCACCCAACTCATAGCCACAAACCTGTGCTATCATTTGGGTCAATAACGCATACGACGCAATGTTGAACGGAACCCCTAAGAAAACATCCGCACTACGTTGGTACAACTGGCACGACAAGCGGTTGTTGGCCACATAGAACTGAAAGAGTGCATGACACGGAGGCAATGCCATTTGATCAATTTCACCCACATTCCAAGCACATACAATGTGACGGCGAGAATCCGGATTGTTCTTCAGAGAATGGAGAACTTCCGTAATTTGGTCGATGGCTGTTCCATCCGATTTGCCCCAAGAACGCCATTGATGGCCGTAAACCGGACCCAATTCTCCATCCGAATCTGCCCACTCATCCCAAATGGTAACACCATTTTCGTTCAAGTAATGAATGTTGGTATTTCCCTGCAAGAACCAAAGCAGTTCGTGTATGATGGATTTCAAATGAAGACGTTTGGTGGTCAATAGCGGAAAACCCTTGGATAAGTCGAAACGCATTTGATAGCCAAAGACGCTACGGGTGCCGGTACCAGTCCGATCCCCTTTATCAATCCCGTTTTCCAGGATGTGTCGGATCAAATCTAAATATGCTTTCATTTGACAAAATTAAACATTTTTTGAAAAAAGGCCTACAATCGGAAGATGATCACTCACACCTCCCAAATACCGAGGTCCCTGGTAAGTACGATGGGGTCTTTTCCCCATCCACCGCTTTTCTTCTTCGAGCAAGAAGGCCGGTGCGTAAATCCACGTCGTTACCGAAGCCTTTTGGCCAGCAGGCACCAGCATCCAATCAATCAACTCCCAGACACCCCGATAACGAACCGACCCTGCAATTCCCTTTTCTCCACGCACCCCAGGGTACAGCGGAACCAATTGGGGGGCCAAACTCGCCAAGGCTGGAGACTGGGCATTGGTGTTAAAATCCCCTACAGCAATGATCCGATCCATAGCCGCCACCTGGAGGATTGAATCTACACTGCGAAGGAGTACATGGGCGGCTTGTATACGTCCCGCTCCGGTATCTCCCAAGCGGGAAGGCCAATGATTGACAAAAAAATGATAATACATCCCTTCGCAGCGGTCCTTCAGAAGAGCGTATAAAATCGAACGTAACGATCGGGGCGAACCCGGTGGATGAACGGGCAGCAAACCGGCTGCAAGCAGTTCCAACTGTTCAGAACGATACAACAAGGCGCAATCGATTCCCCTACGGTCCGGGCCCTCAAAATGTACAATGACATAATCGGACTTGACCAACACCGTTTCTTCCAATAGAATTTCCAACACGCGCCGGTTCTCCACTTCGCAAAAGGCCACCACATCGGGGATTCTCCCCCAATCCCCAGAAACCGACACCAGCAGAAGAGCGATCCGATCCCTTTTCTCCCGTAGCCGAGTCCACGTCCAATGTTTCTCTCCACCAGGGGTAAAGGCCGGGTCATCTTGCTCGCCATGCCAAATCGGATCGAACCAGTTTTCAAGGTTCCAAGACAAAACCAGCAACGAATCTTTGCTTTGCGCAACAGCAAATTGGGACGATATTCCCAAGATAAAACACATCAAAACCACACACATCCTACCCATGGTTGCAAGTTAGGCAATCTTTCTCTAATTTTGCGCACGTTTTAATCAAATTAGTATGGCATTACGTTGTGGAATCGTAGGACTGCCGAACGTGGGCAAGTCCACCCTCTTTAATTGTATCAGTTCCGGAAAAGCTCAATCCGCTAACTTCCCTTTTTGCACCATTGAACCGAACATTGGATCCACCATTGTTCCCGACCAACGGTTGGAAGAGCTGGAAAAATTAGTCAAACCCAATCGCGTTGTTCCGGCGACCGTAGAAATTGTGGACATTGCCGGTCTGGTCAAAGGCGCCAGCAAGGGGGAAGGGTTGGGTAACCAATTCTTGGCCAACATCCGAGAAACCGATGCCATCCTGCACATCCTGCGTTGTTTTGACGATCCGAACATCGTTCACGTGGACGGTAGCGTGGACCCGATCCGCGACAAGGAAATCATCGACCTTGAGCTCCAGTTAAAAGACTTGGAAACGGTAGAAAACCGTCTGAATAAAGTATCCAAACAAGCTCAAAGTGGTGGAGACAAGCAAGCAAAACGGCTTTACGACATCCTGATGCGCTACAAGGAAACGCTGCTGGCCGGCAAATCAGCCCGTACCGTTGTATTCGACAACGCTGAGGATGAAAAGTTGGCTCATGACCTTTTCCTGCTGACCAACAAACCGGTTATGTACGTCTGCAACGTAGATGAAAGCTCTGCACTCAATGGCAACCAATACGTGGAAAAGGTACGCGAAGCAATTCGTGAAGAAAATGCCGAACTATTGATCATTGCCGCGAAGATTGAGTCGGAAATTGCCGAGTTGGAAGACTACGATGAACGCCAAATGTTCCTGGAAGAAATTGGTTTGAAAGAATCAGGCGTTGTTCGTTTGATTCAAGCAGCCTACTCGTTACTGAACCTGCAAACTTACTTCACCGCGGGAGTACAGGAAGTACGTGCCTGGACCATCAACAAGGGCGACAAAGCACCTCGCGCAGCCAGTGTAATCCACACCGACTTTGAACGGGGTTTTATTCGCGCTGAGGTTATCAAATACGAAGACTTTATCCATTATGGAAGTGAAGCAGCCTGTCGTGCAGCCGGCAAACTGGGTGTCGAAGGCAAAGAATACGTTGTTCAAGACGGCGACGTGATGCACTTCCTATTCAACGTATAAGATCCGTTATGAAAACATTGTTCCGTTTCCCATTGATCTGGCTATGGGCTGTTTTGCCGTGCCTGATCGCCTGCTCGAGCAAACAGCAACCCATGCCCACCGAACACGGCCAAATCTCCTATTTCCAAGAACGGCATCAACAATACCAAACCTTGGGGTTGGATGCGGGTGATATCATCCTGGTTGGAGACGATGTGATTGATCGAGGAATCTGGAACCGATTTTATGGAAGCCCTCGAGTCAAAAATCGTGGAATTGCCTTGGAAGGGACGGCATGTACTGCTTACCGACTTCCGGAATTGATGCAATCCAAGCCCAGCAAGGTCTTCCTCTGCACCGGCTTGTACGACCTTAAACAACAAAAACCGGCACAAGAGGTGGCAGATGCCTTGTTGGAAATGGCCACTCAAGCAAAAAAGATTTCTCCCAAAAGTGAGATCTACATTTTGGGTATTACCCCAGACCCGAAATTGTACGCCCTTGGATCGGAATGGGTAGATTCTGCTTATGTGGTCAACCGACGCCTGCAAGCAGCTGCTCAAGAACAGTCGTTTACATTTTTGGATCCGACTTCCGTGCTGACCGACAAACAAAAAATCCTCAAGGATGCCTACACTTTTGATGGAAGCCGCATCAATGGGGCCGGCTATGCTCAACTGACCCGCTTTCTGGAGCCGTACATCGGTCTGCCGGCACAAAACCGGGAAGATCCTAACTCCAACAAGAGTTACTTGACCCACTATCCCGATATGTTTGGACATTACTATTCCCGAGTTTCTATCTTCAACACACTGCCTCTGCCCGAGCGATCCATCATCATGTTGGGCAACAGCCTGACCAACAACTGCTGGTGGGAGGAATGGACTCAGAATGAAAAGGTCATCAACTACGGAATCAACGGAGACACGGTAGAAGGCGTTCTGATGCGCCTGGACAGCCTGATCGCAGCCAATCCTGCCAAGATCTTCCTGTTGATCTCCACTAACAACTTCATCAACGATGCCTCTGTCCAACCGGAACAAGTTTGGGAAAATTACCGGAGAATCCTCATCCGCTTGAGAACCTCTCTCCCGGATACTGAGCTGTATGTCGTTAGCACCTTACCCCAAAATCCGGTATCCCCCTACTGGGAAGGAAGGAATGAAAAAGTTGCGGCCATCAACAGGCAACTGATCCGATATGCGCCTATTTATGGATTTACTTACCTGGATTTGGCGACCTCATTGATGGACGAGGCAAAAAATTTAGATGCAAATTATACCATAGACGGCATCCATCTCCTACCCAATGCTTATCGCATTTGGAATAAAATGATTCGACCTTATTTGTCCGACAAAATCCAATAGTCTGGCTGGCATGTCCTTTCAAAAGGACAGCCAATCTTACAAATCCCCCACCGATTTGCTTCTTGGGCCAATTTGACAAAAAAAGGGGGATGACTAAAAAGTCAATTTAGACTTTGAGGTTAGCCTCTTTACATTTTATATTGCACTGGGAGGATAGTAGTGATTGCGGAGGACTCCGTTCGCTTCGCTCACTCCGGACCCTCCCATTGTCATCTGCGTCATCGCTGCGCGATAACTTGCTGCCAACGGGCCCCTCTTTTAGATTTGCACCATAATTCCAATATGGAGTTATGGTGCTCTTTTATTGTACCTTTGACATAGGCCTGAATGATGTGAACTATGGGTCCCTCTAGGTATTCCCTTTAGCGGGTATTAGACATGTTCAGACTATATGTT
>JAFYSH010000029.1 GCA_017546605.1 Bacteroidales bacterium | reverse complement strand
TCCTTTTTGGAGCTGTGACAAAGGTGTCCTTTTCTACTCAATGTTTTATATACAGTCCCGTAGCTCAGTTGGTTAGAGCACTACACTGATAATGTAGGGGTCAGCGGTTCAAGTCCGCTCGGGACTACAAAAAAGTAGTTCTTTTAAATTTTTTTTTGAGTTTTAAGCAAAAGTTTTTAACTTTGCAGCCAGAAGATGGGGGTATAGCTCAGTTGGCTAGAGCACCTGCTTTGCAAGCAGGGGGTCGTCGGTTCGACTCCGACTATCTCCACAAAAAAGGATCTGATTTTAAATCGGATCCTTTTTTTGTTTATACAACCAGAATCTGTCCACACTAGTCAGATTCCCTATTTGTTTTATCGATGAATACGATTCGGTTTTGGCTTCGTAATGCCCGTCCTATTTCACTGCCGCAGTCCATTATTCCTGCGGTGACGGCTCTTTGTTTGTCTTTCGGTGAACAGCATTTTAGTTGGATTGCAGCGTTCGCATCTTTGTTTGGTGTAGTTTTCTTGCATCTGTCTTTAAATCTTCTGGATGATTGGTTTGATCATAGGCTTGGATCAGCACAAGCTCGGCAAATGGTCGCTAACGAGGGTTTTAGGGGACGAATGGTGAAGTATCCATATCTGACCAGTGGTCAGGCTACTCCAACGCAGTTGCTGCGTGTGGTTCTGATTTTATTGGGTATGGCTGCTGCGATGGGCTTGATCGTATTTCTAGTGCGAGGCATTGCGGTTCTTGGGTGGATTCTCGCAGCCTTATTCATTGGAGTCTCTTACTCGGGTGGTCCCCTTAAACTGGGCTTCCGTGGTTTGGGTGAGTTGGTGATTTTTCTGATGTTCGGTCCCTTGTTGATGACGGGTGTCTATTTTGCTGTTACAGGTAGTGTGTCATCGAAGATTCTTTGGTTGTCTTCCGCTGTAGGCTTGTTGGTGACCAATATTGTGTATTCACATTCAGTCTTGGATGCGATACCCGATCAGAAGATGGGTAAGAAGACCATGGCGCATTTAATGGGCGGTCCGAAGGGTCAGATTGCCTTGTCCGCATTCATTAATGCAGTGCCCTATTTGTCGGTTTTAGCAGCAGTCTTGCTCGGACAGTTGCATTGGGCTTACCTTTTAGTGCTGCTGGTATTCCCGGTGTCCATGTGGCTGGTAGGCTCGTTGTATCATTTTGTGAATCATCAGGAGGTCCCGATTGTAATTCGGCCTTGGATGGGACCTATGGGAGATTTTGAATCCTATCGAAAGGCTGGCATTGACTGGTTCTTGTTGCGCTGGTTGGTTGCACGAAACATTGTGATGATGTATTGCATTATTTTGATTGTTGTAAATTTTATCGTTGGATAATATGAGAAAGCTATTCTACTTGGCGTGGTGGTTCTTTCGTGCTCGTTTCTGTGGACGAAAAGCCCCTTTGCAAACCGTTTTGTTTATTTCAGACATCTGCAACTTGCGTTGCAAGCATTGTAGTGTCTATGAACTGAAAAATCCGCATTGCATGACATATGAGCAGGTGCGGGCACATTTGCAGCAATCGTACGATGCCGGTTCTCGTTTTGTGGATTTTGAAGGGGGCGAGGTGACGATTTGGAAGGATGGAGACAAGCGGATCAATGATTTGATCGACTTGGCCAAGCAGATCGGTTTCTTCTCTTGTACCATTACCACGAATGCTCAGCTGCCGTTTGCCGGTTCGCATGCGGATTCGATTTGGGTAAGTCTGGATGGAGCTGGAGGGTACCATGAAGAAGTTCGCGGAAAAGGTACCTTTGCTAAATTGGAAAAGCATATTGCTACGTGTGCTCACCCGCATTTGAGTGTGAATATGGTGGTGAATACCTTGAATTACACAGATGTGGACAATACCATCGAGTATGCACGTAAAAATCCTGCCATAGAGTGTATTTCCATCAACTTCCATACACCGTTTGAAGGAACTGAGTATTTGGCCTTGGATATGGAGACTCGTTCACAAATTATCGATCGTGTGATCGCTTATAAGAAAAAGGGTTACCCGATTATGAATTCTATTTCAGGCTTGAAGCTGATGAAGACCAATCAGTTCAAGAGACGTTGCTGGGTGACTGATTTTGTTTATCCGGATGGAAGTCGTGGTTTGTGCGTGGGACATGGTACCGAGAAATGCAATCAATGTGGTTTCTGTATGGCCGGTGAAATGGCTTCCGTTTTTTCATTCCGACCGGATACTATTTTTGCAGGTTTAAAACTTCGTGTATAGTTATGGAGCAATATCAAGAGCTGCTACTTTTGGCAAAAAATGCGATGGCAGATGGGAATGAATCTCGGGCGAAAGATATCTTCGAGTACATCTTGCAAAAGCTTGCTTTTCGCTACGAACAGGAGCCTGTCTGTCGTCCGTATGCGGATCAGGCATTGGCCGGGATGGCTGCACTGACTTCCTCATCCAATGAGTACATTTGGGAGAGTTCTTCTCAGTTGTATTCGGACTATCGGGAGATTATAGCTGAAAGAGCACAATCGTTCCGGAAGTAGCAAACAAAAAAACCGATCCATGGATCGGTTTTTTTGTGCCCAGAACAAGACTCGAACTTGCACAGCCTTGCGGCCACTAGTCCCTGAAACTAGCGTGTCTACCATTCCACCATCTGGGCGTTTCAAGGGAGTGCAAAAGTATTGTTTTTTCTGTATTAATCAAAATAAAAGTGCCTTTTTATTAATTTTGTGGCAGAATAATCTATGTAATTATGAGAAAATGTCGATTAGAAGTTTGCTCCAATTCCGTGATCAGTGCATTGGCTGCGCAAGAGGCAGGAGCTGACCGGGTTGAGTTGTGTTCTGTCTTGGGTGTTGGTGGGGTAACCCCTTCATATGGTGCAATTAAGACCGCCAGAGAGGCCCTGTCCATTGATTTGAATGTGTTGTTACGTCCCCGTGAAGGAAACTTTGTTTATCAGCCGCAGGAGATACTGGAGGTGGAAGATGATATTCGGATGTGTGCAGATCTGGGAGTCAACGGTGTGGTGCTTGGTGCCTTGGACTTTATGGGAAATGTGGATCTTGCAACGATGGAGCGTTGGGTGAAGGTGGCTAAGGCGGGCGGTTTGTCCGTTACCTTCCATCGTGCAATCGATGTGAGCCGGGATGTTTTTCAGACCCTCGAGGATGCAATACAACTGGGTTGTGATTGTGTTTTGACTTCCGGTGGTTTTCCTACAGCTCCGGAAGGAACAGCTGTTTTGCAGCGTATGGTTGAGCTGGCTGGGGACCGCATTATGATCATGCCGGGTTCTGGCGTGAATCCCCAAAACGTGGCAGCTCTGGTGCAAGCAACAGGTGCCCGATTTGTACACTCCTCAGCAAGAAAAAACCGGCCCGCCGAGGACGGCTGGACCGGTTGGACGGATGTGGATGTTGTCCGCGAACTTCTTCGTCAATTATAATACGCCAATTTCTTGGACCAATGTTTGGATGGAGCCATCAGCAAAGGTTAAAACGGCCTTGAGGATGTGCTCCCCGTTGGTCAAGGTGATCAGATCACCGGTTTCATAGGCTTTTCCATCGAATGTCCAGGTAACGGTTTCCGGCTTGGTTTGACAACGTCTGAGTCGCAGTTGCAGGACATCACCGGTATTGAACAGACGCTTCTCTACAAAGATGGTCGGGAAGAGGCTGATTTGTTCGGGAGCATTCAAGTACATGCGGGCCAGGATGTTGCCTGCATCAATTGCTGACCAGTTGCTTCCATTGGTAGAGATCATGGCTCCTCCAGCGACTTGTTCCTCGTTGTCAGTCAGAATCGGATAATCGTTGGTGTTACCATCCAGGAAGTATCCGAAGATGTAGTCGTGGCTGCTGTCCAGGATGATGTATTCTTTGAATTGTCCAATGTAAATGCTATTCTCAAAGTTACCGGTATCGCCATCGATGGCTTCTTCAATCAGCATGGTTTGAGTGGTCTTATCAAACAGGAAGACACCAATAGTTTCTGGACGGTCAATGTCGGGAACCAATGAGAATTCAATACCAGCAAGCGAGCAATCGTTGTAGATCTCGAGTTCTTCTCCAGTGTATTCGACCCCAACATATGCTTTTTCGGCTGCGGCAGCAATTCTTGCAGCGGTGCCTTTTGCTTTACTCAAGGAAAGGTTGGTGCCGATATTGTTAGCTTGGAGTACCACATTTTTGGTGACGTTTTCGTTTTCTCCATCTATCCAGCATACGTAGCGTGCGTGGTTGGTGTACTGAATTTCCAACAAGGATAGTTCTTGTTTGGTTATCAGGGAGTAATAACCATCTTGGTCCGTATTGGAGGTACAAGAGCTGGAAAGACTGAGGGTATTGGCAGTTGCTGTGGCTCCATAGACTCGTTGGTGGGTAGCGGAAGAGGAAACCGTACCCGAGATAATCATACCTGTCATAATACTCAAGTCGAAGGATCCGTCAGATGAGATATTGGAAAGGTTGTAGTGGGTTGAATTGCCGGCCCAGTCAAGGTTGGCAGGAGTGGTGGCCGCATCAAAGCGGGTTACGTTGGAGGCACCCGGGAAGGGAATTTGGTTCTCGTTGTTGACTTTTGCTTCCGTAACCGCTTCAATCAAGTCGAAGCATTGGTGGGTTGCAAAATTGTTGATGTCGTGAGAGTTCCATTTCATTTCGCCGGTTCTTCCATTGTGGACTACATTGGTAGATTGGTCAACATGGTAGATCAGGATACCCTTTGAAGGCAAATAGGCATCCCAGCCTTTGTCGCTTCGGTATTCATATAGGTAGTATTCGTTTTCGGTGCGTGTGGGTGACCAATAGGCTTCGTTTTCTTGGACCGGCTTGAGCTTGTAGTGTCCGCTTTCTGTCAATTCTTTCGGTTGGTCAGCCCAGGTGAGCATGTAACGTTCCATCGCATTGAGGTACGGCGGGGAATTGAGGTTGTTGTTGTAACAACCGGTGGACATCAGGGAATAGGTGCTCAGACCACGTCCGTATCCGTTGGTGGCATAATCGGTATCGTAAAAGTCAGGCAGACCCAGAACGTGTCCGAATTCGTGTGTGAAGGTACCGATACCTGCCATATTCTTGCCGGAATTACCGCGTAATTCTGAGGAGCAGGCGTAGGTGTTGATGTCAATACCTTGGAAAGAACCGTAGCCGGTGGATTTGTGGGGCCAGATGGTGTCTTCCGGACCACCCTCTGCTTCGTTGTATCCTGCATAGAAGAAGAATACATTGTCCAATACATGATCTCCGTTGTTGTCATACTGGGTCAAGTCCAAGCCGCATTGGGCAATGGCTGCTTCAATAGCGTCTTTGGGGAGGGCCCAAGGGTTCTGGTCCGATCCGGTGTTGCCATTTCCTCCGTAGTAGGAGCTGTTGCGAACCAGGTTGACGGGACCGTAAACATCAAACGAGGGCGAGAAAACGCCGTTTGAGTTTTCATGGTAGTAGTCAAATGCAGATCCTGTACCTCCGTTTTCCGCATAGCCTATTTCATTCAGCAAATTGGCGAACTTGGTGTTCGGGTCGTCGATGGTGAATTTGATGTCGGCAAAGTTGACCAAGATGCAAAGGAAGCGGAATTCTCCGTGCGTAAAGGGGTTGTTCAGTGGCGGGAGCATCTTTTGGGCAGCACGTACATCCTGATGACGTTCCATGGCTCTTTGAATGGCGGCTGTTGGAGGCACCACTTCGGTCGCGCCAAACGATTGTAGGCTGACGTTGTGGGCGGTTACACGGGTAGAAGTGCGGGTAATATTGCCGTCTGCTTCGAATTGTGCGTAGTAGTAGAATCCATCCGGTCCTTGGCTGACCAAGCGGTTGTTGCAGGTTTTCCATCCGAGGTATTCATCACCGTGGATGCGAATCTCCAAGGTGGTTCCGTCCGGTTGGGTGACACGGATCGGACGCGGATCTGCAGGAACCGCATTTGCTGTCTTTACCAGGCAGAGTAGGCTGATCAGGCTCCAAATGATTGTGTGAATAAAATTACGTTTCATGGATTATTTGTATTCAATGATAAATCCGTAGTTGTGATCGGTGTCCAATATCCATACTTTTGAACCATTTATTTGGGTAGCGACGCAATTAACGGTTCCGTCAAAGTTCCTGCCTTCAATGCCGTTGATGACAAGTTTTGCTTCAAAATTTTGGTTCGGAGTCAGGGTTTTGGGCAAGCTGCTGAGTTGGAAGGTTTGCAGTTCCAACGCGTGTGTGAGGCGGTAGAGGTATCCCTCCGCATTTTCACCGTAAGCAGTTTGAAATGCATAGGGCTGGTAGGTGAATGTCGCCGTTAGCGGATCACCACTATAAAAGCCAAGTGTGTTTTTTTGATTCAATGCGTGATTTTCGTACGAAGGGCCTTCGTTGTTGTTGCAACTGCTCAAGAAGGCTACTGTGATCAGAACGAAAAAGACGTAGAAAAGATTTTTTCTCATTGTTATAATTTTTAGTTGGTGCATTCTTACAAAAGTAATGGAAATTATTGAAAAATCTTAAATTATTATTGAAAAAATAACATTTACTCAGTGCATAGAATTTCTTGTTCCAGGGTGAGGGTACTAGGTTTTAATCGGAGTAATCTTACATAAAAGGAGTACAGTCAATGTAGGTTGACGAATCATCGCTGTTGCTGGAGTTGTCATCTCCTGCATCGGAGTTGTCATCGCTGGAGGAACTTTTTCCCTTTATAGAATCACTGCTAATAGCTAGAACGATTATAATTGGAATCAGATACAGAATAAAAAACGTTGTCTCCAGGTCGACAGAGTCTGGAAGATTGACAAAAAGTATTGGTGCTAAAATATATGCTATGAGTGTTATAAAAATAAGGACACTAACGAGTTTTGAGTAAAGTTTTTCGTTTAGAATTTTTTGTAGGACAATAAGGAAGACTCGTATGAGTAGAGCATAGCCAATGACGATCAGCAATATTAACCAGCCGCCATTCGTAAAGAATGATGTGATGAGTCCTTCAAAATAACGTCCGCAATAGACATCGATGCTGTCGAAAATTTCCTCGATTTTCTCCAGATCTTCCTCGGTTTTGTATGTGGCAGCAATAACACATCCTTCGGTTTTTGTCGTCTTGACGCTATAGGTTACGACGTGGGAGCCGTCCGTTTGTCGGTAGTATCTTTTGAGGGCCTTTTTGTCAATTTCCCAAATGGAGGTTTTCTTCTCGTGGAGGATGGAATTGCGGTCCAGGTTGAAGAAGGTTGTGTCGGCAATCTTAAAAAAAGATTCGTTGTCCATGTTGAATTTGTTGCCGACTGCGATGTAAAGCAAGTTTTGGTTGCATTTGGCCACGAAAGGGAATTGTTTGCTATTTACTTGTTGGTAATCCTCGTGGAGTTTGAACTTTAGGCCAATGGATAGTTTAAATTCTTGTGCAGAAGCATTGCTTGCCGCAAACATGACAAGAAGGACTGTAAGAATGTGTCTGAGAAACTTCATCGGATGCAGAGTTTGATGATGTGAATACTAACCTGCAAATTTACATCTATTATGGGGCTTTTGCAAGTTCTTCGCCCTGGCGAGGCTGACTACGCGGAGGGTGCGTTTTGTGGATGGACGGGGATATACGAAAAAAAGCACTGAATTTCTTCAGTGCTTTTGCTCCCCATCTAGGACTTGAACCTAGGACCCCCTGATTAACAGTCAGGTGCTCTAACCAACTGAGCTAATGAGGAATCTTGTTGCCCGTTCTTTTCGTTCGGGATTGCAAAGGTAGTTAGTTTTTCTTAATCTCCAAAAAAAAGTTAAATTTTTTTTCAAATAAAATGTAACTTTGTGGTTGTATAGATGAGATCAATGCTATGGATTTACTGAAATTATCCTCTTATTTGCAAGATTTATTGATAGATAACGATCGGGTCTCTTTGTTTGGGATCGGCAGTTTTGTTGCTGAAAATTCTTCGGCTTTTTTTTCTGGAGATGGAAAAACAATCTTCCCGCCTTCCAGGAAATTGACTTTTAAGGCCAGTGAGTCGTGGGATGATGGTATGATCGCCTATTTGCACCAAAGGCAGACGGGGCGTAGCCTGGCAGAGGCTCAACAAGAAATGAAGGTGTTTGCGGAACAGTTGGAACTGGAGTTGCGAACACAGAAATCGTTGTTAATTCCTGGTATTGGGGAGTTAAAAGCGACCAAGGAGGGGAACCTCTTCTTTGTGGTGGATCTTGGTTTGGATATCTGTACGGAGGGAGTCGGACTACAAGCCGTTCCATTAAAGGAGTTGGATCAAAAGCGTGCTGCTGTTCGGGAGCGGGCCCGTCAGATGCAGGAAATGCTTGAAAAAGAGCAAGGAACTGACACAGTTGATAAAACTGACCCGATCGACGAAGTTGTGAAGCAAGAGCAGCACCCCTCTCGCAGAGGACTTTGGATGCTATTGGTATTGATTTTCCTAGTCATCTTATTGGCGTTGATGTGGTATTGGCCCACGTTGGAGCAACTCTTTGATGGCTGGTTGTACTCGGAGGAAGAGTTGCGTTTGATCAATTCCCACCATTAGGATGTGGATGGCTGATAAATGGAGAGGCTGCCGAAATTTCGGCAGCCTCTCTATCTTTTTGATTGAACGACTCAGTCGGATTATCCAACTTGTGCTCCGTTACCCAGTTTTTCTTCCGGAGTAACGATGCGCATTTTGCCATTCTCTTCTTTTGCCATGAGAATCATGCCCTTGGATTCGATGCCCTTGATTTTGCGGGGTTCGAGGTTTGCAAGGATGCAGATTTGTTTGCCGATCATTTCTTCAGGTTTGTAGTATTCGGCAATGCCGGAAACAATGGTCCGAGTGTCGATGCCTGTGTCGATGGTCAGTTTGAGCAATTTGTCAGTTTTGGGGACACGCTCTGCTTCCAAGACGGTCGCTGTACGGATGTCCATTTTCAGGAAGTCATCAAAGCTGCAACTTTCTTTTTGAGGAGCGACTTTTTGTTGAGGCGCTTCTTCTGCGGCTTTCTTCGCTTCATTGGCTTGGCGAATGGCTTCCAGTTTTGCAATCTGTGCGTCAATTACGCTGTCCTCAATTTTTGCAAACAGCAATTCTGCCGGGTTCAATTGGTGACCACTCGGCAAGAGGTTTTCGTCGCAGAATGCCTCCCAAGGAAGCGCTTCGGATGAAAGGTTCATGATCCGACGGAGCTTTTCAGCTGAGAAGGGCAGGAAGGGAGCAAATGCAACTGCCAAATCGGCACAAATGCGCAAGGAAACTTTTAAGATGGAAGCGACGCGATCCATGTCAGTCTTGGCAATCTTCCAAGGTTCGGTGTCCGTCAAGTATTTGTTACCCAGACGTGCCAAATTCATGGCATTGCGCAATGCTTCCCGGAATTTGTAGTGTTCCAAGTTGTCGGCAATGGCTTCTTTGATGGCCGGAATTGCTGCCAAGGTTTCTGCGTCAATGGGCTCCGGTTTGAGGTCTTGCGGGACGACACCGTTGAAGTATTTGTGAGTCAATACCACTGCACGGTTGACAAAGTTACCGAAGATAGCGACCAATTCGGAGTTGTTCCGGGCTTGGAAGTCTTTCCATGTGAAATCGTTGTCTTTGGTTTCCGGAGCGTTGGCGCAAAGAGCGTAACGCAATACGTCTTGTTGGTCGGGGAATTCTCGCAAGTATTCGTGGAGCCAAATTGCCCAGTTGCGTGAGGTGGAAATTTTGTCGCCTTCCAAATTGAGGAATTCGTTGGCCGGAACGTTTTCCGGAAGAATGTAGTCACCGTGTGCTTTGAGCATGGACGGGAATACGATGCAGTGGAAAACAATGTTGTCTTTTCCGATGAAGTGTACCATCTTGGTGTCTTCGTCTTTCCACCATTGTTCCCAGGTGTCGGGCAGTAGTTCTACGGTATTGGAAATGTAACCAATCGGAGCATCAAACCATACGTACAATACTTTTCCGTCAGCGCCTTCTACGGGCACGGGAACTCCCCAATCCAGGTCGCGGCTTACTGCACGCGGTTGGAGACCGCCGTCAATCCATGATTTGCATTGGCCATATACGTTGACTTTCCATTCCTTGTGTCCTTCGAGAATCCATTCTTTCAACCAGGGTTCGTATTGGTCCAACGGCAGGTACCAGTGTTTGGTTTCGCGTTTGACCGGTGTGCTGCCACTGATGGCGGAATGGGGGTTGATCAACTCTTCAGGGCTCAAGGTGCTGCCGCATTTTTCACATTGGTCACCGTATGCGCCCTCTGCTCCACATTTGGGGCAGGTGCCTACGATGTACCGGTCAGCCAAAAATTGTTTGGAAGCTTCGTCGTAGTATTGCTCCGTTACCTTTTCAATGAATTTTCCTTCTTCGTATAATTTTTTGAAGAAGTCCGCAGCAATGCGGTGGTGTGTCTTGGATGAAGTCCGGGAGTAGACATCAAAAGAGATGCCGAATTCTTCGAACGAGTCTTTGATGAGCGTATGGTATTTATCAACAACGTCTTGCGGGCTACAACCGAGTTGTTTGGCTTTGATCGTAATCGGAACACCGTGTTCGTCAGATCCGCCAATGAAGATTACGTCCTTTCCGCACATTCGCAGGTAGCGTACATAGATGTCAGCCGGGACGTAAACGCCGGCCAAGTGACCAATGTGAACCGCTCCGTTTGCATAAGGAAGTGCGGAGGTAATCAGATAACGTTTGTAATCTTTCATAGTACGTTTAACAGATTAAATATGAATGTATAAATATAGATCGCAAAGGTAAGAAAATAGTTTCAGAGTTTTTTGAGGAATTACAGTCGCTTCAATTCATTTGAGAACTGTTTCCGCATTTGCATCAGGATGCGGATGCTGGACAGTAATTCCTGTTGTTTGCTTTCGTCACCGGCAGTTTGAGCTTTTCCGAGTTGCAGCATCACCTGTTGGTAGGTGTAGTCCAAGTATTTGGATTTGAAGATCAGGATGACTTTGGGGACTACGGTGCCCAAAACATTTTCTTCAGGAATCAAGGCCTTTTCAAACTCCTTGACCGTGATGTTGTGTTCCTGGTACAGCAGTTTGGTAATTAGGGCCGTGATTTGAGGATCGTTCCAGTTGATCAAGCGGTGTTGCAAACGATTTTGATCGGAGTTGTCTTCCTGGCGGAATGTGTAATATAGGTCGTAAATCTTTTTGTACAAAGGTGTTGTGAGTTCCAAGCTGTCGTTGTTCAATTCGGCAGCAATGTATTCGGCGACGCAGATCTGTTGGATAGGTTGCTCGGCGTTGTATTGCTGGATCTCTTCGAAGTGAAGGATGTTCTCCCCGAACTTGATCAAGTAATACAGTACTTCTTTTTCAATGGCCTCCATGATGGGAATCGGCTGTATTGAAGAGCTGGGTTCGGGTTCTGTTAGGGGAGATGTTGCTGGAATAGGTTCCCAGGTGGACGGGGTGGGAGCCGAGGTGGCAGGATTGGAATCCTGGTTTTGGGCCTGCCTTTGTTGGTAGAGCCCGGATTCAATGTAGCGTTTTCGGGCTTTATGAATGCCATCCGATAGCAACTCTTGTTTCATGCCCAGTCGGTGAGCGCATTCCTCGGCATAAACCGTTCGGGCAATCTGGTCAGGTATCAAGGAGATGGTGCGGATGATTTCGTGAATGAATTCCGCTCGGCGCATCGGATCGCGGGCCATGTCTTCCGACAACAGATCGTACTTGAATGCGATGAAGTCCTGTTCGTGCTGTTTGACGAATGCATCGATCTCTTCGGAAGTGTGTTTGCGGGCAAAGGAGTCCGGGTCATCGCCGTCAGGGAATAGTACGACTTTAACTTCCATGCCTTCTTCCAACAGCATATCGATGCCTCGGATTGAAGCTTTGATGCCTGCGGCATCGCCGTCGTACAGTACGGTGACTTTGTTGGTAAACCGCTTGATGAGACGGATTTGTCCCGTGGTCAGGGAGGTGCCTGAAGAGGCGACAACGTTCTCTATACCAGCTTGGTGGAAGGATATCACGTCGGTGTATCCCTCAACCAGGTAGCATTTCTCTTGACGGCTGATGGCATTCTTGGCTTGGAACAGACCGTACAACGAGTGACTTTTGCTGTAAATCTCGGTTTCAGGCGAGTTTACGTATTTGGCTACACTTTTGTCGGTGCGCAAGGTGCGTCCGCCAAAGGCAATGATGCGTCCGCTCAGGGAGTAGATCGGGAAGATGACCCGATCATAGAAGCGGTCGGCCAGGCTTTGGTTGTTGCGTTCAACGGCCAAACCGGCTGCCAGCAGGAACGCTGATTTATAACCGGCACCCGTGGCTTTTTCGGTCAAGCGGTTACCGGTTGGGGCAAAGCCCAATCCGAACTTTTTGATGGTTTCTTCGCTGAAGCCACGATTGTCCCGCAGGTAGGACAGCCCGATGGATCGACTCATCGGGTCGTTGAAAAGCATGTCGCTGAAGAATTCTGCAGCGAACTCGGAAACGGCCCACAGGCTTTCGTGGCGCTGGCGTTGGGCAATTTCTTCGGCTGATTCTTCTTTGTCTTGGACCTCAATTCCGTATTTTTTCCCCAAAAACTTGAGGGCTTCGGTGTAGTTGAGGTGTTCGTGTTCCATAATGAACGTCACCACATTGCCGGCTTTTCCACAGCCAAAGCACTTGAAGATGCCTTTGCTGGGGGAAACGGAAAATGAGGGGGTCTTCTCGTTGTGGAACGGACAGCATGCAATGTAGTTAGCTCCCCTGCGTTTGAGGGAAACAAAGCCGCCGATCACGTCGGTGATAGCGGCGGCATCTAAAATGCGGTCAATCGTGCTGCGGTCGATCATCGTGAGAAACCAACGGCTTTACGGGCTAATTTCAAGGTGGCTGCTGCGCTTTCGCGGGCTTTTTCGCAACCCATGCGAGTCACGCGGTCCAGGTAGTCCTGATCGTTGTAGATGGCGTCAATGCGTTCGCGGATCGGGCGTACACAATTGCAAATATCGGCAGCCAATTGTTTTTTCAAGTCTCCGTAGCGGATGGAGCAGTCGTTCCATTTCTCTTCAAAGAACTGTACGGTGTCCGGGGTGGATACCAACGAGAGCAATGTGAAGAGGTTTTGGATGACTTCCGGTTTTTCGCTGTTGGGAATGGTTGGACCAGAATCCGTAACAGCCTTCATGACTTTCTTGGTAATGGATTTGTCATCTTCATAAAGGTAGATGCCATTTCCTTCGCTTTTTCCCATTTTTCCACTGCCGTCCAGACCGGGGACTTTGACCAGGTTTTTACCAAATACCAACGCTTTCGGTTCGGGAAAGACTTCAGCGTTGTAGAGGTTGTTGAAGCGGCGGGCCAGCACCCGGGCGATTTCGAGGTGTTGTTCCTGGTCTTTGCCAACGGGTACCCAGTTTGCACGGTGGATCAGGATGTCGGAAGCCATCAGGACCGGATAGGTCAACAGACCGGCATTGACGTTCTCCGGATTTTGGCGGACTTTGTCCTTGAACGAGGTGGTGCGTTCCAGTTCGCCCTTGTAGGCCAACATATTCAGCAATACATACAATTCGCTGATTTCGGGAACATCACTTTGTACAAAGATCGCTGACTTTTCCGGATCCAGTCCAGCTGCCAGGTATTCGGCCAGGATGGTCTTTACCGATGCGTGAAAATCCTCGGGGTGAGGATGGGTTGTCAGGGAGTGCAGGTCGGCAATGAAAAAATAACAATTGTATTGTTCTTGGATGGCGACGAAGTTACGGAGGGCTCCAAAGTAGTTGCCCAAATGAAGGTGTCCGGTCGATCGAATGCCACTGAGTACAGTATCCATAGTGTTTCTTGCAGGGGATTATTCGCGATTTTCTTTCATGTATTCACGGATGCGGGTTTCGATTTCCTCGCACAATTCGGGGTTGTCAGTCAGGATCTGTTTGACAGCTTCCCGTCCTTGTCCAATGCGGGTTTCTCCGTAGCTGAACCAGGAACCGCTCTTGCGGATGATTTCAAACTCTACCCCCAGGTCGAGGATTTCACCGATGCGGGAAATACCTTCTCCAAAAATGATGTCAAATTCAGCTTTGCGGAAAGGAGGGGCCATCTTGTTCTTGACAATCTTGACGCGGGTACGGCTACCGGTTGCTTCTTCTCCGTCCTTAATCTGAGTAACACGTCGTACATCGATCCGTACGGAAGCGTAGAATTTAAGGGCATTACCTCCAGTGGTGGTTTCCGGGTTTCCAAATAGAACTCCGATCTTATCCCGCAACTGGTTGATAAAAATACAGCAGGTGTTCGTGCGGCTGATGTTGGCGGTAAGCTTGCGCAGTGCCTGGCTCATCAAGCGTGCGTGCAAGCCCATCTTGGCGTCGCCCATTTCTCCTTCAATTTCTGCTTTGGGGGTCAAGGCAGCAACGGAGTCAATGACAATGATATCAATAGCACCGCTGCGGATGAGGTTGTCGGCAACTTCCAGCGCTTGTTCTCCATTGTCAGGTTGGGAAATGAGCAACGTGTCAACATTTACGCCGAGTTTCTTGGCATAGGTGATGTCAAACGCGTGTTCCGCATCAATGATGGCAGCAATGCCACCGTTCATTTGGGCTTGCGCAATGGCATGAATTGCCAAGGTGGTTTTACCGCTGGATTCGGGACCGTATATTTCAATGACCCGTCCTCTGGGATATCCGCCGATACCCAAGGCGTGGTCCAATGCTATCGAGCCAGAAGCGATGGTGGACACTTCTAACTCCGGCTTATCTCCCATCTTCATAATGGTCCCTTTACCGAAATCCTTCTCAATCTTGTCAATGGTAGCCTGGAGGGCTTTCAATTTTTCCGGACTGATTTCGGCTTTGTTTTTTACTTCCATTTGTTCTTTAGCCATAATATATTGATATTTAGTAGATTAGGTTTTTATTATTTGCTGCGTCGCAGTGCTACAAAGATACGAAGATTTTGATAAATATATCTGTTCTTTTTGCTACTTTTGCAGAATGAAGAAAACATTGCTTGGAAAAAGTCTGGAGGAGCTGCAGGAAGTTGCCCGGACTTTTGGTTTGCCGAATTTCGCAGGACGTCAGATGGCGGACTGGTTGTATCGGAAAAAAGTAAGGGATTTGTCGCAAATGACCAATTTGCCCAAGGCGGTACGTGAACGTATGGTGGCCGAAGGATATTGCGTGGGTCGGACCGACTGGTCGTTGGTGACTGAGTCGGTGGATGGTACCAAGAAGTACTTGTTTGGTGGAGTGGAGGCGGTTATGATTCCAGATGAGGATCGTTACACCTTGTGTGTTTCTTCCCAAAAAGGTTGCAAGATGTCTTGCCGTTTTTGTATGACAGGCCGACAAGGTTTCCACGGTCATTTGACCGCAGCTGAGATTTTGTCCCAATACATGGGGGTTGAGGAGAGTGACCGTTTGACGAATACCGTTTTTATGGGAATGGGTGAGCCTTTGGATAACTATCCGGAGGTAATGCGAACCATCCGCGTGTTGACGGCAGACTGGGGATTTGGGTGGAGTCCCAAACGGATTACCCTGTCTACCATCGGAGTATTGCCGACATTGAAACGATATTTGGAGGATACCCGTTGTCATTTGGCTGTCAGTCTGCACAATCCATTTGATGAGGAACGTCGGGCTTTGATGCCGGTGCAGAAAGCTTTTCCGATTGATCAAGTGGTTGATTTGATCCGACAATATGATTTCAGCGGTCAGCGTCGTGTGAGTTTTGAATACATTCTTTTTGATGGAGTCAATGATAGCAAGCGGCACGCAGATGCGTTGTTGCGCCTGTTGCGAGGCATTGAGTGCCGGATTAATTTGATCCGTTTTCACAAGATTCCGGATAGTGATTTGTCGCCGACTCCGATGGAACGAATCTTGTGGTTCCAGAAGCGTTTGAATGATGGGGGGATTGTAACAACACTCCGGGCTTCTCGCGGAGAAGATATTTTGGCTGCCTGCGGTATGTTGGCGGGCCGAACCCGTGAGGCGGGTCGAACCGAATGAAATTTATGAAGAAAGAACTGTTTGCTGTTTCGCTTTTTCTTTTAAGCGTATTGAACTTGATTTCGCCGCAGGTAGTTTGTGCAGAAGTTCTTACGCCCAAAGAAGGGGATCAACCGGTGGTGGGACTAGTACTTTCCGGAGGTGGCGCCAAAGGTGCAGCGCACATTGGTGTGCTGAAATATTTGGAGGAAATCGGGATGCCGGTTGACATCATCGTTGGTACCAGCATGGGGTCGATCATAGGAGGACTTCATTCGTTGGGTTACTCTTCCGCTGAGATGGATACTCTGATCAGTCGAATGGACTGGTCTTATTATATGAGCGATCGGGTGAGCCGGAAATCACTTTTGTTCAATAGCAAAGAATACGATGCCCGTTTTCAGGTGTCCATTCCTTTTAATGCTTTTGAATCCATCGATACCTTGTTGCGGGATCGGGACTCCAATCGGGAGGGGCAGTTTGATTTGTTGAGTTCATTGCCTTCGGGATTCATTTCGGGACAAAACTTGTATAACTTGCTCAATTCCTTGTGTGTTGGCTATCAGGATTCGGTGGACTTTATGAGGGATCTGCCCATTCCTTTCGCTTGTGTTTCGTACGATTTGGTATCGGGAAAGACGATGGTGATGAAAGAGGGCGTAGTGCCTTTGGCCATCCGTTCCAGCATGGCGATCCCCGGCGTGTTTGCTCCTGTTCGGAAAAACGATCAGGTTTTGGTAGATGGTGGCTTGGGAAACAACTTCCCAGTGGATGTTTGCCAGCGTTTGGGAGCTGATATTGTGATCGGTGTGGACGTGGGCGGCAAGCTCAAGACGGCCGATGAATTGCATTCGTTTCCGGAAATTTTCAACCAATTGCTGGGTGTAGTGACCAACAACCTGGTAGAGGAGAACATCAAACGATGTGATATTTATATGCATCCGGATATTTATGACTATTCGACGATGAGTTTTGATAACCGGAGTATTGATGAGATTATTGAGCTGGGGTATCAGAATGCGTTGGAAAATAAAGATACGTTGTTGGCTCTGCGAGATCGGTTGCTGACCCTGGGCAAGACGTGTTCTCCGCTTAAAAAACACCGGGCCGTAAACATTTATCGCGATACTGTAGAGGTTTCGGCCATTGAGCTGGATGGGCTGGATCCGAAGGATGCAAGACGTCTGATGCAACAAACGATGTTGTTGGGAACAAGTAAGGTAACCGGAGAAGATATTGATCGGGCAGTTTCTACTTTTTATGGAACAGACTGTTTTTCGAGTGTTACCTACGAGTTGATCGGGGACAAAGAGCCGTATCAGTTGGTTTTCCATTTTCGCCCGAGCAACCCCCACCGCTTTGGTCTGGGATTTCGGTTTGACTCTGAAGAAACAGCTGCAATTCTGTTGAACATAGGGTGGAATGCGCACCGCTTGTACGGTTTTAAGGCCGACTTGACCGGTGAGTTGAGCTATAATCCCTGGGGGGAATTGAAATTGATGTATGCGCCGAGGAACTTTGCCCAGTTGAACTTTGCCTACCGCTTCAAAAAAGTGGATATGAACATGTTTGACATGGGAAGTGTGCAGGCGAATGTGTTGTATTTTAATCAAACTGCCAAGGTCTATGTTTCCGGATCCAACTTCAAGGACCTGGAAGTTGAGGCGGGTTTGCGTTTTGATAACTTTCAGTTCGGCCGTTTGTTGACCATCAACCCGGAAATGGTGTACCAGGACACACCCTATGGGGATTATCTGGGAACCTATGCCCGTGCCACTTGGAATACGGAGAATCAGAATTATTTTCCGACACGGGGAACCCGCCTTGCTGCCTCCATTGATTATGTGTTTTGGGGGAAACAATCCGGATTTGAGGATTTTGCAGCGGCTATGCTTGACTGGCGGATGACGGTTCCGGTAGGCGCTCGTTTTGCTTTGATTTCCACATTGTACGGACGTTTGTTGATAGGACCCCACATTCCGGTCTCCCATATGAACATCATTGGAGGGGCGTTGCCGGGCCGATACATTGACCATCAATTGCCGTTTATTGGGATTACCAATGCTGAAGGTGTTGACAATGCCTTGGCCATTCTTGCCCTGGAAGGTCGCCAACAGTTTGGTTCCAAACATTATGTGTCGTTCATTGCCAATTACATGCAGGACAGCCCGCAGGTGACGGATTTCTTCCTCGATCGTGGCCACTTTGGGGTCGGTCTGCGGTATGCTTATAATTTTTCGGTGGGTCCGATCTCGTTTGATCTGCATTGGTCGGACTTGACGCAGGAGTTGGGTTATTATTTTAGTTTTGGATACCAATTCTAGCAAGTATGGTACAGCAAGAACGCATGGAGGTTTGTCGGAGGGCGTTGGGGCAGATGATGGCGTTGTGTTCTCGGCGGGAATATGCTGCCGGGGAGTTGCGAGAAAAATTGCAGAAGAAGGAACTGACAGTAGAAGAAATCGCATGGGTTTTGGAGCAGTTGCAGCAAGAAGGATTTCAGGATGATTTGCGTTATGCAGTGGCCTTTGCACGGGATAAGTCCAGATTGGCCGGTTGGGGGGAACGGAAGATTGCCTATGCCTTGCATCAAAAGGGAATTGCATCGGAACTGATCCGTCAGGCTTGGTTGGAGGTAGATGAGCGGGAAGCTTGGAAAAAGTTGGTATCTTTGCTGTCGGTCAAACACCGGGCGCTGTTGCGGCAGGGGAGGGAAGAACGAGATATCTACCAGCGCTTGTCGGCTTATGCACAGCAGAAAGGATATGCCTGGGAACAGGTACAACAATATTGGAAAGCATTTAAAAGAGATAACGAATGATTACGAACGAGCAAATGAAAGATTTGCATCAGCGTCTGGATACGCTGGGGAGGTGCCTTTGACATCGCTGGGAAGCGCGATGAATTGACACAACGGGAAGAGTATGCACAACGTCCTGATTTTTGGGACAATCCGAAGGAGGCAGAGGTTTATTTGAAGGCTTCTTCTGCCATTCGTTATTGGGTTGCCGCATACGATGCCTTGCGTCAAGGGCTGGATGACTTGGATGTATTGGCGGAGTTTGCCAAAGATGATGAGTCTGCTCTTGCGGATTTGGAAATGCAATTTGCGGCAGTTTTATCCGATTTGGAGGCCTTGGAGTTGCGCAATATGTTGGGAGAAGAAGGGGATAACCTGGGGGCATTGTTGAAAATAAATTCGGGAGCAGGGGGTACTGAAAGCAACGATTGGTCGGCCATGCTGATGCGGATGTATGTGCGTTGGGGTGAGCGCAATGGTTATAAGGTACATGTTTCGGACTTGATTGATGGCGATGAGGCAGGCATCAAATCCGTGACCCTTGAGTTTGAAGGGGACTTTGCTTTTGGTTACCTCAAGGCGGAGAGTGGCGTTCATCGTTTGGTGCGCATATCTCCGTTCAATGCCCAAGGAAAACGGCAGACCACCTTCTCATCCGTGTTTGTGTATCCGTTGGTGGATGAGACCATCGAAATTGAAATCAATCCGGCAGATTTGGAATGGGATACCTACCGCTCGAGTGGAGCGGGTGGACAGAATGTCAATAAGGTGGAAACCGGTGTTCGTGTTCGTCACATTCCAACCGGCATTGTGGTGGAAAATACTGAGACCCGGTCGCAATTGGACAACCGTCAGAACGCGCTACGCATTTTGAAGTCCCATCTTTACGATTTGGAATTGAAGAAGCGCCAGGAGAAAAAAGCGGAGCTTGAGGGGCAAAAGAAAAAAATTGAGTGGGGCTCACAAATCCGTAGCTACGTGCTTCATCCCTATAAAATGGTCAAGGATTTGAGGACCAATTACGAAACCTCCGATACCCAAGCGGTTTTGGATGGAGACCTGAACGAGTTTATGAAGGTCTTTTTGATGGAAGCTGGTAAATAATACGAAATATCATTTAAAATAACATACCTTAACATCATGGAATTCAAGTATCAAGAGCTTTTCCAAATGGGAAAAGAAACAACACAGTATCACCTCCTGACCAAGGAGTATGTATCGACTGAAGTGATCAATGGACAAGAAATCCTGAAGGTGGAACCGGAAGGACTCCGCTTTTTGGCCCGTCAGGCTTTTCACGATGTGTCCTTTATGCTTCGTCCGGAGCACAATGAGATGGTAGCTAAGATCTTGAACGATCCGGAAGCAAGTAAAAACGACAAGGCAGTTGCATTGACGATGCTTTTGAATGCAGACGTGGCAGCCAAAGGAAAATTGCCGATCTGCCAAGATACCGGAACAGCAACCATCGTAGCAAAAAAAGGCCAACGTGTGTGGACCGGTGGCGGTGATGAAGAAGCCCTGCAACACGGGGTATTTGATACCTATACCAATGACAACCTGCGTTATTCCCAAACTTTGCCGTTGGATATGTACAACGAGAAAAACTCGGGTAACAACTTGCCGGCACAAGTGGATATCTACGCAACTGATGGCGATGAATACAAGTTCTTGTTCGTTGCTAAGGGAGGTGGATCTGCCAACAAAACCTACCTCTTCCAAGAAACCAAAGCCTTGTTGAATCCGGATACCTTGGAAAAATTCTTGGTGGAAAAGATGAAAACCTTGGGTACTGCAGCTTGTCCTCCTTACCACATTGCCTTTGTGATTGGTGGAACTTCTGCTGAAATGTGCTTGAAGACGGTGAAGTTGGCTTCTGCCAAATACTATGACACCATCCCGACAACGGGTAATGAATTGGGTCGTGCTTTCCGGGATACTGATATGGAGCAACGCTTGTTGAAAGCCGCTCAAAACATTGGTTTGGGTGCTCAATTTGGAGGTAAATACTTGGCACATGATATTCGCGTAATCCGTTTGCCGCGTCACGGTGCATCTTGCCCGGTGGGTATGGGTGTTTCTTGCAGCGCAGACCGTAATGTGAAGGCGAAGATCAACAAGGAAGGTATTTGGATTGAAACCTTGGACAACAACCCCATCCGTTTGGTGCCGGAACAATTCCGTAGCGGTGCCGCACACACTTCAGGCGTACGCATCGATTTGAACCGTCCGATGCAAGAAGTGTTGGCTGATTTGTCTCAATACCCGGTTTCTACCTTCCTCTTGCTCAATGGTACCATCATTGTAGGTCGTGACATCGCACATGCCAAGCTGAAAGAACGCATTGACCGTGGAGAAGGTCTTCCGCAATACATCAAAGATCACCCCATCTACTATGCAGGTCCTGCCAAGACTCCGGAAGGAATGCCTTCGGGTTCATTCGGTCCGACGACGGCTGGTCGTATGGACAGTTATGTGGATCTGTTCCAAGAAAATGGCGGTAGCATGATTATGATTGCAAAAGGTAACCGTAGCCAACAAGTGACCGATGCTTGCCACAAACATGGCGGTTTCTACTTGGGTTCAATCGGAGGTCCTGCTGCGATCTTGGCGCAAGACAACATTAAGAAAGTGGAATTGTTGGAATACCCGGAATTGGGTATGGAAGCTATCTGGAAAATTGAAGTGGAAAACTTCCCGGCCTTTATTTTGGTGGACGATAAAGGAAACGACTTTTTCCAACAACTGAACAAATAGGGGATTCCTGATTTTTGAAAAAGCGGGCCTCAGACATCTAATAATGCTGAGGCTTGCTTTTTTTGTCCTACTTCTTACTTTTATTATTTACACATTTCGTTTTACTCCCCATAATGGCGATACCGAGATGATGTTTACCAACCCCGTGGATGAGCGCACCAAGGCGTACCTTACGGGTAAGATGGGTTAATTCCAGTAAAGAGTGTCGCCAGACCTCCTAAGTGAGGATAAAAAAAGAGCAGAAATCATTCGATTTCTGCTCTGTAGTAGCGGAGGGAGGACTCGAACCTCCGGCCTCCGGGTTATGAGCCCGACGAGCTGCCAACTGCTCTACTCCGCGGTATGGATTGCAAAGGTATGTATCTTTTTTGCGATTACCAAATTTTTTTGATATCAACCTATGATTTTGTGCTGATTTTTCGGGCTAGGGCTTCCAAATCGTTGTGTTGGAAGACCTCCTGTGTGCCTGTAATCAAGTCTTTTACGTTGATTATTTGTTGTTGGGCTTCTGTCTCCCCGGCAATCACCAAGTAACGGATGCCTTTTTTCTCGGCATATTCAAATTGTTTGCGCAATTTGCTGGCGTCGGGATATAATTCTACCGAGCAACCTGCTTGGCGCAGTGCGGTCATAATGGGAAGACAGTATTGTACTCCTTGCGAGTCCATGTTGGCAAATAGTACATCTGAGCTGCATGCGGTGCTTTCGGGGAAGAGGTTCAGACCGGAGAGTACATCGTAAATCCGATCAGCACCGAAGGAGATGCCCACGCCGGATGTGTCCGGAAGTCCAAAGATACCGGTAAGGTCATCGTAGCGTCCGCCACCGCAGATGCTGCCAATTTGGAAATCTTTGGCCTTTACTTCGAAAATGGCTCCGGTGTAATAATTCAGACCACGGGCCAATGAAAGGTCGATTTCTACTTCTTGTTTGAAACTGGCAGCAGCGATGAAACCGAACAATTCTTCCAACTCATCCAAGCCACGCATGCCGACTTCAGAATTGGCCAAAATCGGACGCATGGCGGCAATCTTTTCGGAGTTGCTGCCTTGTAGGGTAAGTACGGGCTCAATGATTTGGATGGCTTGTTCTGTCAGACCCCGTTCCAATAATTCGGCTTTAACGGCTTCGAGTCCAATCTTGTCAATCTTATCAATGGCAACGGTAATATCAATGAGTTTGTCGGGGTGGCCCGATACTTCCGCCAGTCCGGACAGCACTTTTCGGTTGTTGATCTTCAAGACAATGCGAACACCCAGGGCGGCAAAAACATCATCGACAATTTGGACCAATTCCAATTCGTACAATTGGGAACGACTGCCAATCACATCCACATCGCATTGGTAGAATTCGCGATAACGGCCTTTTTGAGGGCGGTCTGCCCGCCAAACGGGTTGGATTTGGTAGCGTTTGAACGGGAAGGTCAGTTCGTTGCGGTGTTGCACAACGAAACGGGCAAACGGAACGGTCAAGTCGTAGCGAAGGCCTTTTTCGCAGACTTGTAGGGCGAGGTTGTTGCTATTGATGCCTTCGTCGGTCTTGGCGCGGTTCCAATCTACCTTGCTGAATGCGTCTCCTGAGTTTAGGATTTTGAAAAGGAGTTTGTCACCTTCTTCCCCATATTTGCCCAGTAAAGTGGACAGGTTCTCCATGGAGGGCGTTTCAATCGGAGCATATCCGTATTTGCGAAAAACGGAGCGTACCGTATCAAAAATATAGTTTCTGCCGGCCATTTCTACCGGTCCGAAATCCCGTGTTCCTTTCGGGATAGAAGGTTTTTGAACTGCCATAGTCGAATTATTTGGCTGCAAAGATACGAAAGGTTGTTAATTATAACTATCTTTGATCTACCATATCCATTTTAAATTACAGTTAAAAACATTACGTTATGTGTTATTTACTTGTTTTGCTGGCCGTTTCATTGCTGATGTCAGCGATTGGCTGGAAGTATTTTATCTATTTTTTCAGCATTGGTTATGGCTTTGGCGTTGCAGCCTTGGCACTTACCTTAGGGGCTTTGTTTTATTCGGAGTTGACGCTCCCTACCGCATTGCTGTGTGTAGTGATGTTGGTTTTTGGTTTCCGTCTGGGTTGGTACCTGCTTCGTCGGGAAATGAAGTCTGCTGAATATCGCAAGATTCTATATACGCCCGAAACCGAAAAGAAGAAACCGGTGGGAGTGATGGCGTCTGTGTGGATTTTCTGTGCGTTGCTGTATGTAGGACAAGTAAGCCCGGTTGCCTTCTTTTTGGGAAATACCTCGGAAGGTGCACCTGTCAACGACCTTTGGGCCTGGGTAGGCGCTGTGATGATGGCCATGGGTGTTGCCTTGGAAGCAGCTTCGGATGCTCAGAAAAAGGCAGCAAAGAAAGTGAACCCGAAACGATTTGTGGATACCGGCTTATACCGCATTGTGCGTTGTCCGAATTACTTGGGTGAGTTGGTCATCTGGACCGGTTGTTTCCTTGTAAACTTTGGAGCAGAATGTACGCTGTGGCAATGGATCATCGCCGGTCTCGGATACCTTGGAATTGTCTATGTGATGTTCAGTGGAGCACGCCGTTTGGAGTTGCGTCAAGATGAGACTTATGGAAATGATCCTGAATTTCAGGCGTATATCAAAAAGACTCCGATCTTGTTGCCGCTTCTTCCTTTGTACAGCGTGAAGAAATATGGTTGGCTGAAAGCTTAATGCGTTTCAGTTGTTCGATTCATTATCAAGCCGATCACCTGGTCAAAGGAGTATTTGCCAGGTCCGCTAATGAGTAGAATCGTGAATGCGATCAAGTAGATGATCGCCAATTCTTTCATATTGAAACTCTGCCCCGCGTGTACCACAAATGCCGCCATCGTCATCGAGAAAATCAGCGGAATGCACATCGGTCGGGTCAATAGTCCGGCAATAATGAATGCGGCGCAGAAAACTTCTGCACAAATAATTAAAATTAGTGAAGTTTGACTTCCCCAACCAATCGGGTCGGGGAAGGTAAACTTCATGAATTCGTAGGCTGTAATCTTTTCAAGCCCGTGTAGCATAATCAGTCCTCCAAATACAAATCGGAGTACCAATAGCAGCAAGGAATAGGCTGTGTCCCCTTTTGCTGTCGGGAAAAGAAATGTAATCAGTGATTTCATAGCGTGTTTTTTTTATTGCACTTTTCTCGTTGCAGCAATCATGCCATGAATGTTTTATAGGGTTTTCTCGGGGTCAACGAGTTTGTCCTTGTAGTAGATCTCATAGTGAAGGTGGTTGCCTGTGCTTTGACCGGTGGATCCTACATAGCCAATCAAATCACCTTTTTTTACCTGGCTGCCCTTCTTAGCTACCAGTTTTGCCATGTGTGCATAGGCTGTTTTGTAGCCATTTTCGTGGTTAATTTTAATGAAGTTGCCGTATCCTCCTTGGGTTCCGGAAAAAGCGATCACTCCATTGGCTGTAGCATAAATGGGAGTCATTTTGGGAGCTGCCAAATCGATCCCTTTGTGGGTGCTTTGTTTTTTGGTAATGGGGTGGATTCTGGGACCAAATTTGGAGGATAGTCGGGTGTATTGGGTCGGTTTTCCTTGCGGAATTTCAGTGTCTGTCTCCGGTTTTGCTTCCGGTTTTGCTTCCGGTTTTGTTTCCGGTTTTGCTACGGGCTTCTCTGCCGGTTTCACCTCTTTTTGGGGCTCCGCCTTCGGTTCTTTCTTGGGTTCCGGTTTTACCTCAGGTTTGGGCGTTGCAACCGTCGGAACGGTCGGAGAGAGGGTTTGGATGGGGGTGCCATCTTTTTCCATAGCCTCGTTCCAAGCTTTCAATTGAGAAGCTCCGTCTTTGACTTGTTGTACTTTGTCTTTTGATTTTGAGATGTCTTTGAGCAGTTCATCCGGTGTGGTCCGAGTGATGTATTTGATTTCATTGCGAAGCTTGCTTTGTTCATCAGCGATGGTGCTGCTCACGCCTTTGGGTTGTTTGTTTTTCGGCAAGGATTTGATGGTAAGACCGTCATCGGAAGCCATGAGGTCCAATACATCCATTTCTCCGTTCAGATAGGCCAGGTAATTCTTTTTGTAGCGTTCGAATTCAGCTTCGTATGCTTTTCGGAAAGCTTGGTATTCGGCTTCGCGATTTGCTTTGAATTTGTCTTCTTGTTGACTGTACTGTTGTTGTTCCTTTTCACGTTGTTTCTTGAATTCTTCGTAATTCTGTCCGGACAACTGGGAAATGGACAATAGGCATCCGGCCATTAATAAAAGCCATGTGTGTTTCATGATTGGGTTTATTATAGGTTATTTTATTGACTCAGGAATAAGATGTATTTCAAATTGATAATTTCCAAAAGGAAGACAATATTCGGGGAGCGGCCAGCTGCCCCAAGAGTTGATGCAGCCCAGTCCCATTTGGCGGGAATCAAAGCACAAAAAGGTGCGGTCTTCCGGAATCAGTTCTGTGGAATGTCGTTGTCCTTTTGTACGGGTAATGCCTTCGTCAAGTTGTTCCTGACTGTAGGGAAGGGCGGAGGCACTGAAGTAATTGGGGCTGGAGAGGGTGAGGCGAACGCCGGCTTTCTGATTTTGTAGGCTCCACCAACGCAGGTCGCTACGAGTGCCGCTTTCTTGGGGACGAATGTAGGGATAATAGGCCTCATTGACACTTAGTTCGTAGGTTCCGAAATGGGCACTCTCTTTTCGGTCAGCATAGTTTTCCCATGGTCCACGGCCGAAGAAGGAAATATGGTTGTAGTCGGAGGGGAGTTCCATTCGTAGGCCGAAACGATACATCGGAGCTACTTTTTGAGAAGCATTCGCCAGGGGTTCCAGGGTTTGGAGCACGTGGAGGCCTCCATCGGGGTCCACTCGATAAGTCAGTCGCAGGTAGGCGGGAATGCTGTCCAAAGCCAAGGTGACTTGGATGCTTTGTTGCTCGATGGGTTGGATGGATTGAACTTGGTAGGAAGGGTTTTTCCACCGACGGAAGCGCAGTTGTTGACCTGCACCAAAATCATTGTCTGTGCTGGCCCGCCAGAAGTTGGGTCGAAGAAGGCTTTCTTCTGACAGGATGGGGGTGCCGTTCCATTGGTAATGATCAATCAGGCCAGTTTGAGCAGCCAGGTGGATGCTGAATTGTTCACCGCTCCATTGGTAGCCGTCATGGGTTTCTTGGAAATTCAAGGCAAGATTACAAACGGGTTGGGCGGCGGCTTCTTGTAGAACAAATTGTTGATAAGCAACGGTATGTCCTTTGGGAAGCAAGGGTTCATCTTCCAGAAGTTGGTAGGAGAGGTTCAAGAACAACCCCTCGGTAGGCAGTTTTTCGGGAAGCTGGTAGTTCAAACAAAGTTCCTCGTGTTGTTGTGCTTCGGTGTGTAGAGGAATTGTTCCCTTTGAAAAGCGGGTTCCATTACCGGAGATGAGTTCCCAGTGTAGTTGGATGTTGTCCAGGGAGCGGAAGTTGTATTCGTTGAAAATGCGCAGATTTCCAAGGGAGGCATCGAGTAGCTCGGTCCAAATGGATTGGTGGAAATACCGCGCTTCATAGGCATGGGGATTGGGGATGCGGTCGGGACTGAACAGCCCGTTGTTGCAGAAATTTTTGTCGCCCTTGCTGTCGTGCTCGTTGAAATCACCGGCGTAGGCATAGATTTCGGTTCCTTCCGCCGAGGTCCATCGCAGTGATTGGTCTACAAAGTCCCAGATAAAACCGCCTTGGAATTGCGGGTGTTGCCGGATCAGGTCCCAATATTCTTTGAATCCGCCCAATGAATTGCCCATGGCGTGGGCATATTCACAGGGAATCAGGGGATAGGGAGCTTGTTGTTTGAGATAGTCCAACGCTTCATCGTAGGGGATGTACATTTGGGCAAAGATTTCAGAAACATCGAATGCTTTGTCGCATTCGTAGAGGATGGGCCGGGTGTTGTCAATACGTTTGACGCGTTTGGCGGCTTGTCGGAAATTGTCTCCGTAACCGGATTCATTGCCCAATGACCAGATCAGAATGCTGGGGTGATTGGCGTGCGCCAATACGTTGCGTTCGTTCCGTTCCACAATGGTTTGGGTGTAGGCCGGGTTATTCGCCAAAGAAGTTGTTCCATAGCCCATGCCGTGTGATTCGACATTGGCCTCGGCAATTACGTACAAACCGTATTGGTCACAAAGCTCATACCAGCGGGGATCGTTGGGGTAATGGGAGGTTCGTACTGCATTGATGTTGAATGACTTCATTAATTGGATGTCTTGGATCATCTGCTCTTTGGAGACGATGTATCCTTGGTCGGGAGTCATTTCGTGGCGGTTGACGCCTTTCAGCAAGATGGGTTGCCCATTGAGTAACAATTGGCCGTTGCGGATGCTTACTTGACGGAATCCGACTTGGAACGGGATGGCTTCCAAGGGGATCCGGTGGGGATCAGATTCGGAGAATAGTTTGACAATGGCTTGATAGAGGTGGGGAGTTTCAGCGCTCCAGGGTTGTACTTGGCCGACAAAAAGGTTGCTGGTCTTTTGGTCGGGAGTCATTTCCATTTTTCCTGCAAATTGGCCCGACGCATCTCGCAACTCGACTTCCAGGTAATGTCCTTCGGGGATGGAAGTGGTGACACACAGCAACCCCAGGGTGGTATTATTGATCAGTGTGCCTTCTACCCGAATGTCTTCCAGGTGGATGGGATTGCGTGCGTAAAGGTAGGTTTCCCGAGCTACTCCACTCAGTCGCCAGAAGTCTTGGTCTTCCACATAAGTGCCATCGCACCAACGCATGGATTGGAAGGCAATCAAGTTTTTTTTGCCGGGGATTAAATAGGGGGTTACATCAAATTCGGCAGCCAGTTTGCTGTCTTCGCTGTAGCCGACAAATTGTCCATTGATGTACAGCCACAGGTTGGAAGTCACTGATCCGAAGTGGAGGTAGATCTTTTGGCCGGCCCAGTCTTTCGGAATGCGGATGGTCCGACGGTACGAGCCTACATGGTTTTCTGCGGTAGGAACGTGAGGAGGATCATTTTGGAACTTTTCTCGCCAAGCATAGCCAACATTGACGTAAATAGGGTCACCGTAGCCATTCATTTCCCAAAGGCCAGGTAAGCAGATTTGGTCCCAATCCCGGTCGTTGAGGTTTGTTTCATAAAAGTTGGTCGGCCGTTCATTTGCATGATTGGCCCAATGAAATTTCCACGTGCCGTCCAGTGATAAAAAGTTGGAAGCTTTTTCCTTGCCACCCAGCAAGTCTTTGACTTGGGTGTAGGGAAAATAATTGGCCCGCATCGGGAGCCGGTTGATGGCATTGATTGCGGGATCTTCCCATTCGGTGTGTTGGGGGTCGGTTCCATATTGGGGCTCAACGGTAGGGGTACAAGCACTGCTTAGCAGACCGAGAGCGAGTAATGGAAGTATGGTTTTGGCACGTAGCAGTATCATCTGATTCACTTTTTTACAAATGTACGGAAATATGCTTACATTTGCAATGTGTGACTTGTCGCCGAGATTTAAAAGACCCGCTATGCAGCTGATAAAAACAGAACTAGATGGCCCATTGGTACTTGTTCCCCGTATATTTGGGGATGACCGGGGGTATTTTTTTGAGTCATTTTCCGAGCGTGATTTTGAACGGGAGACGGGATTGGCCGGAATTCGTTTTGTGCAGGATAATGAGTCATTTTCAGGGAAAGGAGTCCTCAGAGGTCTGCATTTTCAGAAGGGGGCATTTGCTCAAGCAAAATTGGTGCGGGTAGTGCGCGGTGCAGTGCAAGATGTTGCCGTTGACCTTCGACCGGACTCTCCTACTTTTGGTCGCTGGGTATCGGTCTTGTTGACCGGGGAAAACAAGCATTGTTTCTACATTCCCAAGGGCTTTGCCCACGGCTTTCTGGTGTTGGAACACGACACCATCTTTCAATACAAATGCGATGCTTTCTATGAACCGTCTGCGGAAGGATCTATTCGTTGGAATGATCCGGACTTGAACATTGAATGGATGGATCTTGGGGGGGATGTTCGGCTTTCTGAAAAGGATCAACGGGCCCCGCTATGGAAGGAGTTCCTCAAAGAACTTGGCCAGTGATGCTTTCCAATCAGGTGTTTCTACTCCAAATACGGTTCTGATTTTTTCTTTGCTCAACAATGAGTAGGCCGGCCGGTGGGCTGCAGTCGGGTAGGCGGTAGTCGGAATCGGACGAATGATGCAATCTTTTTTTCCGAGCTGCAAACTGAGTACGGCTAGGTCGTGCCAAGAACAGCAGCCTTCGTTGGTGTAATGGAAAATTTCACCATGAAAATCATGCTTGTCCAATTGGGGGAGGATGTGTCGAATGGCAGCTGCCAGGTCTTTGGCGTAAGTGGGGCTGCCCAACTGGTCGTTGACAACTTGGATTTCAGAGCGTTCCTCAGACAACCGTAGCATGGTCTTGACGAAATTGCTGCCGTAAGTGGAATAGAGCCAGGCAGTTCGGATGATGATGCCTTTTGCACCGCTTTGCTGAATTCCAATTTCGGCCTCCCGTTTGCTGCGTCCATAGACTGAGATGGGGGTACAGGGATCGGATTCCCGATAAGGTGTTGGGCTGTTTCCGTCAAATACGTAATCCGTAGAGATAAAAATCAACTGGGCATCCGCTTTGCGGGCAAGATCGGCCAACTGAAAGGAAGCCTGCGTGTTGGTGCGGAATGTGGTTTCTGGGTCGCTTTCCGCGCGATCCACAGCGGTATAGGCTGCGCAGTGGATAATGGTTTGGATTTGATGGGCTTCAATGAAGCCTTGGCAGGCTTCCTGGTTGCAAATGTCCAGTTCCGGCAAATCCGTGAAGTACCAATTATCTTGTCCTGATGCAAGTTCCTGTAGTTCTTGCCCCAATTGTCCGTTGGCTCCAGTTACCCAAATGTTCCCCATAAATATATTGTGTCAAAAACAAATTCTTTTCCGCAAATGTACCCCATTTTCGCTATCTTTGTGAAAATTTTGTTGACAATGGATTACAATACCCAACGGAAGAAGTTGCTGATGCCGGAGTACGGTCGTAATGTCCAACGTATGATTGAACAAGTTATGCAGATACCCGATAAGGAAAAGCGAAATGAGCAGATTCGTGCGGTCGTTTCGGTTATGGGGATTCTGAATCCGCAATTGCGGGATTTGAGCGATTTCAAGCACAAGCTGTGGGATCATGTTCAGATTATCAGTGATTTTCAATTGGATATTGACTCTCCTTATCCCTTGCCTACGCGTGAGATTTTGAATCGCAAGCCGCAACCCATTCCTTTGGAGGAGCAACCCCTGGAGGTGATGCACTATGGACGCAATATTCAGAATATGATTGTTGCTATTGGTGAGCACGAAGAGGGTGAAGTAAAGGATGCCATGGTGCGTTCTTTGGCTCATTACATGCGTCAGCAGTACTTGATTTGGAACAAGGATTCGGTTTCGGAAGAGTTGATTTTTAGAGATATTGAGCGGATGTCCGGTGGAAAAATCCGGATTTCCGAGGGTCTTCACTTGAATCAGATTTCCGATAAGGATACCTTCAATAAACCGACTTTGATGTTGAATACTGGTGAGGCTGTTTCCAAGAAAAACAACCAGAACCGCAACAAGAAAGGTGGCAACAATCAGAACAACAAAGGGAACAAGAACAATAAAAAACGCTGGAAAAACAACAAGTAACCGATGAAAAAGCCTGCACAATCTCCGAAGAAATCCGCGAAAGCACGCAAGCCTCGTCAGTCGGAGAATCGGCCGACTCCTTGGTACAAGACGAAATATGCCCGTTTCGGGTATGCGCTGATTTGTGGCGCATTGGCCCTTTATCTGTTGATTTCGATGGTGTCGTATCTCTTTACTTGGGATAACGACCAAAGTTTGTTATTTCATCCGGAGTGGATGAATTCCGATATTCTTGCGGACAACGATGGTGGAAAGATGGGTTTTCGTTGGGCCAAGTTCTTGATCTCAGACTTGTTTGGTCTGGCTGCATTTTTGATCCCTGTTTTCTTGGGGGGCGTGGCTGTAACCCTGTTCCGGATTCGTCAGGTGAAATTACTTCGTTTGTTTTTGGTTTCACTGTATGGCTGTATCATTCTATCCTTGACATTTTCATTTTTGGCATCCTTCTTCCCGTCTGATGATTGGTTTATGAATGGCCTGGGCGGTTCTTATGGCCAAGCGATGAATGCTTGGTTTTGTGCAGTAATTGGGCATTGGGGTGTAGGTTTGTCGCTTTTGGTATTGCTCAGTGGTTGGATTTTTTTGTTAAATCCTCGGATTATTGATCGCTGGATTGCCTGGTTTGAACAAGTGCCGGAAACAATGGCAGCACCGGAGGACGATGGAGAGGACGATGGAGAGGACGATGGAGAGGAAGATGGAGAGGAAGATCCTGAGCAAGAGGAGAAACCGGAAGATGATGATGCATCAGAAGATGAACCGGAAGCAGACGAAGAAGAGGATGAGTCAGAAGAAGAACCGGAAGAACAGCCTCAAGGAGAATCACAAGGAGAAGGGGAGAATACCCCCGACTTTGTAGTCTATGATTTCCCGGAAACGGAGGTTGTACCGGAACAACCCGAAGTGGATCAACCGGATGAAAACATTTCGAATATTCCGCCAATTGAGGTGATTGAGGGGGATGACTACTCGGCCATTCTGTCGGATGAAGATTGGAAATTGCGCTATGATCCCCGATTGAGTCTGTCGCATTTTCAATCTCCCGAAACGGAGATTTTGGAAGAATACCGGGATCAAATTTCACGGGTGTCCAAGGATGAATTGGAAAAGAACAATCGCAAGATTGTGACGACACTGAAGAATTACAAGATTGATATTGCTAAAATTTCGGCCAGAATTGGGCCTACGGTTACCTTGTACGAGATTGTTCCGGCACCCGGTGTGCGGGTTTCTCAAATCAAGCGTTTGGAAGAAGATATCGCTTTGTCTTTGGCGGCTCGAGGCGTTCGGGTGGTGACCTTGGTGGGAACCAATGCTATTGGAATTGAGGTGGCCAATGAGAAGCCGAGCATTGTTTCTATGCGTTCTGTTTTGGAAGATCCCCGTTTTAGAAATGCCAAGTACGAGTTGCCGGTGGTATTAGGACGGACCATTTCGAACGAAGTATTGTCGTTTGACTTGGCAAAAATGCCGCACTTGTTGGTGGCGGGTGCTACCGGTCAGGGTAAATCAGTGGGATTGAATGCCATCATTACATCGTTGCTGTATCGGAAGCATCCTTCCGAAATGAAGTTTGTGCTAGTGGATCCCAAGAAAGTGGAATTGTCGTTGTATGAGCCTCTTGAAAAGCATTATCTGGCCAAGTTGCCGGATGCGGATGAGGCAATTATTACGGATACACAAAAGGTAATTTATACGTTGAAGTCCTTGTGTAAACTGATGGATCACCGCTATGATTTGCTGAAAGCGGCTTCCGTGCGGAATGTGCGGGAATACAACGAGAAATTCTTGTCGCGTCGTTTGAATCCTTACAAAGGACACGAATATATGCCCTACATTGTGGTGATCATTGATGAGTTTGCCGATCTGTTGATGACTGCAGGCCGTGAGATCGAGGAACCCATTGCTCGTTTGGCTCAATTGGCGCGTGCGATTGGTATCCACCTGGTGATTGCAACCCAACGTCCGACCACCAATATCATTACCGGAACGATCAAGGCCAACTTCCCGGCTCGGATTGCATTCCGTGTTATTTCAGGAGTGGACTCCAAGACGATTTTGGACCAGACAGGTGCCAACCAGCTCATTGGTCGTGGGGATATGCTTTTCTATACAGGTAGTGATCTGACGCGTGTGCAATGTGCCTTTATTGATACTCCTGAGGTGGAACGTTTGACCCAGTTTATTAGTCGTCAACCGGGATTCGGTGGCGCCTTCCTGTTGCCGGAGTATGTGCCTGAAGACGGGGGTGTGGGTTTGCCTATGAAAAATGAGGGTGACGCCCAAGGTTATGACAGCCTTATTAAAGAAGCTGCGCGGCTCATCGTTCGGGAACAACAAGGCTCTGCTTCATTATTGCAGCGGAAGATGAGTTTGGGATATCCCCGATGTGCGCGGATTATGGATCAGTTGGAGGAATTGGGTATAGTTGGCCCTTCGGAAGGTAGTAAGGCCCGTCAGGTGCGGGTAACCAGCCTTGAGTCTTTAGAGTTGATTTTATCGGGGTTGTAGGCGATGAAGATCCGGTCATTCGTTGGTATGTGCCTTTGTGGATTGCTTTTATCGGTTGTTCCTGTAGTGGGACAATCCGGTGAGCAGATGTTGGCCTCGTTGCGGAATTATCTCCTGGAAACGAATGCTATGGAGGCAGATGTGCACATTCGGGCACAAATGGATGGAAAAATTGAATTGTTCAACGATCCGGTTAAACTGACCTTGCAACAGGGAAATTATCGTCTGGAGGGTGAGTATTTTGTGTTTTATGCAGATTCCTCCTCGGTGTGGTTGTATGATCCTTCAGCAGAAGAGTTGACGGTAACGGATCGGGTGATCGATTATACCAATTTTCTAGAAAATCCTTTCGCTGTTTTACAAGAAGATGCCTTGCTTTATTTCGAAGTAGCTTCGCCTCAAACCCGCCTCTTGAATGGGGAAACGGTGCGCGTATTAACGCTTACCTCTAAGTATGAGCAGCCTGCTTGGGTCATCGAGATAGCTGTGGGTCCTGAATCCAACCGCTTGCGCTATTTGAATTGTGTGCGCGATCGGGAACACTACCGGATTGAGGTTTTGAGCTTGCGAAAAAGGTCGGCTCTTGCGGAAGAATTTTTTACTCCGGATGCAGCCTTGCAGCAACGGGTTGAATTGGTGGATCTACGCTAGCTGCGCTTCTTGTAGCACTTCGATGATGCTGGGATAGGTATTTTTAATGGCCTCGGCAATCTGTTCTTTATTCAGCCATTGTGCATCGGTAATGTCTTCTTCAGTTTGGGGAAGAAGGTGGGTCTCTCCACAGTGACGTAGTGTGTACCAGTGGGTGTGTTTGAAGCAAATCTCTCCGGCCATCCGGTAGGTGTGGTAGGTGGTGCAAAGGAAGTTTTCCAACGTCAGATTCTGGATGCCGCATTCTTCTTCAACCTCTCGCAGAGCGGTCGATTCAATGCTTTCTCATATTTCTTGCTTTCCCTTGGGAAGGTCCCAGCGTTGGAGGCGGATGATGAACAAGTAGTTGCCTTGTTGGTTTTGGACCAGTCCGCCGGCCGCGTGAATTTCTTTGTGAAGGATGGCGATTTCTTTGAGTGTGCTTTCAGGCTGATTGGAGGGGATGATCAGTCGGGGAATGTTTGGGTGTTGTTCAAAGAACTCGGGGATTGTGGGTAGTTGGCTACTGTCCTCGTTGAACCAGACGACCCCATTCGGTTCGCGGAAAATCGGTTCATTGGGATGGCAGATGATTAGCTCGTGCTGGTTGAAATATATGCGAATCATGGGGTATGTTCTTTGTTGTAATAAAATCCATACGAAGATAGCTTATATTTTCTAAATCAAAACTGTTTCGTAACTTTGTACAAATTTAAAATAAAGACTATATGATGGAAGTTGAAAAGATCGTTGCAAGATATTTGCTCGAAATTGAAGCCGTTAAATTGAATCCGGAACATCCCTTTACTTGGGCTTCTGGATGGAAATCGCCGATTTATTGCGACAACCGCCGCATCCTCTCCTATCCGGAGTTGAGAACAAAAATTGCAGAATTTTTGACGCAATCGGTGCAAGAAAACTTTGCTTCGGCTGAAACTGTTGCCGGTGTGGCAACTGGAGCAATTGCCTTGGGTACCATGGTCGCTGACAAGATGCAAAAACCGTTCGTGTACGTCCGTCCGAAACCGAAGGATCACGGTATGGGAGCACAAGTGGAAGGCGTGGTAAAAGAAGGTTCCCGCGTGGTTGTGGTAGAAGATTTGATCTCTACCGGTAAGAGCAGTTTGTCAGCAGTAGATGCTTTGAACAAACAAGGTGTTCAGGTAGCGGGTATGGTTGCCATCTTCTCCTATAATTTTGATCATGCGCGCAAATCATTTGAAGATGCGAACGTGGAATTGCACACCTTGACCAACTACGACACTTTGATCGAAGAAGCTGTGGCTTGCAATTACATCAAAGAATCAGAATTGGAGTTGTTACGCCAATGGCGTTATGCTCCTGATCAATGGGGTAAATAATTGAAATGGCGATATCAGAAGTAAAAGGAAAGGAAGTCTTGTTGCCTCAAACTCCTTTCCTCTTGTTTAATGCCTTTACGGATCTGCGTAATTTTGCTACCAATCTTCCGGCGGAGTTTCAAGGGAAGATTGAGGTTACGTATGATACCTTAGTCGCGGAAATGCAGGGAATCCGGATGGGTATTCGAGTGGAAGATCGCTTGCCTTATTCTGAGATTCGTTTCAAGGAGGAAGGACAGTCCCCTTTTCCCTTTAAGGTCTCTTTTCATTTTGAACCGGTTGGTTTGAATCAGACTTTGTTTCACATTGAGCTCCGTGCTGAGTTGAATATGATGATGAAGATGATGTTGGGTGGAAAACTCAAAGAGGTGGTGGATAAATTGACGGATCAGATTGAAAAAGCGGCTTCCGGACAAATGCCGGAAAATATGCCGCAATACAGCTGATATGAATACAGACTTTGTTCGTTTGCTTGAAGAATCGATGGGGGTTGATCGTGCGGCAGCGCTGGTAGCTGCGCTGGATCAGCCTCCTGTCGTATCGTTGCGTTTGAATCCCGAAAAGATTAAAAAATACGATACAACCCAACCTTGTGAAGCGGCGTCTGCTGCCTTGTCTTGGGCGCAGCAAAACGGCTTGCCGGCAGACGCACCGGTGGCCTGGTGTCGGGATGGGGTGTACCTTTCTGATAAACCTAGCTTTACCACCGACCCCTTGTTTCATGCGGGTGCCTATTATGTGCAAGAAGCTTCGTCGATGGCAATCGAAAAGTTATTGGAATACTGGCAACCCGCGGGACAGCCGCGTCTTTTGGACCTGTGTGCTTCTCCTGGCGGTAAATCTACGCACGGCATCTCGCTGATGCAGCGCCTGGAGCGAGAAGGGAAAATTACTGATTTTCTTTGGGTGGCTAACGAGGTCATTGCTTCCCGAGCTACTACGTTGGCAGACAACCTTGTGACTTGGGGAGATCCGCGGGCCGTGGTTGCTTGTAACGATCCGGCAGATTTTAAGGACCTGGAAGACTTTTTTGATGTTGTCTTGGTGGATGCTCCTTGTTCCGGAGAGGGGATGTTCCGCAAGGACCATGCTGCCCGGGAGGAATGGACGGCAGATAGTCCTGCGTTCTGTGCAGCCCGACAACGGCGCATCTTGGAGGATGTGTGGCCCAGTCTGCGTCCTGGAGGATTGTTGGTTTATTCTACCTGTACATTCAATGCCCTGGAGAACGAGGAGAATGTTGCATTCATAGCCTCCCAACTGGGAGCCAATTGCCTGCTGTCGGAACACTACTATCCCGGAGAACAACGTGGTGAAGGTTTCTTCCTGGCTATTTTATGCAAGGATGGAGGCGCAGCAACGGCCCCCATTCGTCTGCGTAAATCAGAAAAACGGTGGCCGTTGGTTAAAGAAAAATTGTCTTACGGGTGGGCGGCAATGCCAATGGTGCTCCGCAACAAGGAGGGGCTGGTAAAAGCGATTCCACAAGCGTGGGATGATGCCATTACTTATTTGGAAGGCCGGTTGCGTGTTTTGCGTTCCGGTACGGCCTTGGGCCGTTGGAAGGGCAAGGATTGGGTTCCGGAACACGATTACGCCCAGTCGTTGGGATTTGATCCGGTCTCCTGCCCTTGCATCGAGCTCTCCTTGGAGGATGCTCTCACTTACCTTCGTGGAGGAGCCCCTGACCTATCGGCGTATCCCAAGGGTTATGCAGTCTTGACGTACCAGGGTTTCCCCTTAGGCTTTGCAAAGAATCTCGGCAACCGCTGCAACAACCTCTATCCGGCACATCTGAGGATTCGGAAATTTTAGAAGGTATAACCGAGCCCAATAGATAGGGATTGAAGTGCAGAGGAATAAGTCCCTTTGTTGAACTTATAAAAGTCAAAGCCGTAACTTATGTCAATTCGGAAATGTTTGTGTATATCTAGCATCAGTCCTAGTTGGCTTCCAATCAATGTCCTGTTGAATTTATCGGGATATTGCTTTAGCAGATCAGTTGTAACAGGTGGTTGTTGTACTTTTCTTTTTGTCTTTTCATATTGTATAACGTATCTTCCATAAATTCCTGCGTATGGATATATGGAAAAAGATGGTTTGATATCGAATTTATAAGCGATATTTACTGGAATGTAAATGTTGCTGAAATGTAAGTCATTTCTCATAATTTTATTGAACATGTAATGAAATCCCAGTCCCGACTGAATGCTTAGCGGAATATGATCGCTAATTGCAGCTTTGTATAGTACGTTGAGTGAGACGCCATTTTGTATAATGATTTCTCCTTCACTTTTAAAAATAGAGGGTTTGTATGCAGCAGTGATGCTAATCTGGGCGTTGGCGGAAATAGTTGATAATAACAGGATTACAACTAATAGTATTTTTTTCATAATGATGTTGTAGATTTATTGATTCGGAGGTTTTAGAATGATGATTCCTCTAGAAACGATAACCGAGTCCTAGCGTGAGTGTGTGGAATCTTTTTTTATACCTGGGCTCTAGTTTTTCTAGGTCTGCATTGCCGACATAGCTATAATCGCTCATAAAATTTCCAAAGTCACAGCCGTAACCTACCTCTAGTACAAAGTGTTCATCTGCCATTAACGTAAATCCGATTTGTCCACCCATTTGGAATCGATCATAAATCAATTCTGCATATTTTTCCTTGAAGGGATATTTTATGGTTGGGGTAGATTGTTGATCATAGCTGTATTTTGTAGTTTCTTTGTAGTGTAAGAAATAGCGTCCATAAAGACCCGCATAGGGGGCGAGAGAGTACCTGTTACTCAGTTTTATGTTATAGGAGATACGAACCGGAAGATAAAGATTGCTTAATTGATAGTCTGTCGGGGCGTATGATTCCCCTAGGGGCGCATTATGGAATAGGTAGTGAAAACCCAGCCCTGTTTCAATATTCAAGGGGATATGATTATGTATGGGAAAATTGTAGGAAACATCCATTGCCAGACCGTGCATATATAGAGTCTTGTCTATATCGGTACTCGTAGTTAGAAGAGAAGGTTTGTATGAGGCCTTGACATTCATCTGAGCTAAGCAGACTGAAGAAGATGCGATTAGTAGCATCAAAAACAATAAAGAACGTAGAGCTTTCATAATAGCAAAGAGGTATTAATTCGTTAAACCTGTAGCAAAAATAAAAAAAAACAAATAAATACGCAAAAAAATGAGATAAAAAATAAAAAAGTATTGTTCCTTGAAATTTTGGAATCTTTCTTGATTTAAAAACGGTATTGTAGAGAAGATGAAGATTTATATCTAGACAGACTTATTCTACAGAAATCATATGTACGATAATTGATACTACAATATTTGTAATTACATAATTTGTACTATATTCGCGGTTGGATACTAAAGTTTGGATTATGGAGACTCCCTTTATCTTTGGTAAGATTGCGACAGAGAAAAATTTTACCGATCGTGAGCAGGAAACTGCCAATTTGGTTCAGAATTTCACATCGCAGATAAATACAATTATTATCTCTCCTCGTCGATGGGGGAAGAGTTCGTTAGTATGCAAGGCTACAAAGTTGGCGATGGAGCAGGATAGTAACTTGCGTATTTGTCACATCGACTTGTTTAATGTTCGCGATGAGGAGCATTTCTATTCATTGCTCGCTCAGAAGGTAATTGCTGCGACATCGTCCAAATGGGAGGAGGCAGTCGAGAGTGCAAAGGCTTTCTTTTCGCATTTAGTGCCCAAGATTTCGATTGGCAGCGATCCCTCCAACGAAGTGTCAATCGATTTTGATTGGGAAACTGTTAAGCAGAATCCGGATGAGATCCTGGACCTTGCCGAGAAAATTGCAAAGAAAAAGCAGCTTAAAATCGTCATTTGTATTGATGAGTTCCAGAACATAGCGGAGTTTTCGGATCCGGATTATTTTCAGAAGAGATTGCGCTCGCATTGGCAGCAGCATCAGCGAGTTGCTTACTGCCTTTATGGAAGCAAACGTCATATGATGATGGAGGTCTTTACCAATTCCTCCAAGCCCTTTTACAAGTTTGGTGATCTCATGTTCCTTAATAAAATCAGTACACCATATCTTGTGGCGTTCTTTAACACCCGGTTCGCAGATACAGGAAAATCAATCAGTGAGGATGCTGCTAACCTGATTGTGCAGCTCGTTGATAATCATCCTTACTATGCGCAACAACTCGCTCAGCAATCGTGGTTGCGTACAAGGGATGTGTGTACGGTCGAAATTGTACGTGAGGCTCATTCGGCATTGGTTGAGCAGTTGAGTTTGCTGTTTGTGACTATCACAGAGACCTTAACAGTTCAGCAGTTGAATTACCTGAAGGCCCTCATCGCTGGCGAAAAGGCTATCAGTTCTACCAAAGTAATGCACCGCTACAAAATATCGTCTACCACCTCAATCGCACGCTCAAAGGCTGCGCTGATCAAGAATGACGTTTTAGACAACAAGGCAGGGGAAATTTCGTTTCAAGATCCTATTTATGCCTACTGGTTAAAGACGGTGTATTTTGCGAACTAAACTACAAGTCGGAAAATAAAAAAAGTTGTATTCCTTGGTAAAACCTTGGAATACAACTTTTTTATTGTCACACAACAACCTCTATCCTGCGCATTTGAGGATTCGGAAATTTTAGAATGATGATTCCTCTAGAAACGATAACCGAGTCCTAGCGTGAGTGTGTGGAATCTTGGTTTGCCAAGAATGCAGAAGTGCTAGCTTATCCCGACATTATTTTGCCATTCATAAATTTTATGTATTTTTGGAGTGTTATTCCAAATTTGCATAAAATGAATAAAGATTACATAGCACGAGACATTCAGGATCTGTTGATTGAAGCATCTCAATATTTTTCAGTCATCTGCATTACAGGGCCACGACAGTCAGGAAAGAGTACCATACTGAAAAAGATGTTCCCTCAGGCCGTAAAGTACTCATTGAAGGATGTGAACGTCAGGGAGTTTGCTCTTAACGATCCGATTGCATTTCTGAATCAGACACAGGAGAGGATGTTCATCGACGAGGCTCAAAAGGCACCGGAACTCTTCGAATACATACAGGGAATAGTGGACAACAACCCCGACAGGAAGTTCCTTCTGTCAGGCAGCTCCAACTTCGAGCTGATGAAAGACCTGTCCGAGTCATTGGCAGGAAGGGCTGGCGTATTCGAACTGATGCCGATGTCGCTTAATGAGACCCGAACTGAATCATCAAGCAAATCACTTGACGACTTCCTCTATGACGGTCTCTTCCCGGCAATCTGTGCCGAAAAGAATATCGCAAAACTGCTCTATCCGTCATACGTAAAGACCTATCTGGAAAAGGATGTCAGAGACCTGCTCAAGATAAAGGACATCATGCAGTTCCTCAAGTTCATGAAACTGTGTGCGACACGAGTCGGCTCCGTATTCAACGCCTCGGAACTGGCTAATGAAGTAGGCGTTGACAGCAAGACCATCGCCTCATGGATGTCAGTACTGACTGCCTCATATGTAGTATACCTGCTGCCACCATACTACGAGAACATTTCAAAGAGATTGATAAAGAGTCCCAAACTGTATTTCTGCGACCCGGGCCTCGCGTGCTACCTGCTCGACATCGAAAGTCCTAAACAGCTTTCAAGGGATAAGATGCGCGGCAACATATTCGAGAACTTCGTAGTGATGGAAGCTGTCAAACACAGAATGAATGCCGGCAAGGAGGGAGGTGTGTTCTTCTACCGCGACTCCAACATGAATGAGGTGGACGTACTCATCAAGGAGGAAGGCGAAATCACCGCCCTTGAGGTAAAGTCATCTATGACATACAACAAGGATTTTGAAAACACCCTGAAGAAACTGTCAGGATGGATAAAGACTCCAATCCGAAGGAAAGCCGTAGTATATACAGGTGACTTCGAGAACAATGCAGGAGACATTGAGATTGTCAACTACAAGAACCTTGCACTATAATTTTGCCCTTCATAAATCGCAATTTATGCGTCACAAATGATACCGTTGCGGCATCTAAGTATAGGACACAAAGTTTCTCAAACATTTATGGATTGAACGAAAAAGTCCTTTTTTGATTTACTGTAATGTAATATATAATTACCAACAATAAAAAAAGTTGTATTCCTTGGTAAAACCTTGGAATACAACTTTTTTATTGTCACACAACAACCTCTATCCTGCGCATTTGAGGATTCGGAAATTCTAGAAGGAGTAGCCGACTTTTATCCCAAAGTTATACGGGAGAAGGTGGGTCATTTCCATCATTGCGGCAATCCACCAATCGCCGCCATCATTGGATTGATGACGGATGCGTGATCCCAGATTGAGGTTGTAATAGGGGATCAGTTCTCCATTTTTTGGAGCATATGCACCTCCAATGCTCATACCGATGTAGGGAGATATTCTGCTTTCTGAAAAAGAGTACCTTACATCTGCATAGATCGGAATAGATGTGCCATTTGCGAAACGAATACCTGCACCGCCACCGAAGAACCAACTTTCATTGAGGTTGTAGCCAGCTACAATGTCTGCACCAACCGGAGGAGCAATGCTGCCGGATAGGTCCATTCGAAGCTCAAATCCCTCTTCGTGTTGAATGCAGAAGCCGTTTTGATAGCTTTCTCCAGCAATCCAAAACGGAGTGCCCAGAAGAGCAATAGCACCTCCTGCTGCGATTCCTGCCAGGCCAAAACCCGGGATGACATTGACGCCTTTGGTAGCATCGTCTGTTGTCCGGTTTGTGTTGAGCATCATTCCGATGCCAAATACACCTGCACTGACAATAGCAATACCACCACCAGTATATACCATTGTTTTCCCAAAATCTCGGGTGTGGCTTTGGGCGTGTAAAGAGGGTTCAAAGGCAATCATCGCAATGATGCACAAAAGAATGAGCTTTTTCATGGTTTGAAGATTAAAAATTACGGCCGAATGTAGCAAATATTGTTGGATAATTTTTTAATAAGTTAGTATTCTGAACCAGAAAGAGTATTCATTTTCTAAAAGGCTTAATTGTGATGCGTTTGCTGAGTATTCGTCATATTCAACGGTCCCATCTATTGTGTCAAAAATCTTTGATTCATAGTACCCATTTGAAGAACCATCCCATCCCCAGTTGCAATGAAGTAAAACCTGTTCTCTGGATTCTGTCTCGCTGTTCTCATCTTGTATAGTTCTCGTTTTGATGCCGTCAATTACCCATGCATGTCCGCCACCTAGACCCAATGCTGCAATAAATACAGGTTTGTGATCGTAAAGCATGTTCTTAATTTGAGTAAGAGAGTATCCATTGCATTTATGTATTTGGTTGTATCCCAAATCGCGTAGGCATTCTAATACTCTTTGAGGTGTTGCAAATGTTCCCCCACTTCCTAAATAATCATATGAAACACCAATTCTATCCATCATATCCTTAGTTATTGTGGATATACAATCGGACAAATTCCGAAGCTTTGTATACTTAAGCTCTATTTGTAATTCTTCGATACGACTAAGAGCCCCTATGCGATATAGACTATCTAATCTAGCTGTATAACCATCGTCTTCTTCCGTTAATTTGTCGTATACACTTCTTTCTAAATCATTCCAATCGTATTGTGTGCTTAGATTGAAGCATTCTAGATCAACGTCTTGATTGTGTGCAAGAATCTGAAGGGCAGCAATTGTTGTACAACCAGCGGGTGCTTTTTCGTCATTATCTAAGACGTATGTTACTTTGTCATTGAAGGGAGAGTATTGCCCCCATTTTGTTTTTAAGATAGGTTTTATATCTAATTCAATATCATCTACTGGGCCACTTATTGAAGGTGGTTCTGGGCTTGGTGTATCAATTGCACCTGGCCCACTAGGGTCTTCATTGTCTGTTCGAATATCTAATATAGTATAATTAAGATAAGCTAAAACGATCGATAACCCCGTAGTTTGTCCTCTCATTCCAACCATATAGTCTCCGTCTTCTTCGCAGAATAATTCATTTAGAGGAAGATTAGATGTGGCTATGTTATCATTTATAAGTCTAAATAGACCAAGATCGAGATAACCGGTATCAACAATTGATATAATAGGAACCATTCTATTGTCTGCTCCTAAAATCGCATAGCCTTCATTATTTTCGAAATTAACTAAATAGGCGATTTGATCATCAATGTCTAAAGTATTTGTATTTTTGGTTTTTGGAATAAACAAATCCTCATAGGTTATTACTTCTATTGATTTTATTGTCTTTAGATCTGACGACTTTGTAGTATTGCCATATAGATCATTTAATGTACAACGAAGAATCTGAATTGCATCTTCTTGGGACCTAATATGATTTGATTTTATTGAAGGGGTATCAGGCGTATTAGTTGACTCAATTCTATAGGAGCAAGAAATGCAAAATACGCATAAGAGAAAGGTTATTACAAAATGTTTCATGCTACACTTTTTTAACTGACTTTATTGTGATTATATGGGTTCAATGAAAAAAGATCCAGAATAGATTCTATCATCTTGACAATGGATGTCTATGGTATAGAGTCCATTGGTTCCAGATAATATAATACATGTTGGAGTACCTACCTCAATGAGTTCGACCCATTGTTCTCCAGTAAAATTATTTAGGATGTGTATTTCATCCGTACCTCCTCCAGAAATTTTTTCAATTAAGAGTTCTCGAGAAGACAAGTTGTAGGAACCGAAGTATTGAACGGCGTTTATTTGTCTGCCATGTTTCGCAATTGTGCTATCAGCAGAAATAATGCCAATCGGGATGTCAATAGTTTCAGCCCTTGTCTTGGAGAAATAAGAAGATAGAATAGTAAGTGATAGAATAATACTAAATAAACTTTTCATGATTTTTTCTGCAAAGGTCGCCAATGATCACAATAGAACCAATTTATTACCGATAAAAAAAACTTACCTGAGGGTGTTTCTTGTGTTTGTAATCATTAGAGAATCAATAGTATATGTTTCTGCGCGAAAAAAAATCCTTACCTCCCCTACAGAAAGGGGAGGTAAGGATGAAAATCGTAATTATATGTTTTAAAATCTACACAAATGAGCTTTGTTAGGTCAGAGCAGGGTTTCAATAATGTCTATTGACGGATCGTTCAAATCTGTAATTTTTTTCTTGATTGATGATTTTATTTTATAAACATAGTTTGGTGTGGTATCCATTATTGCTACAATGATGCGTAAATCCAGGCCAATGATGAAACAACACAGGTATTTAACTTCTTTCGGGGTCAGTGGTATCTTCTCTAGGAGCAAATCAATCAGATTGTGAAGTTCTTCATTTACCAATTTTATTAGTTCTTGAAAGATGAATTCATCTTTATGTAGTCCTTGGATGGAGTGGTTATAATTCGGTTTGAAGTCTTTTTTATAGGGAGAATTTTTTTGTTTGCGTATAAGGACTTCGCCCATTTCTTCAAAACGTATCTTGATAAGTTGTATGAATTCTTTGCGGATCTTAGTCTGGGTTTCATCCATTTCATTCTTTTCATTTGTGAGCAAAGCGATCGTCTCCTGCTCTGCAAGAAGTTTCCGGTCATTCGCTTCTTTTCTCTTTTTTGATAGGTATAAAAAGAGGAAGAAACTAAGAATAGTTATACTGATTGCTAAGAAAAATAGTCTACCATTTCTTTTTGCAATCTGAGAATGTCGGATAGATTCATCATGGCGGTAATCCAATAGTGATTGTGTGACTGTTGATGCAAAAAGTTTGCGAGTATATGTGTTCTCGGTAATTGTTGTCTGTTCCAGATGTTCCAATGCTTCAGTGTAATCTTCTTGTAGGCGGGCTATCCGATATAGCCAGTAGTCGTATTTTTGACTTCTAAGTGATAGCCCTTTTTTATATTCATTAATAACATAATTTCCTTGTTCTGTTTCTCCTACAAAAAGTAGACAATAACCGTATGGTCCTAATTGATGTAAATCAAGAGCTTTTCCGGTAAGTTGATACAATTTGTGGTAGAGATCAATGGCTTCTTGCGCTTTTGGGGTAGGTAGTATTGCGTTCAATCTGGCGTAATTTGATAGTAAATCGCTCAAGGCTTCATTATCCTCTACCTTATTTATGAGAGACCTATATAGGGAATCTGCTTTTTCCCATTCCTGCATGTTTTGATAGTAGATGCCTTTTTCGATAAGTCCGGAGTAATATCGGTTTGTGTCTTTGGCAATCAAGAATTGCTCTATACTTTTATCAAGATATAGCTTTTGAAGATTGGTTATATTGATTTTTCGATACAAACGAGCTATAGCCAAATAGATGATTCCCTTTTGAGTTGCATCAGAAGATGAGTCCATAAATTCCTCTGATAATGTGTATGCCAATGCCGCATTGTCGTATTCTTGAGCATTGAAGAGCGTGACTCCCCAATAAAAGAAAGATTTCATTTTCTCATCGGCATTTCCATGTTTACTATAATATTCTACAGCAGGTGCTATAATAGAATCACTTGCAATATCAATGTAATTCTTGTCCAATGCCATTGATTTAATCAAAGCAAAATGTGCGCGTTCTTTTTTTGAGCCTAATTGATTTTTGTCAATAGAATCCAAGCTATTTAGTGCGCGTACAGGATCGTGATGAATGTAAGTTTCGATTTCGGAGAGTACGGGATCGATGGGATTCTTATTACAAGCACTGATCAGAGTAATGAGTATGATGAGAGATAGGAAGCAACGTTTCATTGTTTTTGAACGATTTGGTTAACAGAAGCAAAGTTATATAAAATAGAGTAGGTCTATAAAAAAAGCACGACGAAATTGTCGTGCTTTATCTGTTCAACCGGTTGAGGATTAGCCTCCGAAGTTGTCGTAAAGGATGTTTTCCGGCGGAACGCCCAGACTGTCCAGTAATTTGACAACCGAGTCGGACATCATCGGAGGACCGCACATCAAGTACAAGGCATCTTCGGGAGCCTCGTGGTTCTTCAAGTAAGTTTCGAACAATACGTTGTGAACGAAGCCAGCGGTGTAAGCTACGCCAGCTGCATCAGCTTCGGGATCCGGACGGTCCAAAGCCAAGTGGAACTTGAAGTTCGGGAATTCTTTTTCGATGGCAGCGTAGTCTTCCAAATAGAAGGCTTCTTTCAAGCTGCGGGCACCATAGAAGAAGTTGACTTTGCGGTTGGTCTTTTCTGTGTGGAACAAGTGCATGATGTGGCTGCGCATAGGAGCCATACCGGCACCACCCCCGATGAAGATCAATTCTTGTTCTGCCGGCAAGTTGTCGGGCAGGAAGAATTCGCCATAAGGACCTGAAATCATCACCTTGTCACCCGGTTTGAGTGAGTAGATGTACGATGAGCAAATACCCGGGTTGATGGGCAAGAATTTGCGGGTTTCGCGGTCGATCGGCGGGGTTGCGATGCGGACATTCAATTTGATGATGTCTCCTTCAGCCGGGTAGCAAGCCATACTGTAGGCACGCAAGGTGGGAGTGGGGTTTACCATCTTCAGGTCGAATACCCCCATCTTTTCCCAGTCTTCGCGGTATTGTTCGTCCACATCGATGTTACGGTAATCCACAGTAATTGCAGGAACATCCACTTGGATGTAACCGCCGGAGCGGAAATTCAAGTGTTCTCCTTCGGGGAGTTTGACAACAAACTCTTTGATGAAGGTGGCTACGTTGTTGTTGGAAACAACTTCGCATTCCCATTTCTTCACGCTCAACGCAGATTCCGGCACTTCGATTTTCAAGTTGTCTTTAATCTTTACTTGGCAACCCAGACGCCAGTTGTTTTGGATTTGTTTCCGGGTAAAGAAGCCGACTTCAGTGGGGAGGATGGTTCCACCGCCTTCCAGAACGCGGCATTTGCATTGACCGCAGCTTCCTTTACCACCACAAGCAGAGGGCAAGAAAATTTTTTGTTCAGCCAGGGTTCCCAGCAGGGAAGCTCCCGGTGTTACTTCAATTTCTTTGGATCCGTTGTTGATGTCAATTTTGACTTTTCCCGAGGGAGTCAGTTTGGTTTTGATGTAAAGCAACAAGGCAACCAAGAGCAACGTTACTACCAAAATGGCAATTACGGATGAGGTTAGTGTAGGTATCATATTCATATCTTCTTCCTCCTATCTTATAATTGAATACCCATAAATGTCATAAATGCAATCCCCATCAACCCTACAGTAATGAAGGTGATGCCCAAGCCGCGCAATGCTTTCGGAACGTGGGAGTAAGCCATCTTCTCGCGGATTGCAGCCAAGGCCACAATCGCCAAGAACCAACCAATACCAGAGCCCAATGCAAATACGGTAGCTTCACCGATGTTGGCATAGCCACGTTCTTGCATAAAGAGTGAGCCCCCGAGGATGGCGCAGTTTACTGCAATCAAGGGAAGGAAAATACCCAAGGATGAGTAGAGTGCCGGAGCAAACTTCTCAACCACCATTTCCACAATTTGTACGATGGCAGCGATTACGGCAATGAAGAGAATGAAGCTAAGGAAGCTCAAATCTACACCTGCCAATTCAGGATTCAACCAAACCAAAGCACCCGGCTGAAGAACAAATTTGTTCAACAGGTAGTTGATCGGCAAAGTAACTAAAAGTACAAAGATGACAGCAACACCCAAACCGGTAGCTGTTTTCACATTTTTTGATACCGCCAGGTAGGAGCACATTCCCAAAAAGTAGGCGAATATCATATTGTCAACAAATATTGACTTGACAAATAAGCTAATGTAATCCATATCGATTCGAGTTTTCTGTTATTCTTTTTCTTGCAAATCTTTTTGGATGCTTCGTTGTACCCAAATGATACAACCCAACAGGATCAAGGCCATCGGAGGCAGGATCATCAGACCGTTGTTTACGTATCCCATTTCGTAGAAGGATTCCGGAATGATGCGGCAGCCAAAGAGGGTACCGGATCCAAACAATTCACGGAAGAATGCTACAATAATGAGAATCATACCATAGCCAGCTCCGTTTGCCAAACCATCCAGCAAGGACGGAACCGGTTTGTTGCCCAATGCAAAGGCTTCGATACGGCCCATTACGATACAGTTGGTAATGATCAAGCCAATGTAAACGGATAGGGTTTTGCTGATGCTGTAGGCATAGGCCTTCAAAATTTGGTCAACCAGAATTACCATCATCGCAACAACTACCAATTGTACAATGATACGGATTCGGTTTGGAATGGTGTTGCGGAGCAACGATACAACAAAGCTGGAAAGACCCGTTACGGCGATTACAGACAATGCCATCACACAGGCACCTTTTAATTGGACGGTAACGGCCAGCGCAGAACAGATGCCCAAAACCAACACCGAAATCGGGTTGCCTTTGAAGATCGGTTTCAATAAAATTTCTTTGTAATCAATATCCCCTTTCATGTTATTCCTCCTCCATTTCTACTACTTGTTGTTTAAATGATTCAAAATAGGGACGGTAGCATTCCAGCCAAGTCTTAATGGTGTTGTTCAGTGCTTGGGAGGTGATGGTACCACCACTGATGGCATCTACGCCGTGAAGGTCTCCTTCCGGTGCACCACCTTTGATGATGGAAATGGATACGAGTTCCTCTCCGTCAAAGATTTGTTTGCCGATGAATTGTTCATAGAACTTGGCATTGGCGATTTCTGCTCCCAAACCAGGGGTTTCTCCCTTGTGGTCAAACACGGCACCGGCAATGGTGTTCATGTCTTCTTCCAAAGCGATGTATCCCCAAATGGGACCCCACAGCCCTGCTCCGTAGCAAGGAATAACTTGCAATGTGCGGTCACCGGAATTGAAGATATAAACCGGCAATTGAACATCTTGTTTGAGGCCTTGTTTTATCAAGTTGGCTTGTTCCGCCAAATTTACTTTGAACTCGATGTTGTTGCCTTGGATGCTCATGTGGTCAATTTCTTGTCCTTGAGCATTGATGACAAGGGCAGCGATGATATTATTTTCGTATCTTTTGATGGTGTAGGCATTTCCTTTTACTGCTGCTTCTTCAGCATTGTAAAGGCCTGCCGCCGTCAAAATCTTGCTGATGGTTTCAACTTTTATGTTTTCGTCTTGTTTGTCTTTCAAAACCAGTGCAGTAAAAGCCAGAACCGCAGCTACTATAGCAACCAGTACGGTTGAATAGATGACAGTATAAGTATTGCTGTTTGTATTCATAACCTTATCAATTAAGCGATTTTAACTTTTTTGGCACGTCTTTTCAACGATGATGCGATTACGTAGTGGTCGATCAGCGGTGCGAAGGTGTTCATCAACAAGATGGCCAACATCATACCTTCCATATAACCCGGGTTGAACAAACGGACAATTACGGTCAAGGCACCAATGAGGAAACCATAAATCCATTTACCGGTTTCAGTTTGAGCGGAGGTTACGGGGTCAGTAGCCATGAAGACAGTACCGAATGCGAAACCACCCAACACGAGGTGATAGTATGCCGGCATTTGCAGGTAAGGAGTTGCGTCCGTTGCCAATGCGTTGCACAAGAATCCAACGGCCAGAGCTCCGATTACGGATGAGAACATGATTTTCCAGCTGGCAACGCCGGTCCAAATCAAGATAATCGCTCCGATGAGGATGGCGATGACTGAAGTTTCACCTACTGCGCCCGGGATGAGACCGCAAACCAAGTCGCACAGGCTGGTGCCTGCTTGGTTCAAGCCTTCCAAGCCATTGGCTTGGGCATAAACCATCGGAGTTGCTCCTGAGAAACCATCTACAGCGCCACCGTTGCTCAAACCAGCTACCCATACAAAGTCACCGGACATTTTGCTGGGGTAAGAGAAGAACAGGAAGGCGCGGGCCAGCAGGGCAGGGTTCCAGATGTTCATGCCGGTGCCGCCGAATACTTCTTTACCGATGATCACGGCAAACGCAACGGCAATCGCCAACATCCAGAGGGGAACATCCACCGGAACGATCAACGGAATCAACATACCGGATACCAGATAACCTTCGTTTACTTCGTGGCCTTGGATTTGAGCAGAGATAAACTCAATACCCAAACCAACGATGTAGGATACCAGGTACAACGGAAGGATCTTCAAGAATCCGTACCAGATCATGGCTCCAAAACCCATCTGGCCACCGAAAGCGACGTTGTGTTGGTAACCGATGTTGTAAATACCAAACAGGAAGGCGGGAATCAAGGCGATTACCACCATAATCATCACACGTTTGAGGTCGTTGCAGTCCCGAACGTGAGAACCTTTTCCGGTTACCGTGTTCGGTACAAAGAGAAACGACTCGAATGCATCAAATGTTGAATGCAGGAAACCGAGTTTTCCGCCTTTGCTGAAAGTCGGTTTGATTTTATCTGTGAGTTGTCTGAGTCCCATAGTCTTAAGCCATTTCTTTAATCATCATGTCAATACCTTTGGAAATGATATCTTGTACTTCAATCTTAGAAGGACAGATGTATTCACACAAGGCCAAATCTTCTTCGATTACTTCGTAGATGCCGAACATTTCCATTTTGTCAATGTTGCCAGCCAAAATCGCTTTCAACAAATAAACGGGGAAGATGTGCATCGGAAGGACTTTTTCGTAGTAGCCGCTCAAAACAAATGCACGTTCGCCACCGTTGAGGTTGGTGTCCATAGCATATTGTTTTTTGGGAGCCAACCATGAGAAGTAAGCGCGGGAGAAACTGAATTTCTTACAGCGGAAAGGTTTGGCCCAACCAAACATTTCGTAGTAGCTACCTTCGGTAAGCAAGGTAACTTGGTTGTCAAAGAAGCCCAGGTAACCGTTTTCACCCACATTGGTTCCAGTCAGAACGTTGCCGCTCACAAAGCGTACAGGACAGCCTTCTTGAAGACCTTCTGCAGTGGTAGTGGCTTGGTCGGCAATAGCTTGCATCGACATACCTACGGTTGCACGGACATAGGCCGGAGCTGCTGCGCGGGGACCGGTGATGGCTACCAATTGGGAGAAGTCGCAATATCCGTTCATCAACAAACGACCGATGAAAATGACTTGGTGAAGTTGCACGGTCCAAACCAATTCGCCTTTTTGGATGGGCGCTACGTGGTGGATCTGTACACCGACATTTCCGCTCGGGTGCGGGCCGGAGAATACATGGATCTTCACGTTGTTGAGTTTGTGCAATGGCGTGCTGGCGTGGTTGGATTGGTGAAGTCCCAAGTGAACGCCGCCAGAAGTGAGTTTGTTCAATGCATTGATCCCGGTTTGCAAGGCTTGGAGTTCATCTTTTGCTACGAAGTCCAAGTTGGCAGCCAGGGGTGCTGAATTGAAGCCAGAGATGAAAATGGCTTTCGGTTCGCTGTCGGGATTGGCCAAAATACCGTACGGGCGTTGCTTGATGCAGGCCCAAAGACCGCTTTCCAGTAACAAGTCCTGAATAGCGTTTCGGTTCATTTTCTCAGGAGCTTCAACTTTGAAAGAACGAGCTTCCTGACGATTGTCGTTGGCAATGCGAATTTCTAACAATTTGCGTTTTTCTCCTCTGACCACTTCCTTGATGGTTCCGCTGATTGGAGAGGTAAACTGTATCCGGGGATCCACTTTGCTGCAGAATAGCGGGGAACCGACCAAAACGGCGTCGCCTTCCTTTACTAGGAGTCTGGGGATAAGTCCTTTAAAATCAGTGGGTTTAATGGCTATGACATCGGAGATTACATCCTTTTTAATTACAGGGTCCGGGGATCCGGAAATCGGGAGATCCAACCCTTTCTTTAATCTAATATAATCTGTCATTTTGAGTGATGATTTTAACGGGTGCAAAGATAAAAAAATAATCCGTAGATTTGCAGGATAATGGAAAATCAGAATAATTTGGATTTGTCCGGATTGAACCGGATTCAGAAGGAGGCCGTACTGTTCAATGAAGGGCCTTCGTTGATCGTTGCAGGGGCAGGATCTGGAAAGACGCGTGTGATTACTTACAAGATTGCCTACCTGCTTGAGCAAGGGATCAATCCCCAGTCGGTATTGGCATTGACTTTTACCAACAAGGCGGCTCGAGAAATGAAAGAGCGGATTTCGGAGTTGGTCGGGAAAAGACGGGGTGTCCGTTTGTGGATGGGTACCTTTCACGCAATTTTTATGCGGATCTTGAAAGAGTATGCTGAGCGCATTGGTTTTCCGCAGACTTTTACCATCTATGACACAACGGATGCGAAGAATGTGATCAAGGCCTGTGTCAAAGAGTTGAACCTGGATGAGAAACTCTACAAGCCCAAGGAAGTATTGGGGCGGATTTCTCGTGCTAAGAATAATTTGATTACCTCCAGTGCTTATTTGCGCAATGCACAAATTCTGGAAGAAGACCGCATCAACCGCAAGCCCAGAATGGGTGAAATTTACCAGCTCTATGCGCAGAAGTGCAAGACGGCCGGCGCGATGGATTTTGATGATATTCTATTGTATATGAATATATTGCTTCGAGATCATGCGGATGTGGCGGCTGCCTTGTCGGAGCAATTCCGTTACATTCTTGTGGACGAGTACCAGGATACAAACTATGCTCAGTACTTGATTGTGAAAAAACTGTCTTCCGTTCATCGGAATGTGACGGTGGTTGGGGATGATTCGCAAAGTATTTATGCATTCCGAGGAGCTCGCGTGGAAAATATCTTGACCTTCCAAAAGGATTTTCCGCAGGCTCGGACTTTCAAATTGGAGCAGAATTACCGCTCCACTCGGACCATCGTCGATGCTGCCAACTCGGTGATTGAGCACAATAGTGGAAGGATTCCCAAACAATGTTATTCGGAAGGGGCTTCGGGAGAAAAAATTGAACTCATTCAGTCTTATACCGAACAGGAAGAAGGGGCTTTGGTGGCTTCGTCCATCAAGCGTCGGATCTTTCTGGACAAAATACCATACAGCAATTTTGCCATTCTTTATCGGACCAATGCACAGTCACGTGTGATTGAGGAAAGTTTGCGGAGGGCCAACTTGCCGTATAAGGTTTATGCCGGTCACTCGTTCTATGAACGAAAGGAAATTAAGGAACTCCTGGCTTATTTCAAGCTGGTCTTCAATCCGCAGGATGATGAGGCTTTCCGTCGGATCATCAATGTGCCGGCTCGGGGTATCGGTGCTACTACTTTGGAGCGTCTGACGCAGGCAGCTGCGCAGAAACAATTGTCCTTGATGGAGGTGGTGGAGGCTGAAGATTTGGAAGCCTTTGGTCTGAAAGGAAGCTCGTTGTTGAAACTGAGGGATTTCCGGTCAATGATTTTGGAATTGAAGGCGGGGCTTGAGGGTAAAAATGCGTATGAATCAGCGCTGAATATCGTAAACCGAAGTGCTTATATGCTTTATTTGAAAGAAGATCGTTCGATTGAGGGACAGTCGCGGGTGGAGAATGCGGAGGAATTGCTGAACAGTGTTTCTCAGTTTGTGAGTGATACGCAGGAAAGTGCTTTGGAAGAGGATCGGGTTTTGACTCCGGATGATTTGACATTGGGGGTTTATTTGGCCAATGTTTCTTTGATTTCGGACTTGGATGTGTCAGAGTCTGCGGAGGATGAGGATCGCATCAAGCTGATGACGGTACACTCCTCCAAAGGATTGGAGTTTCCTTATGTGTACTTGGTGGGGATGGAGGAGAACTTGTTCCCTTCGCTCAATTCGTTCTCTACAGAATCCGAGATCGAAGAAGAGCGCCGGTTGTTTTACGTAGGGATGACCCGTGCCATGACGGGTTTGGCATTGTCCTACGCGCGTCAACGCTTCCGTTGGGGAGAACACGTGAGCTCGACGCCCAGCCGTTTTTTGCGGGAGATTGAACCCCAATTTTTGGATAAAGCCTTGGGTCGGGAGGCGGGTGGTCCTGCTCCTGCTGAGCGGCCGGCTGCTCGAGTCGAGCAACCGCGAAGATTGTCACCAGTTGCCTCTGTACGTGAAGTTACGAAGCAAGCTACTGCATCAACCGCAACTTCTGCTTCTTCTTGGGTAGGGGGATTTCAGGTGAAGGATCGGGTCGAGCACGATCGGTTTGGTTTTGGTGTGATTCTTTCACTGGAAGGGGTTGAACCGGATGTGAAAGCAGTGGTGCATTTTGAGTCCGTGGGTACCAAAACTTTGCTTTTGAAATATGCGAAACTTAGAAAAATAAATTAACTATGGCATAGATGTTGTATGAATTAATTACGTTTTTCATAGTTTAAGTTTAGGTTAAGCAGCGAGGCTGCCTCCGATCTGAAGGAGACAGCCTCGCATATTATTTTGTCGCGCTAGGATGGGATTAGAACCGGATACCAGCGGATAAAGCCACGATGGGGATTTGTGTTCCCCCTTCGGAGAATGCACGTTCCAGAAATTGCACTCTTAGTGAAAGATCCAAATCAATACGTTCGCTCAAAGGGATCATTGCACCAAGCATGGGGTTGAAATAAAATTTGTAGTCGATGTACGTTTTACCCGATTTTAGAGTTGTGATTCCTGAGTTGCAACCAATGTCCATTGCAAAGTAATACTCGTTCGTGTTGTAGGTCGGGAAATAAATGCGGGGTTGTACGGCGTAGTAAATGATTTGTCCGTCGGTCCAGGGTTGCCAGCCGAGGGTCAAACCAATGAAGAAGGACGGGATGTCGACAGCTTCGGTATTGTCAAAACGAATCCCGTGCAGTGTGGATGCTCCAATCTTGAAGGGGGTAATGGAGAGGTTGGCCGAAACGCTACCTTCATAGCTGCGTTGGTTGAATTTGAGTTGGGCGACATCATCTGTTGATTGGGCCGCGGTCATTCCATAGCAGCCCACCAGGGCGATCAAACCGAGTAAGAGTTTATTTTTCATACGTTTCTGCTCTAAATGTTTTCAAAGATGAGCAAAAGTAAAGAATATATTCATTTTGAAGAAATCTTTTGTCGTTTGTGTTTGGTGACTAATCTTGGGGGAGGTATTTTTGTGATGCTTGCCCCAATGAGTTTACTGATTTAAAATTAGGAGGGTAGAAACATGAGTTGTAATCTGAAACGACTGGGGAGCTTGCTGGTAGGGGGACTGTGTGTCGTCTTGTGCGTGTGTTGTGAACGAGATTCTGCGTCCGGTTCCAATCAATGGGGACGCTTGATTTTTTCGATGAATGGCCTTCCTAAACCGTCTGCCGCGGGGGAGGCTGTTGGAAGTGTTCTAACAGAGGTGGCTCCGGCAGATACCCATTTGTTTTTGTTGGAGGTATGCGCAATGGGGGAGGAGCAGCAACCTGTTTATCAAGGGTATTATGGAGATCGTCCAGCACAACTGACGGTTGCTCCAGGAGCCTATCGGGTTGATGTGCGCTCGCAGGAATTTGTCCAACCGGTCTTTGATCAGCCGTTGTATGGGGATCAACAGGTAGTCGTGGTACCCGCGGGACAGACCCTGGGAGTGAAGCTCTGGGCCCATCATTTGAGTGCGGGTCTTCGCCTTCGTTTTACTACGAATTTTTATTCGGTCTATGAGGGTTGGAAAGTGCGACTGGAATCCCAGCAGGGAGTCTTGGATTATGGCTTGCGGGAAACCCGAGTTGCCTATTTTTCTCCGGGATCCCTTCGGTTGATACTTACGGATGGGACTCAGAATATATCTTTGGGTAATAGAACCTTGTTGGAGGGACAGGTGCTTACGCTGACACTTTCGACCACGCAGTTGGACGAGCCTTCGGAATCGGGATTCTCGTTGGTGGTGGACACGTCCAAAGTATGGCTGGAGGATGAGTTGGATTTGGGGACCTTGCATGACGGATCCAGTGCAACATCAGCTTATACAGTGGCAGAACTGGTGGATCATGTTGGTGCAGAGGATGTTTGGGTTACGGGTTTTGTCGTAGGTGGAGATTTGACGACTTCTTCGGTGAATTTTGATCCTCCTTTTGAGAAAATGACCAACCTGGTGTTGGCTGCCTCTCCGAGTGTGCGCGAACGCGAGTTGTGTGTTTCGGTGGAATTGAAAGCGGGGCGTGTTCGGGAATCCTTGAATTTGGTGGAACATCCTCAGTTATATGGCAGACAGCTTTGGGTTCGGGGGGATGTTGTGGAGGCTTATTATGGATTGCTGGGTGTTAAATCGATTTCTGAGTGGATTTATGAATAAAATTACTACATTTGTGAAATTTCTGTATCAGAATGAGGAGGCATTTCGATTATCTGGTCGTAGGCAGTGGCTTAGCGGGTCTCTATGCTGCATACTGTGCTGCAAAGCATGGATGTGTCGGTTTGTTGACCAAGTCTGCTTTGACCGAAAGCAATTCCTATTTTGCGCAAGGCGGTATCGCCGCCGTTACGGATAAGGAAGATATTCCACAGTACCATTTTGAAGATACAATCATAGCTGGACGTGGTCTTTGTGACGCTCCAGCTGTGCGCATTCTTGTCAACGAAGGTCCGGAGCGAATCCGGGAAATCATCCAGGCAGGTATGAAATTTGACGTTTCAGAAAGTGGTGAATTGGCCTTGGGTTTGGAGGGAGGACACCACCGGCGTCGGATTCTTCATGCTGGTGGAGATGCTACGGGGCGTTTGGTGACACAGTTTGTGTTGGATCAGGTGCGTTCCAATCCGAATATCGAGGTTTTTCCCAATTGCACCTTGGTGGATTTGTTGGTGACGGACGGACGCTGTGACGGAGTCCGTTGCTGGAATTTTGAACAACAGCAGGAGGTGCTCTTTACTGCGGGACAGACGCTCTTGGCCAGTGGTGGCGCTGCAGCGATCTATCGCCGGACGACCAATCCGCAAAGTACCACGGGTGATGGTATAGCCATAGCCTGGAAAGCCGGCTGCGAAATTGAGGACATGGAATTCATACAGTTCCATCCTACGGCCATTGTTCATCCCAAGGGCGATAGTTTTTTGGTGAGTGAAGCCGTTCGGGGAGAGGGAGCACACTTGTTGGATTTCCACGGAGAACGTTTTATGGTTGGAGCTCACGAACTGGCTGAATTGGCTCCGCGGGATGTGGTTGCCCAACACATTGATCGGCAGATTCGCCAAGAAGGACAAGGGTATGTTTACCTCTCGTTGCAACATTTGGATCCGGTGAAAATCCGTTCTCGTTTTCCGACGATCGATGCAAAATGTCGGGAGTTGGGAATCGATATGACTGATCGGATTCCGATTGCCCCGGCAGCGCATTATACAGTGGGTGGGGTGCGTACCGACGAATTCGGACAGACGAACATCCGGCATCTCTATATTTGTGGGGAATTGGCTGCGACGGGAATTATGGGAGCCAACCGTTTGGCTTCGAATTCCTTGGTTGAATGCCTGGTCTTTGGGAAACGTTCCATTGATCATACATTGGCTGGAAAACCGGGTGCACGCAGTCAGGACTTTTCGGAGTATGATTATGCCCTACAAGCTAATCCGGAAGGAAAATCCATGTACTTGGAGATTCGGGAACAAGTGGCAGAGATTTTGTCGGAGTACGCTGGTCTGATCCGTACGGAGGCTGGTCTGAAACAGGGATTGTTGCAGTTGGAGGAACTGGTGCAACGACGATTGCCGTCTTCTTCCAATGAGGGAAAACGGGACGTCTACGAAGAGATGAGCCGGAATTTGTGTTTGACAGCTTCTTTAATTCTGACAGGTGCCTTGGCCCGTCGTGAGAGCCGCGGTTGTCACAGCCGCCAAGATTATCCCAACGAGGGCTTGGAATTCCGGGTGCACTTGATTCAGCAAAAGGGCCAACCGATTCGGGAAGTGCCGGTAAAAAAATAGTATAACCACTAAACTAAATACAATGACCAATTATCAAGATTTGATCGATCGTCTGATCGATTTGGCGATTGAAGAAGATATTTCTACCGGAGATATCAGTACCAATGCGATCATTCCTGTTTACACGCGGGCAACTGCGGAAATGAAGGCCAAAGCGTCCGGTGTGGTTTCCGGTATGGGGGTTATTCGAGCAGTTTACGAACGCTTTGAAAAAGATATTGTGTGGGAACCGTTGGTTCAAGACGGAGATTGGGTAGAACCCGGTGATATTTTGTTGCGTATGGAGGCAAGTTACCGTTGCTTGTTGTGCGGTGAACGTTTGTCGTTGAACATCCTGCAACGGATGTCTGGCATTGCCACCGAAACAGCCAAGTATGTGCGTGCTTTGGAAGGAACGAAAACCCGTTTGTTGGATACACGGAAGACAGCTCCGGGTATGCGCGTTTTGGATAAATTGGCGGTTAAACATGGGGGTGGTATGAATCACCGGATGGGCTTGTATGATATGGTGATGTTGAAGGACAACCACATCAAGATCGCCGGTGGTATTCCGCAAGCCATTGCAGCGGTGAAGCGTAACCAGCCTTTGAGTGTTCGTTTGGAAGTGGAAACAACCAATTTGGAGGAGGTTCGTCAAGCGTTGGAAGGCGGTGCGGACATCATTATGTTGGACAATATGGACAATGCTTCGATGGCTGAAGCGGTACGCCTCATTGCAGGACGCGCGAAAACGGAAGCTTCGGGTAATATGTCCTTGGAGCGTATGCGCTCTGTGGCGGAAGTGGGTGTGGATTACATCAGTGTGGGAGCTTTGACCCACTCCGTGAAAGCGATGGATATTAGTATGAATATCAAGATTTTGAAATAATGGATCGTCAGGAAATTATCGCGAGGATTCAAGCTCTGAAAAAAGAAAAACGGGCCATTGTTCTGGCGCACTATTATACCCTGCCGGAGATTCAAGATTTGGCGGATTATTTGGGAGACTCGTTGGGCTTGTCCAAACAAGCAGCAGCGACGGATGCCGACATCATTGTTTTCTGTGGCGTTCATTTTATGGCCGAAACAGCCGCGATCATCGCTCCGGATAAGAAGGTACTTTCACCGGCTCCGGAGGCGGGTTGTTCGTTGGCCGACAGTGCGACGGCAGAAGGTCTTCGCCAGTGGAAAGAAGCACATCCCAATGGGCTGGTTGTCAGTTATGTGAATACCACTGCAGCGGTGAAGGCACAAACGGATTATTGCTGTACTTCATCCAATGCCCTGAATGTGGTGCGCTCGTTGCCGGAAGACTGTGAGATTCTCTTTGGACCGGATCGAAATTTGGGTGCGTGGATTTGTCAGAAAACGGGCCGTAAAATGGAGTTGTGGGACGGATGTTGCTGTGTGCACGACCAAATTACGTCCGAAATGGTGAATTCGATGTTGGATCGTTATCCGGATGCAGATGTCTTGATTCACCCGGAATCGAAATGTGTGAATGATCCGGCGATCTTGGCACATCCTCGTGTTTTCTTCTATTCGACAGCCGGGATCATGGATCATTCGGTGCGTGTTAACAAGAATCGCTTCGTAATTGCGACCGAAGAGGGGGCTTTGTATGAGTTGGGTAAACGCTCGCCGCAGAAAGAATTCATTCCCGTGGCACAAGGTGTGCTCTGTGAAGAGATGAAGAAGGTGACGCTGGAACGTTTGCTGGAGACCTTGGAAACCGAATGTGGTCAGGTGCGTGTTCCGGAAGAGATTCGTCAACGGGCCTTGCTCCCGATTGAGCGGATGATGAATTTGTAAACCAATTAACTGATCAATGAAAATCATTGTAGCCGGAGCCGGAGAGGTAGGTACTCACTTGGCAAAGATGCTGAGTCAGGAATATCACGACATCGTGGTGATTGATTCGAACGAGGATCGTTTGAATCATGCTTCGGAAATCGCCGATGTGGTGGTCATTCAAGGAAAGCCGACCTCCATTCGAACCTTGATGGAAGCTGGAGCAGATCGGGCGGATCTGTTTATTGCGGTTTCTCCGGCTGTGGAACAAGATGTGAATCTGGTCAGTGCCCTGTTGGCGAAGAAAATGGGAGCCAAGCGGGTTACGGCCAGAATCAATACTGAGGAGTACCAGACCAATGAAAACAAATTGTTGTTCATTGAAATGGGGATTGACTCGCTTTTTTATCCGGAGAAGATTGCTGCCAACGAGATTGTCAATCTGCTGCAACAGTCTGCAACTTCCGAGTTTATGGATTACTCTCACGGAAAGTTGCAGCTGGTGGTCTTCCGCCTGGAGGATGGCGCTCCGTTGATTGGAAAGGCTCCTGTGGATTTTATTAGCACCAATCAATTGCTGTACCGTTCGGTGGCGATTGCCCGTAATGGGGAAACCATCATTCCCCGTCCCACTACGCGTTTCAAGTTGGGGGATGTCGTTTACCTGATTGCCAAAAAGGAAGGGGTGGCAACTGCCATCAGTTATTCGGGCAAACCGCCCTTGTCGGTTCGCAGTCTGATGATTTTGGGCGGAGGTCGGATTGGGGAACTGGTTGCACGAAAAATGGAAAAGGTGGTGGATCAGGTGAAGATCATCGAACAGAAAACCAGTCGCTGCGAAGAACTTTCTGAGACGTTGGATCGCACCCTGGTTATCAACGGTGATGGTCGGAATTCTGACTTGTTGATTGAGGAGAACGTTCGGGATTGCGATGCGTTTGTAGCTGTGACCAGCAGTTCAGAGACGAATATTCTTTCTTGTATGATTGCCAAGCGGATGGGGGTTGCCAAAGTTATTGCAGAGGTCGAGAATTTTGAGTACATCAAGCTGGCAGAGGGGATGGGAGTCGATGCTGTAATCAATAAGAAATTGATTACGGCGGGTAAAATTTTCCGGTACACCTTGTCCAATAAGGTTCGTTCGATCAAGGTATTGAATGGTACGGATGCTGAGGTATTGGAATTTATTGTGAACCCCAATAGTTTGATTACCACCGCCAAGTTGCGGGATTTGAATTTCCCGGAGGATGCGATCATCGGGGGAGTAATTCGGGGAAATGAAAGTTTTATTGCTGTCGGAGATAGTTTGATCCGGCCTTACGATCAGGTAGTTGTTTTTGCACATCCGGCCGCAGTGAGCAAAGTGGATAAGTTTTTCATGTAATATCCTTGCTGAACGATGCGTTGGCCCCATCTGTTCGTTCTCTTTCTTTTGATGCCAAGCCTGCTTTGGGCCGTGGGCAGTTATCCGGATGTAATTGTTCGAAGACAACCGGATGGTTCTGTTATTCAGTTGCTTGTTCATGGGGATGAACGTTTCCATTATTGTACGACGCTTTCGGGAGTTCCTGTCTGTCAGGGGAAGGATGGCTATTACTATTTGGCCACAGTGACAGGATCATCGATTGTGCCCTCTTTTCAACGGATGGGCGGCTGGTCTGGAACGGGTGTTTTGGATCGGGAAGTGGTGGAGGATCCGATGTTGGCTCATTTACGTGAGTCGGCACACGCGAAATGGGACCGGCGCAACGCCCCTACGATGACTGCAAGGCCCATGGCGGCCAGCCTGGATGAGATTCGGGTCTTGGTGATCCCGGTTGCTTTTCGGGATGTGAATTATTGTACTTCGCAGCCCCGTATGTATTTGGATCATCTTTTGAATGCGCCTGTTGGAAGTGATGCCTATCCTTCAGCCAAATCCTATTTTCAAGACAATCTGGGTGAAACGGTGGCTATCCAGTTTGATGTCATTGATCCGGTGGTCTTGCCGCGATCTCGGGTTTATTATGGCAGTAATGATGAAATGGGACAGGATGCGAATGTGGCAGGGATGGTTGAGGAAGCTTGTTTGTTGGCTGTAAAACAAAACATCGATTTGTCGCAATACGACTTGGATCAGGACGGAGCAATTGACTATTTGTTTATCTATTATGCTGGGCACAATGAGGCAGAATCAGCGTTGGACGAGACCATCTGGCCGCATTCCGGAGACCTACGGGCTAAGAATCTGTTTGTGAAAGGAACCCAGATTGCCCGTTATTCCTGTACATCGGAATTGAAGGGGGCTGATGGCGAGGAATTGGCGGGGATAGGGACCTTCTGCCATGAGTTTTCCCATTTGTTGGGGTTGGTGGATCTTTACGATACCGATGGAAGTTTGCATGGAAATTATCGACGGATCTGGGGACCTTTGGCTTTGATGAACCAGGGAGCTTACAACAATGGTGGGCATACACCTCCCTACTTTGGGGCGATTGACTTGGAGTTGTTGGGCTTGGCCGATTATCTTCCAGTAAACCTGGGGTCCAGGGTGGAGTTGCATCCGGTGGGGATCTCTCATCAAGTGCTGAAAATTGATACCCCTAATCCGAATGAATATTATTTGTTGGAAATGCGTAACAATGCCTCATGGGATCAGTATTTGGGAGGTAAAGGGATGTTGGTTTATCACGTGGATAAGTCTACCAATGCGGCGGATGGTATTCAAGCGAAGATGCGTTGGCAGATCAATCGGGTAAATGGTAGTTCCAAGCATCCTTGTGCACACCTAGTAGGGGCTGTGGACTTTGCTCCGGAGGTAGGTAGTCTGTTCTTCCCGGGACATCAGCAAGTCTTTTCTTTGACGACCAAAACAAGTCCACCTTTGATCTCTTGGCAAGGGCAAGGTTGTGGCGTAGGGATTGATTCCATTCGGATGGATTTGTCAGATGGTTTGATTTCGTTTTCCCTTATCCAGGATCTTGGAAATAGGTTGCCGAAGATTACCCATCATTATGCGCAGGCCGGCCAACAAGAGATTCAGTTGCGCTGGTATGCCGATATTCGTTTGGATATTCAATGGCAGATCGAGTGGCGCAGTCTGGCTGAATCAGTTTACCGCTCCATAACGGTTTCAGAGATGGAATATACGATTTCTGCATTGGATCCCAATGAGTTGTATGTCATTCGAATTACACCTCGTACCAATGAATTGTTAGGAGAAACTTATACCTTAAGTCAGCGGACTGAAAATGTGACGGCACCCTTTCCGGTGATTGTTGGAATGGATCGAACCTATCGGGTGGGGGATGAACTGCGTCTGGTGATCAACAACCTGGTTGAGCCGGTGCAGCGGACACGATGGCTTTTGAACGGTCGCTTGGTGGAGGTGAATTCGTTGATTCTGAAGGAACCGGGACCCCTTACTATTCAGGCGGAGGTTATGTACCAGTCGGATGGTAGTTGGGAATATTTGTATAAAACCATTGAAGTTTTGCCGCAGGAGGAGGCTCTGGATGAATAATCGAAGTTGTTTTGTGTGGCTTGGCGCGTTGGCTGTCGGTTTGGTCCTTTGGGTATCGTGTTGTCGGGAAGAAGGGATATCGGTTAGTACTCCCCAAAAACAGTTTTTCTTGGATCAGTCCGAGTATGGGGTGTACAGCCGCGGCAGCGAGATTTTGGCCTATGAACCGGTGCATTTTCAGTTGGCAATCTCACCGCGGCGTAATCTGTTCCGTTTGCAGGATGATTTGCAGCTGCGTTATGCCCAAGTGGTGTTTGAGTCGGTACCCAAGCGGATTGGGGATCGGGTGGATGCTCATTGCCTATATCGGGTGGGTAGCTTGAATTTGGATATAAAAGTGAGCATGGAATGTTCTCGAATCTCCTCCACTTCCTATTGGTTTTGGAATGATCAGCATCAATTGGGGTATTTGGTGCCAGCGGAGGTCATTGAATAAAAAAGACCGACACAATCTGCGTCGGTCTCATAGGTCTTAAGTTCTCGTCTTGAAATGATAGGAGCTTATTTGGTAGCTTCTACAGAAGCTTTTCTAAAATCCTTCATCAATTTGCTCAAATTCAAAGCAGCTTTACGAGCGCGGGTACCAGCAGCTTTGTTTCCTTTTACCAATTGTGCATCAGCGTTGACAGTGAAATTTTCAATTTCCACTTTGATTTGATCAAGAATCTCTTTCATGGTGATAAAAAATTAATTAATAGCCTATTAACGGGATGCAAGTTAGTTTATATTTTTTTTAATGTCAAGAAAAAAAGGAATTTTTTTAAATTTGTGGGAACGAAAATCAAGAATTAATAAAATTAAAAAGTATGGAATTGAATTTTAAAGAGATATTCAGTGTGTTTATGGTTTTGTTCGCAGTGATTGATATCACGGGTTCAATACCACTCATTATCGATATGAAACAAAAAGGCAACCGAATCGAGAGCGGTAAGGTTGCTCTGATATCGACTGCCGTTTTCTTCCTTTTTCTCTTTTTGGGAGATGCAATTTTGTCGTTGTTTGGGGTAGATATTTCTTCCTTTGCAGCTGCGGGTGCCATTATTATTCTGATTCTGGCTGCAGAGATGGTCTTGGGGATCGAAATCTTTCGCAATGAGGGGGCGGGTAGTTCGGTTACCGTCGTTCCGCTCGTATTTCCATTGATTGCAGGAGCTGGGGCGCTGACTACCTTGTTGTCTTTGCGCGCGGAATATGCACTTTCCAACATCATGATAGCCATTGTGTTGAATATGTGCGTTGTGTTTTTTGTGCTCTGGAAAATCGAATGGGTCGAAAGAGTGATCGGCCGGGAAGGAATCTACATCCTTCGGAAATTTTTTGGGATCATATTGTTGGCGGTAGGTATTAAACTCTTTACCGCCAACATTACGTCCCTTTTCTAAAATATTACAGCGTAGCGTATTTTTCACCGTATTCCAACATTTGTTGGAGGAAGTTGCTCGGGTATTCGATCCGGAAGGATTGGATTGTTCCATTTTCGCGTACCGGAATGATTTCGGGATTGACAAAACCACCGAATGCTTTCAGTTCCAAAGCTTCGTAGCGTTCTTTAACTTCACGGTGCAATTCCGGGTCGATGTTGACCGCGTATTTTTCGACGAGAGCTTTACCGGCAGCATAGTCGCCTTCGGACTTGATGCGTTGGATTTCCTTCAACAATTCGCCAAAGAGGGTGCGCAATTTGTTGTAATCGTTGATGACAAAATAGGTTTTTCCGTCGCGAACACGTTTTTCGATGACATTTTCAGCAGCACCTTTTTCGAAACACCAGTCTGCAATGAGTTTGCGGTCTTGCATGTGGGCTTCAATGTTTTGTTTTCCTAACTCAATGCGGGTAAATTGGGTAAAGATACCATTGCGGATAAAACTGTCGAATTCAGCTTTGTAGGCATCTTTGTTCGGAAGAATACCCAATTCTACCAATTTCGGGTCGGCAATGTAATACAATGCAAAAAGGTCAGCACGTGCTTCTTCCAAAGTGGAACTGTATTCTGCCAAGGCATTGGAAGAGGTGGTCGGCAACAATTGGCCAGAGCCGTGGCCCAAGCATTCGTGCAAGTCGGTGTGGAGGTTGCCAGTCAAAGCACCAAATTCTTTGGCGCGTTGGATTTCAGCTTCGTCCCAAGCAAATTCTTTCAGTAGGCTGCGCGGAGATTCTTCGGCAGCTTTGTTGTAGGCATCTGTAATGTTAGCGATGGTTACCGATTTGGAGCCATAGTCTTTACGGATCCAGTCAGCGTTGGGAAGGTTGATGCCAATTGGAGGAGCCGGGAAGCAGTCGCCACCCAGGGTGGTTGCGTTGATTACCTTGGCACTTACGCCTTTCACTTCTTTCTTCTTGAATTGCGGATCAATCGGAGAGTTGTCTTCAAACCATTGTGCGTTGTCAGAAATCAGGCGGGTTCTGGTAGAAGCTTCCATGTCTTTGATGTTCACCAAGGCTTCCCAAGAAGCTTTCATGCCGAGGGGATCGGAATAGTTTTCGATGAAACCATTTACAAAGTCGATTTGGGATTCGTTATCTTGTACCCAAGCAACGTTGAATTCGTCCCAGATTTTGAGGTCACCGGTTTGATAGTAATCGATGAGTTGACGGATATAGGCACGTTGAGTTTCGTTTTCAGCGTAGGTGCTGGCGGTGTCCAAGTGGGCAACAATGCGTTCAATGGCAGAACTGTACAGACCACCTACTCGCCATACTTCTTCTTGGATCTTTCCATTTTTCTTAACCAGTTTGCTGTTCAATCCGTAAGAAATGGGAGTTTTATCTTTCGGATCTTCCATTTTGCTGTAGAAAGACAGGGCTTCTTTGCGGTTAACACCGACGTAGAAGTTAATGGCCGAGTTTTCTACAATGTCCTTGTCGGTTCCCGTATAACGGCGGTGCGCATACAAGTTGGCATCAAAGAGGATGGGCAACAGCTTTTCTTTTTGGGCATCAAGGCCACATGCGTCCATCAATGATGCAAAATATTCTTGGCTGCAACCCGGCAAGAATTTTTCTTCGCCATAGTGGTGGTGAATACCGTTGCTGAAGAATACACGTTTGGCATAGACTTCAAAGGCTTTGTATGCTTCGCAGTCGCGATCGCCTTGGTAGTTGGTCAAGATGTTTTCCAGTACTTTCCGGATTTCGAGGTTGTATTTGAAGTGTTGATCCCACAAAATGTCCCGTCCGCATTTGGCAGCTTCGCCAAGGTGGTAGAGGAAAGTTTGTTGTTGCAAACTCAATTGCTCCCATTCCGGAATGCGGTAGCGCATTACTTTGAGGTCTGCAAATTCGTCAATCAAGTACTTGAAATCGGTCGCTTCTTGAGCGGATTTCTCACAGGATCCGGCCATAACTCCAAGGCCAGCAAGTGCTAAAATCATAGTGTATTTTCTCATCTTCAGAAATTTAATTTGGCAAATGTAAGTTATTTTATGCAAATTTGCCGGATACAATGAATGCGAAATTGAAATATTTGAGATTTTTTTCCATAGTGATAGCAGCTGCGTTTGTTGGGGTGTTCCTGGCAGCTGGTTGTTCTTCTGATGACGGGGTTCCGCACCGTCAAAGTTTGCTGATCTATATGGCTGGAAATAGTAACCTTTCCTCCTATGCCTATCAGAACTTATCCGAACTTCAACAAGGTTATGTTCCCGGATTCTGCAATCCGGGAGAAGGGGATGTGCTCTTGGTCTATTTTCATACGGCTAAGGAGTTGCCCAAACTGTACCGACTTTATAAAAACAACAAGAATCAGGTGACCGTGGAGCAGGTGAAGGAGTATCCCGCGCACCAGTCCTTGGATCCAACGGTGATGAAGCAGGTACTTTTGGAAGCAGCTGAAGCCTATCCGGCCGATGAGTATGGTCTTGTGGTCTGGTCGCATGGTTCCGGTTGGTTACCGCAAGGTTATTATAACAATCCGAATTCCTATGAGTCGGGTGCGTATGCGCAGTCGTCGCTGATTCCCCGACTGGAGGACGATCCGATGCAGGCTTATGTAAAGGCAGTTGGTCCGGATTCCGACATCGAGATGGATATTCAGGCATTGGAAGCGGCATTGCCGGTTCATTATGATTATATCATTTTTGATGCTTGCCTGATGAGTGGTGTTGAAGTAGTTTATGAACTCCGAAACAAAGCAGATTTTGTGCTGGCCTCCTCCGCAGAGATCCTGGCACAGGGATTTCCGTATCGGGATTACATCCGTCCGCTGTTGTCCGGTGATAAGGCTCAATTGGAAGAGGTTGCAAAAATCTATTTTGACTATTACGATAACAAGGATGACTACTATCGGTCGGCAACCATCAGCTTGACGCGGACTTCAGCATTGGAGTCTTTGGCAATGGTGGTGCGGGATATTTATGCTGCACACAGAGAAGAATTGTTGGATTTTGACCGTTCCAATGTACAGGGTTTCAACCGTAACAATCGGAATTATTTTTATGATCTGGCGGATTTTATTCATCAGTTGGCAACCCCTCAGGAACGTGCTGATTTTGAACAGGCATTGTCCCGGGTTGTCTTGTACCAAGCTGCTACTCCTGAATTCCTGGGTGGATATGCTGGTTTCCGAATCAATACGCACTGTGGCCTGACAACTTACATTCCGTCATCCAGTGAGGCTTATCTGATTGATTTCTACCCCACCTTGGCATGGAACGGGGTCGTGGAAATGGTGGATTGAGTGAATCGCTAGATTTATTTTTTCAGTATAAGATATTTGATTATCTTTGCGCCCGCTTAAAAACTACGGTTTTTGGTGCAATGGGGTCCGGAAAGACCGGACTGAGTAACACATTTTTAATCTTTTTATCATGAAAGAAATTACACTGAAGGGTGAGATCCGTACCACAAACAGAAAATCGGATATCAAAAATCTTCGCAACGAAGGTAAAGTTCCTTGCATCTTCTACGGTCAAGGTGTTGAAAACGTAATGTTTGCAGTTGAAGCCAAAGAATTGAAAAACATTACCCACACTCCGGCAAGTTACATCATCAACTTGGAAATCAACGGTGCATCTTACAAATCAACCTTCCACCAAATTCAATACCACCCGGTAACCGACGAAGCTATGCACGTAGACTTCTTGGCCGTAATTCCTGGTCGTCCGGTAACCATTGATATTCCGGTTGATATCTTTGGAAACTCAGAAGGTGTTAAACAAGGGGGTAAATTGATGGTTTCTGCTCGTAAACTTCGCGTTTGCGGTGCTTTGGAAAACCTTCCTGATACCTTGCCGGTTGATATTACCGAATTGAAACTGGGTAAACAAATTTCTGCTGGTGATTTGTCTTACGACGGTATTCAAATCGTTTCTCCGAAAGGAACGGTTGTTTGTGCAGTGAAGATGACTCGTGCTGCATTGGGTGCTGCTGCTGCCGCTGCCGCTGCTGCGAAGAAATAGTCATAACGTTGCGTCACAAGTATGAATTATTTGATCGTTGGATTGGGAAACATCGGCGTCGAGTACGTTCATACGCGACACAATATTGGATTCTCGGTGTTGGATGCCTGGGCTCAGGCATCCAACATTGTTTTTGAATCCGGTCGCTATGGAAGTATGGCTGAGTTGCGCTTCAAAGGACGGACGTTTCATTTGCTTAAGCCCTCTACTTATATGAACTTAAGTGGCAAGGCTGTGAACTACTGGATGAACGCCTTGAAAATTCCTTTGGAAAATGTTCTGGTGATTGTTGATGATATGGCCCTGCCATTTGGAGCACTTCGCATTCGCAAGAAGGGAAGCGATGGGGGACACAATGGACTGGCCAATATTGCAGAGTGCCTTGGAACAGAGGCTTATCCGAGAATGCGCTTGGGCATCGGCAGTCACGTCGGATTTGGCTCTCAAGTTGACTTTGTTTTGGGTAAATGGACGGATGAAGAAACCGCCGAATTGCCCGAGATTTGTAAAAAGGCAATTGAGGCGGTTAAAGCGGTGGCAACGATTGGTATCGATCGCGCAATGAGCCAATGCAATCGTTAATTGAGGTAAAACATTTAATCGAAGTTTTCCAACAGCCGGTCCAATGTCCGGCGTTCTTTTTTTGTGGGACGGCCAGTTCCTCGGTCTCGTCGCATGAAGATGGTTTCAAACGGAGCATTCAGCTTTTCGCGTTCCTGCTCCGGTGTCAGGTCTTCAGCATATTGAGGGACTAAGGCTGCTCCAACCCGTTTGTCAATGGGTACGATGACCCGGTAGGTGAAAAATACACTTCCCTTACGCACCGTAATCAAGTCATTTTCTTTGACATCGCGCGAGGGTTTGGCCTCTGCCTGGTTGACTTTTACCTTACCACTTTTGCAGGCATCCGCAGCTTCTGAACGGGTCTTGAACACGCGGATGGCCCACAAGTATTTATCAATTCTCGTTTCCATCAGGGAGGTAACTGTCTTTTTCTTCTTCCAGTCGGATATATACTTCCAGTACTTGGGTGCCCGGTACCGTTTGGGAAAGGATGAAATCCGGGTAGGCAGCGGGTACCAAAATCCATTCGCCTTGGCGGATTTGGTAGGTGCTTTCGCCTTGGGATTTGGAAGGAGTGATACAAGCTTCTCCTTTTGCTACAAAATAGAGGATGAAGCTTTGGTATTGGTCCGTATAGATGTGGAAACTGTTTGTCAGATCCAGTTTGTTGATGGTGAAATACCGGTTTTGGGTAAGTAGCGGAGCGGTATGTTCAGCCGGTACAAAGGCTTGTTCCGGATCGTATTTTTTGTAGTTGATGCAGTCAAAAGCGATATCCAGGTGTGTTTCCCGACGTGTTTCGGGGTTGAATTCTCGGCCCCAGTCGAAGAGTCGGTAGGTAACATCGGACAATTGTTGTACTTCTGCAATGACAATGCCGCCTTCTGCTGAGTGAACTGTGCCCGCTTCAATAAAAAAGAAGTCGCCAGCTTTCGGGGTAACCACATTCAATACATCCATCACGCGGCCTTCTTTGCAACGGGTGTAGAAATCGTTTGGATCCATGTCGCGGTTGAATCCCATGTATATTTTTGCATCCGGTTCTGCATGGAGGATGTACCAGGCCTCGCTTTTTCCGTAGCAGTTGTGGCGGTCAAACGCGGTTTCATCATCGGGGTGTACTTGTAAGGAAAGCTTGTCTTGTACGTCCAGCAATTTGATCAGGAGGGGGAACTCGTTGCCAAAGCATTTGTACAATTCGTCGCCAACAATGTCACCCATGTAGGTCTCAATAATATCGTACAACGCATTTTCTGCCAGGTAGCCTTCTGCAACCAGGCTGCTGTCGTCTTCAAATCCGGAAATTTCCCAGCTTTCTCCCAAGGTCTCATTCGGGTCAAAGGGTTTGTTCCATTGGGTTGCCAAACGGTGATTCCCCCAAGGACGTTGGGCAGAAACCGGAACAAATTTCAAAGGGTAAAGGTGTTTGGTATTAGATTTCATGATGAATGGTTGTTTTCGTATATCGATGAATAAAATAAAGGCTGGCTACCAACAGCAGGGCACAGACTCCATATTGGATCCAGGGGGTGACGGGTATTAAGTCGGTTAGCCGTCCTTCTGGACTTAGCTCTGGAAAGTTGTGAGAAACCAGGATGGAAAGCGCATTGTTGACTGCATGCAGGAAAATGGTGGTCCAAAGGCTGCCGGTACGGTAGTAAACCCATCCGAAAACGGCGCCCATGGCAAATGCAGGAATGGCTTGCCAAAGATTCAAATGGATGATGGCAAATACAAATGAGGACCAGAGAATGGCTTGTGCAGGGCGGGTGTGGGACAATAGTCCTCGCATAATCACGCCTCGGCAAAAGTATTCTTCCAGTAGGGGGGCTAAGACGGCAACGCTCAGCAAGGTGATCCAAAGCGGTCCACCTGATAAATTCTCCATCAGACGGATGTACCAGTCCGGCATCGGAAACCAGGCTAACGGAATTTCCAGTAGCACATTGATGGTGGGAATCAATAGCAGCAGTACCGGGTAAAGTTGCCAATAGCGAGGTAGGCTTTGCAAACTCGGCCAGAACGGCAGCCATCGGCCTGTACGGCGATATAAGAAAAGAATAACCGGGACAAACAAGAGTAGGTAACCGATTACTTTTTGTAGAAAGTCTCCACCCCAGCCCAATAGTTGGGAAACTCCGACTATGATGCCCTGCAGCATTCCTCCTCCCAGTAAAAGGACGAGGGTGAGCAGAAAGGTTTCTTTTAAGTTGGGCTGATAAGAAATTTGGACGTTGTTTTTCATACAAGGTAGTGACAATAACGAGTAAAAGTAGTGAAAATATTGTTTAGTTTACTAAAATGGGATACCTTTGTTTTAAATAAGGAGGGTAATTTCTTGAAACTGAAACAAAAATTCAACGACAAACGTGCGCAGAGCCGATGGTTTCGGATACTGACCAATAAGTATTCCTTGGCGACCTTGGTCTTCCTGTCTCTGTTGTTCTTTTTAAGTGACAATGGACTGGTCCGTTTGCTCCGGAAACATTGGGAGCTTCGGCAGCAGCGTCAGTTGATTGAATGGTACGATCAAGAGATTTTTCGCTTGGATCGCCGCTTGGAGGAGTTGACCGAAAATCGGGATTCCATTGAGCGTCTGGCAAGAGAGAACTACTTCTTTCAGGAGCCGGATGAGGTGGTCTATTTGGTGGTAGACGAAGATTAGTCCAGTAATAGACGCAGATCGTCTGCCTGATAGGTTGCTTCGATGCCGTAAGTTGCGGCATTTTTTTTTGCAAAGTATTGATCAATCCCGAAAAGGCACGCACCCTCGATGTCATTGCGGGCATCATCACCCACCATTAAAGTGGCCTTTTTGGCAGCCTCCCAGCGTTCGGGCTCGGTTTGAGCCGAGATGCCTGATAGCTTTTCCAATGCGATCCGGAAGATTTCGGGATGCGGTTTTAGGTAGCCTACTTCTTCTGAAATGACCAAGGTTTCAAAATATTGCAGGATGCCAGAACGTTCGAGTTTTTGATGTTGTACTTCCTTGAACCCATTCGTGATGGCACCAATCTTACCTCCTTTTTGACGGATGCTTTCCAGAACTTCCCGGGAATAAGGCATCAAATCCGTACCCATAACCATTTCGCTCAGGTAGGTTTCGCCCAATTCCCGGCCAAGTGCTTCGTCTGAAATGCCCAATTCCAGCAAGGTGTCGTGAAAGCGACGCCAACGCAGGTCCTCCTTGGTCAAACGTTCAGCTTCGTATTCCTCCCACAAACGATGATTGTTCGCTTCGTAGGTGGCAATGAAATGATCCGGTTGGTTGGCTACGCTCCTCAACTTGGGATGCGAGGCGACTATCCGACGTAGGGCAGCATCTGCATTCCGGTCAAAGTCCCAGAGTGTGCGGTCAATGTCAAAGAGGTAGTAGCAATAGGATCTCATTGAAGTTTATCGGGTATAATGTTCAATCATCCGAACAATGGCCCGTTGGCAGACCGGACAGTAGGCCGGGGCACGGTTGGTTTTCATTCGGCAATCCATCCACGGACGGTACAGGCCGCGAGCCATATAGCCGCCTCCTTCATAAACGCCCAGTTTTCCTTCGTTTTCAGGGACTTGTGGTGTGGGAACCGGGCAATTTTCCGGCAGCATGTCCTTCCATTTACTTTCAAAGTTGACCAGTGAAGTAAGGTTGGGAACGTGCGGTTCAATGCGAGCGTTGAAGAATTCTTCGTAGGTAACCGAATTGTCGTAGTATTCATCACCCAAGTTGGCAAAGCTATGGCCAAATTCGTGTACAAACACTTCTGCGCTGTATTTGCCATCCGACATACTTAGTCCGTAATAGTTGTAAATGCCACCACCTCCGTAGATATCGGTGTTAACGATGACATACAGGGCATCGCAAGGAACATTTGCGGCCAAGGATGCTGCCAGTGTTTGGTCCGGAACAGTCAGGTAGCGGTCGGAGTAGAAGGTGTAAAAGTGAGTGTTCAGTACGGTTTGTTTCCATATATCTTGGTGGGGAAGGTCTGTCCCACTTTCTTCTGAGACAGCTTCTACGGCCCAAATATTAAAATCGTCCCGGTGTTGGTCATAAGGAGCCATTGCAAAGAGGTTTTCTGCAAACCGGTGGCAGTCAGCGCGGAATTTCTCCATATCATCTTTGCTGTAACCTTCTGCAACAAATACAAGATCCACATGGTTTTCCGGGTCTCCCTTTTCCTGCACCGTGTAGATGGGCCAGTTTTGTTGGGCTCCGTGTCGGATGAGTTTGGAGTTCGGATCAATGGTGGTTTCAAAAAGGCTGTACAAAAGACCATCCTGACTGCTTCTGCGGTAAACCACCAGGCGTAATTCCGTTTTGGGGTAGGGAATCCAAAGCGAGGTCGTCATAGCTTTGTCCACAGTTTGGGCCTCGGCTGTTGTTGTCCATTCTTGAAACAGCGAGTTGAATCCTTTGGAGAATACACAGGTTTCTCCAAGGTAGAGTTCGTACACGTAGTTGCCGTAGCCATAAGGCTCTACCAGTCCGGTTTTAGGACCACTCCATATACTTTCGTGCTGGTATCCGGCCAAGTAAACATCTTCTTGTTGGGCATTTCCGCAGAAAATTAGGTCGATCCGCAAACGGTCGTTGGTGAACAGTTTTTCATACGGCAAGGTGTTGGCCTGGAGTTGGGAAAGGTTTACCCAACTCATTAGCAAAAAGGCCAATAAGGACATGATTCGTTTCATGAGTTTGTCGGATTAGCGGCCTGTGTAATTGTGCGGGGTAATGTTACGCAATTCGTCTTTCACGGTTTCCGGAAGATCCAGACTTTCTACAAATTCCCGGATCGATTCCGGAGAAATGTGACCACCGGTGCGGGTCAATGCCTTGAGGGTTTCGTAAGGATTCGGATAGGCTTCACGGCGCAGGATGGTTTGGATACCTTCTGCAACCACTGCCCAGTTATCTTCCAAGTCCTTTTCCAAGGCCGGTTGGTTCAGAATGAGTTTATCCAAACCTTTGGCAATGGAGCGGAAGGCAATGATGCTGTGGGCCAAAGGCATACCTACATTCCGCAGCACGGTTGAGTCGGTTAGGTCTCGTTGCAACCGGGATACGGGAAGTTTGGCAGCCAAGTGCTCGCACAAAGCGCTGGAAATACCTAAGTTACCTTCTGCATTTTCAAAATCGATGGGATTGACTTTGTGGGGCATTGCTGATGAACCCACCTCGCCAGCTTTTACTTTTTGGCGGAAGTATTCCATGGAGATGTAGGTCCAAATGTCGCGGCACAAGTCGATCAGAATGGTGTTGATGCGCTTGATGGCATCAAACAAAGCCGCCAAGTTGTCGTAGTGCTCAATTTGGGTGGTGGGGCAAGAGCGGTGCAGACCCAAGCGTTCTTCTACAAATTGATTGGCAAATGCTTGCCAGTCGTATTCCGGGTAGGCTACGGTGTGGGCATTCAAGTTGCCGGTTGCTCCTCCGAATTTTGCAGAATAGGGAACCGCCATCAATTGTTTCAATTGAACGTTGATGCGTGTACGGAACACTTCAAACTCTTTGCCCAATCGGGTAGGAGAAGCCGGTTGTCCGTGCGTATGAGCCAGCATCGGGATTTCTTTCCACTCTTCCACCATGTTGCCCAATCGGTTGATGACCTCGTAGAGGTTGGGTAAGTAAACGTCTTGAATACCTTCCAGAAGGGACAACGGCACGGAGGTGTTGTTGATGTCTTGTGATGTTAGACCAAAGTGTACAAACTCCTTGTATTTGGCATCGATGTTCAAGGCATCAAAACGGTTTTTGATAAAGTATTCAACCGCCTTTACATCGTGGTTGGTTGTCTTTTCAATATCTTTTACAGCTTGTGCATCTTCTTCGGTCATATTGCGGTAGATGTCTCGCAGGACCTCGAAATTTTTGTGGTCGAAGTCTGCCAATTGGGGTAGAGGCAATTCGCAGAGTGCGATGAAATATTCAATTTCGATGCGTACGCGATAACGGATCAGCGCGTATTCAGAATAATACTCAGCCAATTCTTGGACTTGTTTGCGGTATCTACCGTCAATGGGAGAAATAGCAGTTAACATAGGGTTATTATTTTAATTGTCAATATTCTTCTTGTTTAGCAGGGCTTTGGCCGGCGCAACATCGTGCACTCGCAGGATGTTGGCTCCTTTCTGTAGCGCAATTTGGTGATAGGCGCTAGTCTGTTCCAACACATCTTCCGGCTGCAGACCGAGAGGTTTGTAGATGAAACTTTTTCGAGAGATGCCCACTAGAATTTCGCGCTGTAGTACCTGCAATTCGTCGAGTCTGTGAAGCAGTTCGAGGTTCTGTTCAGTGGTTTTGGCAAATCCAAATCCTGGATCCAGCACCCAATGGGCAATGCCGGTGTATTGGCTCTTGATGTCAAATTCTTGAAAATAATGGATCAACTCTCCCAGCAGGTCCTGGTAGTGGCAAAGTCCCTGCATCGTGGAGGGATTGCCCCGTTTGTGCATGGCAACAAACGGCAATTCCAGCCGTCCAGCCAAAGAAAGCATTTTGGAGTCGTCTTCTCCAGCCGAAATGTCATTGATCCAAAACGGGCCGATGGTGTCAAAACATCGTTCAACAATGCCGCTTCGGAACGTGTCTATGGAAAAACAGGTGTTGGGGAAACGATCACGGAGTTGTATCAGCAAGGGTTTCAGTCGTTGCCATTCTGTTTTTTCGTCGATCGGAATGGATCCGGGGCGGGTAGAGCAGGCTCCCAGGTCAATGATGTCAGCGCCATCTTCCAGTTGTTTTTCAATCCGGGCAAGGGCAGCGGCAGGGTCTGGTACCCGGCTGGCCGCAAAATAGGAATCCTCATTGAGGTTGATGATTCCCATGATTTTTACGCTGTTTTCCATTGACAATTTTGTATCTTTGCCCATACACTTATAAAATGCAAATATAATTAAAATCTTTCGGTATGCTGATTGTTTTGGAAGGTCTTGACGGTGCAGGTAAATCGACCCAAGTAAAAAAAATATCCGACTACCTGCAGACACAGGGAAAGTCTGTTTATTACCTCCATTTTCCTCGCTTTGATGCACCGGTATTTGGCGACTTGATTGCCCGTTTCTTGCGTGGAGATTTGGGCCCGATTGAGTCTGTGCATCCGATGTTGGTTGCGCTGTTGTTCGCGGAAGACCGACGAGAAGCTGCTGGAAAAATGCGTGCTGCCATGCAGGATGGTCAAGTGGTACTGTTGGACCGCTATGTTTATTCCAATGTGGCCTTCCAGTGTGCTAAGTTGCCGGATTCAGAAGTTGAGACCTTGCGGGACTGGATTTTGAAAACCGAGTATGAGGTCTTTCAGATTCCGAAACCGGATTTGAATCTTTTCTTGGATGTACCTTTGAGTTTTGTGGACCAAAAGTTGAAAGAAAACCGCGAAGGGGACGATCGGGCTTACCTCCAAGGAAAGGCCGACATTCATGAGGCCGATATTCGTTTTCAGCAACGGGTGCGTCAGGTCTATCTTGATCAATGCGAGCGGGATGATTCTTTTGAACGCATTGATTGTTCAGACGATACGGGCGCTATGCTTGATCCCGAGCGTATCTTCAGCAAAATAAAGGCTCGTTTGGAGTCGCTCTAAGGGTATGAGAGTTTTGCGTTTTTTTGCCCGCATTTTGTTCGGGCTTGTATTTCTGGTTTCCGGATGGTTGAAAATTCTGGACCCGATGGGAACCGGGCTCATCGTTTCCGCTTATTTTAATGCCGCCCACCTGGGCTTTTTGTCAGTCATTTCCATTCCAGTAGGTGTGGGGCTTTCGGTCTTGGAACTGCTGTTGGGTATTTCGGTGCTTACGGGCATTCAGCTGCGCCGGATGGCTTCTGTGGTTTTTATACTGATGCTTTTCTTTACGGGCTTGTCTTTGGTCTTGTATATTTTCGATCCCATACCCGATTGTGGCTGTTTTGGGGAAGCTTTTACCTTAGCCAATGCGCAGACTTTCTGGAAAAACGTAGTCCTTTTGTTGGCGGCTTTTGTGATATTTTTACACAGGAAACGCTATCGTATCTTGGCACCGGCCGTGGCAGAATGGTCTTTCTTGGGATTTTATCTCCTACTGGCCTTGACCGTTTCCATCGCTGCTCTGATTTGGACTTCTTGGGTGGATTATGGTGTTTTCAGACCGGGAACATCGGTGCTGGAACGTATGGAAGCAGCCCGGCAGCACCAACCCACTTACCAAACGGTATTTGTGTACGAAAAGGATGGACAGCAGCAGGAATTTGCTTTAGACCAGCTTCCGGATTCAACCTGGACCTTTGTGGATAGTCAGACCCGGCAGTTGGGAACTGCTCGACCTTTGTTTGATTTTCCATTGACCGACCGTTGGGGAAATTATCAGGCGAAGGCACTGCTCTCGGAAAACGATGTGCTCTTTACGGCAGTGCTCTATCGACCCCAAAGTAAAGGTGTGGGTTATTGGGAAAAGCTTGTGGCCTTGCGAAAGGATGTATTGCAGAAGGGGGGCGATCTCTATGTTTTATTAGCGGGTACCCAGCAGCAGGCAGAAGAACTGTCGATTCGCTATGGAATTCCTTCGGATCATTTTCTGTTTTCGGATTACAAGACCCTGATTTCATTGAGCCGTTCCAATGGAGGGATTGTCTATTGGCACGAGGCTGTTGTCGTCAAAAAATGGTCGGACCAACGTATCGCTACCCTGCGGATGAATTTGCAGGAATTGTTGGAGGAGGATGCTGAAATCATTGCGGCCAGCGGGGGAATTACCCAACAACTCATTTGTGAAGGGATTATCCTGATTACCTTCCTCTCTTTGGTGCTGATGCGCTACATCTGTGGTATCTTATACGACGATCGCCGCAGATACAAGTACCTGCGGCGATTAGCGACCCGACGGATCGGGAATTAATTACAAGGTTCGTTTGATTTGAACAATTTGGAAGGCTTCGATGACGTCTCCCACTTTGATGTCGTTGTATCCGGCAACGTTCAAACCGCAATCGTATCCACTTTGAACTTCTTTCACGTCGTCTTTGAAGCGTTTCAAGGATCCCAATTCACCGGTGTAGATTACAATGCCATCGCGGATGACGCGAACCTTCGCAGCACGGATCAACTTGCCTTCTTTCACCATACAGCCGGCAATGGTACCCACTTTGGAGATCTTGAAGGTTTCGCGAACTTCTGCAGTTGCGGTAACTTCTTCTTTTTCTTCCGGAGCTAACATACCTTCAATACCGCTCTTGACTTCGTTGATTGCATCGTAGATGACCGAGTACATCCGGATTTCGATTTCTTCCTTGTCAGCCAGCTTACGCGCGTTGGCCGAAGGACGTACCTGGAAGCCAATGATGATGGCATTGGAGGCTACCGCCAACAATACGTCGGATTCGGAAATTGCACCCACGGCTTTGTGGATTACATTGACGTGGATTTCTTCGGTTGATAACTTGATCAAAGAGTCGGACAAAGCTTCGATGGATCCGTCCACGTCCCCTTTGACAATGATGTTCAACTCCTGGAAGTTTCCGATGGCAATACGACGTCCGATTTCTTCCAAGGTAATGTGCTTTTGGGTACGCAAGCCTTGGATACGTAGCAATTGTTCCCGTTTGTTGGCCAAATCTTTGGCTTCTTTTTCGTCATCCATTACATTGAAGGTTTCACCTGCTGTGGGAGCTCCGTTCAAACCGAGTACAGATACCGGGGTAGAAGGACCCGCTTCGGTAATCTTTTGGCCCCGTTCGTTGAACATGGCTTTGACCTTACCTGTGTAGCTACCGCATAGCATAACATCGCCAACGTGTAGTGTGCCGGCTTGTACCATGATGGTTGCCAAATAACCGCGGCCCTTGTCCAGGGAGGATTCGATGATGGAGCCTTTTGCACGTTTGTTGGGGTTGGCTTTCAATTCCAACAAGTCGGCTTCCAACAATACCTTTTCCAGGAGCAAATCAACGTTGATGCCATTCTTGGCAGAAATTTCTTGGCATTGGTATTTGCCACCCCAGTCTTCAACGAGGATGTTCATGTTGGCCAATTGTTCCCGAATACGTTCCGGGTTTGCGCCAGCCTTATCAATCTTGTTGATGGCGAAGATCATAGGCACACCCGCTGCTTGGGCGTGGTTGATAGCTTCTACGGTTTGGGGCATAATGGCGTCATCCGCAGCCACGATGATAATAACCAAGTCGGTAATCTTAGCACCACGAGCACGCATGGCTGTAAAGGCTTCGTGACCCGGGGTATCCAAGAAGGTGATGCGGCGTCCATTGGGGAGTTTTACGTTGTAGGCTCCAATGTGTTGGGTGATACCACCGGCTTCACCTGCAATCACGTTGGTTTGACGGATGTTGTCCAACAAGGAGGTTTTACCGTGGTCAACGTGACCCATCACGGTTACGATCGGAGGTCTTTCTACCAAGTCTGCTTCTTGATCTTCTTCTTCTTGGATGGCTTCCTTGATTTCTGCAGTTACGAACTCAATTTCGTAGCCGAATTCTTCAGCAACCAATACCAACGCTTCTGCATCCAGACGTTGGTTGATGGATACCATCAGACCGAGGTTCATACAAGCTTCAATTACTTTGGTAACCGGGGTGTTGCCCATCATAATGGCCAACTCGTTGACTGTTACGAATTCGGTTACCTTGAGGATGTTGTTGCTCAATTCTTGCAACTCCATTTCCTCGTGCATTTTCATAGAAGCTAGTTCCCGTTTTTCGCGGCGGTGTTTAGAACCCTTGGTCTTACCGCGACCTTCGGTCATACGGGCATACGTCTCTTTGATTTGTTTTTGGATTTGATCCTCATCAATCTCCGTCTTGATTGGCTTGAAGACTTCCCGGTTTTTCTTTTTCTTGTTGTTGCCGGTGTTGTCGTTTTTAGGAGCGTTCGGACGGCTGGGAGCGTTGTTATTACCCTTGTTGTTATTCTTTTGAGCGTTGTTGGACGCATTGTTGTTACCCTCGCGGGTTACATCGACCTTTTCTCGATGTCCTTTGATGCGTTCTCGCTTTCCTTTGTTCTTCGGATCAGAAGTTTTCTTCGCTGTAGTCGGCAGTTCGATCTTGTCCAAAATGACGGGAGCACTCAAGACGACTTTCTTCGTTTCCATGTGTTCCGCATTGCTGCGATTCCATTCGTGCTCATCCAATTTGATCAGATCCTTCAGCGTGGTTTGTTCTTTGTTTTGTGCAGCCGGTTTGTTTTCGACTTTCGGTTCTTGAGCCGCTTTGGGAGCCACCTTTACCTCAGGCTTGCTTTCTACCTTCGGTTGTACTTTCGGCTCTTGGATTGGTTTGCTTTCCGGTTGATCCACCACTTTGGGTGCTTGCTCTTTGACTTCTGCTTTTACTTCTACCGGTTTTACTTCTACCGGTTCTTGAACAGGGCGGGCCGGTTCTGCGACCACCACAGGTTCCGGTTGCGGAGCCGGTTGTGATTCCACTTTGGGTTCGACTTTGGCATCGGCCGCTGCAGGCTTCTTGTCCAAATCGATGGTGCCCAGAACTTTAATGCCAATGCGCTGATGGTTGTCCACCATGGTGGTTTTTACCCGAACTTCCTCATCTTGCTTGTCTTGTTCTTCCTCGGCTTTTTTCCGTTTTACGTGCTCAGCCACCTCTTTCATGGAACGAGTGATGTTACGAGACTGATCCTTCAGGCGTTGGTCTTTGCCGAACTCCTTTTGAACCAGTTCGTAAGCTTCGGGAGTGATCTTAGCAACGGGACTGTTTTCGATTTCAAACCCTTTCTTGTTCAAAAATTCAACCAGGCTGTTTAACCCGATGTTGAATTCTTTCAGTACTTTGTTAATTCTAATGCTCTCTTGTCCTGCCATAGTCGTCCTCCTATTCTTAATTAATCTTCAAACTCTGAACGAAGTATGTTTTGCACTTCGGTAACGGTTTCTTCTTCAAGATCGGCCCGACGAACGATTTCAGATACGGACAACGCCAACACGCTCTTCGCGGTGTCACAGCCGATGCCTCGCAGTGCGTCAATGATCCATTGGTCGATTTCGTCGTTGAATTCAATCAACATAACGTCTTCTTCGTCTTCCTCAGTTTCGCGGAAGACTTCGATTTGATAGCCTACCAACATACCGGCCAGTTTGATGTTCGTACCACCCTTACCGATGGCTTGTGAAACTTCGCTCGGTTTGAGGGATACGTAGATGCTCTTTTGCTCTTCATTGATTTTGATGGAGCTGATCTTTGCCGGACTCAATGCACGTTGAATGATGAGTTGGATGTTGGATGTCCAGTTGATGACGTCGATGTTTTCGTTGCGCAATTCCCGAACGATGCCGTGGATACGTGCACCTTTAACACCCACGCAAGCTCCTACGGGATCAATGCGGTCGTCGTAGGATTCTACGGCAACTTTGGCGCGTTCACCCGGAATACGAACCACTTTCTTGATGGTGATCAAACCATCGAAAATTTCAGGAACTTCTTGTTCAAAAAGACGTTCCAGGAACAAAGGAGAGGTTCTGGACAAGGTGATAACCGGCGTATTGTTGTGCATTTCCACATTTTGGATAACCGCTTTGATGGTGTCGCCTTTGCGGAAGAAATCCGACGGAATTTGTTCGCTCTTAGGCAATACCAATTCGTTGCCGTCTTCGTCCATGATCAAGACTTCGCGTTTCCAAGCCTGGTAAACTTCACCCACTAAGATTTCGCCCAAGCGATCGTGGTATTTCTTATACAAGTTGGCCTTTTCAATGTCCATGATGCGGCCCGAGAGATTCTGACGCAAGTTCAGGATGCCCCGGCGGCCGAATTCTGCCAACTTAAATTCCTCGGTGTATTCTTCACCGACTTCATAACTGTCATCGATCTTAGAAACTTCATCAATTGAAATTTCCAAGTTGGGGTCTTCCACTTCCTCTACTACGGTGCGGTTTCTCCAAATTTCAAAGTCTCCTTTGTCCAGGTTGATGATGATGTCAAAATTATCAGCTGTGCCATACATTTTGGCCAACTGATTGCGGAAAACTTCTTCCAAAACACCAATCATTGTGGGACGGTCAATATTCTTCAATTCCTTGAATTCGGAGAATGTGCTAACCAAGTTTACTTCCATTGCTCTGATATCTGTTAAATAGTTATTATATTCAATTATTTACCGGAAGAGCTGACCATCAATGAAAAATCCTCTTTGTCCCGATCCAAATGGCTTTCCAGAAAACGGCTCAATGCGACACAGTCATCAATGGTTACATCCCGGCCCGGCGCATCAAAAAAGATTTTGAGGTTGTTCGCTTTGTTGGTTTTTACAGCGGTCAGGATCAATTGGTTTTCCTCCAAGTAGGGAGCAAGAATTTCTTCAATGGTTTCTTTTGCAATCATAATTATTCCGATGTTTACATATGACAAGGGGGTGACCAATTCGAATTGGTCATCCCCTCAATCCATACTCTGCCGCAAAGTTAGTAAGAATGTGCAGGATTTCAAAAAAAAATCTTTTCTTTGCGAATTATTTTGCCATCGGAAGGTGGTCCGAATTTTGAGAATACACACGATATGGAACTCACAGCACAAACCATTGCAAATCACGTAGGAGGAATTGTGGTTGGCAATCCTCAAGAAAAAGTTCGCTCAGTAGCGAAGATTGAACAGGGCAAACCTGGAAACATCTGCTTTTATGCCAATCCGAAGTATGAAAATTACCTGTACACGTGCCGGGCAAGTGTGATTCTTCTGAACAAGGATTATGAACTCAGAGAGCCGATTTCAGCAACCCTGATCCGGGTAGATAATGCTTATGAGGCAGTTGCTTCTTTGTTGGGACTGTTGAATGCCATGAAGTCATCCCAACGTCGTGGATGGCGTTTTCGTCGGAATTCTGTAAGCTGGTTTGCCCGAATTGGAAAAGGTTGTTACATCGGAGAATATGCGTGGGTAGGAAGGAAGGCTCGTGTTGGAAAGAATACACAGATCCATCCCTCTTGCTATGTGGGGGATCGCGTCCAAATTGGCGAAAATTGTATTTTGTATCCGGGTGTAAAAATCTACGCAGATTGTAAAATTGGCAACAATGTGATTATTCATGCCAATGCGGTGATTGGCTCCGATGGATTTGGTTTTGCACCGACCGAGGATGGTACCTATAAGAAGATTCCACAAACAGGTATTGTTGTGATTGGAGATGACTGTGAGATTGGGGCCAATACCGTGGTGGATCGCGCAACGATGGGTGAGACCGTGGTTGAATCCGGTGTAAAATTGGACAATCTCATTCAGATTGCACACAATGTGGTCATTGGTAGCAATACGGTGATTGCGGCTCAAAGTGGAATTGCGGGTTCTACCAAAATTGGCAAAAACTGTATTTTTGGAGGACAAGTGGGGGTTGCGGGTCACCTAACGGTAGCGGATCGGACCAGTCTGGGGGCCAAAACAGGCGTAATTGGCAACGTGCGAAAGCCGGATACGGCCTTGATGGGATCGCCTGCCCTTGATTTGCACAATTATATGCGAAGCTATGCTATTTTTAAAAATTTAGGAAAGAATCAGTAAAATACATATATTTGCGTTTTGATTCATAAACGCAAAAGCACTCAATATTATTTATGCAGGAGTTTCAAAAGACCTTACGTAGGAGGTATGATTTTGAAGGAAAAGGTTTGCATTCAGGCCGACAAGTAAAAATGTCCTTGTTGCCGGCACCCGAAAATACTGGTATTCGTTTTCTGAGAACGGATTTGGGTCCGGATGCTTATATTGAGGCGGTTGCTGATTATGTGACACAAACACAACGCGGAACTACGCTTGAAAAAGGCGAGATCCGTGTTTCTACGATAGAACACATCTTGGCAACTTTTTCAGGTTTAGGCGTTGATAATGCTGTCATTGCCTTGGATAACTTGGAGGTTCCGATTCTAGATGGCAGTTCTGCTCCTTACATTCAAGCAATTCTTCCGGATGGATTGGAAGAACAGTCAGCGCCTCGTCGTTGGTACACATTGGAAAAACCCATCTTCGTTCGGGATGAACAGTCCGGTGCGGAGTTGGAAATTACACCGGCTGATGAGTTTTCCATTGAGTTGACCGTTGACTACAACTCGGAGGTTTTAGGCGTACAGCACGCTTCCTTCAAGATGGGGGATGATTTTGCTACGGAGTTTGCTCCTTGTCGAACCTTTGTCTTCTTCCATGAATTGGAATTTTTGGCAAAGAATGGTTTGATCAAAGGGGGAGATGTGGAAAATGCACTGGTGATTGTTGAAAAACCGGTTCCCCAAGAAGAACTGGACCGGATGGCCGATTTGTTCAACGTGCAGCACTTGACTCGCACGCCTGCAGGCTACTTGGACAACGTGACACTTCGTTTCCCCAACGAATGTGTGCGTCATAAATTGATGGATATCATGGGGGACTTCTCGCTGGTCGGCTGTCGCTTCCGGGCGCATGTGCGGGCAGTGAAGTCTGGCCATAAAATTAATACAGATATAGCTAAAAGAATTAGATATGAATTACTTGGCGGTACATCCGAATGCTAAGATCGGAGAAGGTGTTGAAATCGGACCGTTCTCTTTCATTGCCGAGAACGTAGAGATCGGTGAGGGTACCTGGATTGGACCCAATGTTACGATTTTGGACTATGTGAAGATTGGAAAGAATTGCAAAATTTTCCCGGGTGCTGTCATTGGGGCGATTCCTCAAGACTTAAAATATGCCGGAGAGGTTTCTTACGTTGAAATCGGAGACAACACGACGGTGCGGGAATGTGCAACCATCAACCGGGGAACAGCGGCCAGTGGTAAGGCGAAGACCGTAGTTGGAAACAACTGTTTGGTGATGTCTTATGCGCACGTGGCACACGATTGTGTGGTTCACGATAACGTAATTTTGACCAGTTATGTGGGACTTGCTGGTGAAACGGAAGTGGATGCGCATGCTATCATTGGCGGAGCTTCTGCAGTTCACCAATTTTCACGCATTGGTGTTCACGCGATGATTGGTGGCGGTTCTATGGTTTCAAAAGATGTTCCCCCGTACGCATTGGCAGGTCACCGTCCTTTGTCATATGTGGGAATCAACATTGTTGGTCTTCGTCGTCGTGGCTTTACGATGGAACAAATTGACACCATCAAAGCGATTTACCATATCATTTATCAAAGTGGCTTGAACCGTTCTGACGCTTGCATCAAAGTAGAAACTGAGATTCCGGATTGCGAAGAAAAGACGACCATCCTGAACTTTATCCGTAATTCAAAACGGGGAATTATTCGTGCTGCCGTTGGATCCCAAGGATTAGATGACTAAGCCGATACCTGTTCTCAGTACAGCATACTTTCCGCCGATTGCCTGGTTTCGTGCCGTGGCAGCGGCGGATGTTGTTTATCTGGAAGCTTGTGAGCATTATCAGAAGCAATCCTGGCGCAATCGTGCGCTGATTACAACTGCGGATGGTCCGCTGGTGCTTTCTTTACCCATTTTGAAAGCTCCGACTCATTTTCAGCCCATCCGTTCTTCGATGATTGATTTGACCAAGCCTTGGCAGCAGCAGCACGAACGTGCATTGATAGCAGCTTATCGTTCATCTCCCTTTTTTGAATATTACATTGATGAATGGTGGGATATCTTGCGCAGTGGCTTGCCTTCCTTATTTGACACGAACTTGGCGTTGGTGCGTCACTTGTTGGAGTTGTTGGGTTTAAATACGGAAATTCGTCTGACTGAAACCTATCGGGAACATTACCCGGAGCAGGAGGGTTGGTTGGATTTGCGTGACGCATTCCATCCCAAACGCCCTATTCCAGAGCAGTGGGTATCAAAAAAGCCCTACTATCAGGTGTTTGCCGACCGTAAGGGCTTTGTTGCTGATTTGTCTATTTTGGATCTCTTATCCAATGAAGGGCCGGATGCCCTATCTTATTTGCGGTAGTACTAGAACCGGAAACCAATCGTTGCCAGTAAGCGTGCATTCCGGTACTGGTTGTCTATGTACGGCGTTCCTTTAATTTCTACTGGGTAGTAGGTAAATGTTTCCTGTTGGTACCCAATAGGCTGTTGGTAGGCGATGTCAAAGAAGAAGCCTTGGTTTGCATAGCCAATACCTGCTGAGATGTATTGGTGGCTGTCACTGAACTCGTGATTGGTGGAGCTATAATAGTTATAGCCAGCGCGGATTGAGAACTGTTCGGTGGCACGATATTCTGCACCCACACGAAGTACGTCGGCTGCCTTAAAGTTTCTCTGCATCATTTCATTTTCTTGGAAGAAGGCTCCAATTTCCTGGTCGTTGCTCAGTTGGGCCTGGCGATAGTCGGTGCGCTCGTAATCTATGCTGATGATACCATACTGGCCTACCACATAAGCCGCTCCAAGGTTCCAGAAGAAGGGCGTTTGCAGGTTGTAATAATATTCATAACCCGGTGAGTCACAGTAATACCTGTTGGAGAGTTCGCTGTCCATGGTGTAGTACCATTGGTCGTGCATTTGGAACCAAGTTGGTGTTGCGATGGATCCTCCAATACGCAAGCCCTGGATGGGTAGCCAGATGAAACCCACTTGAGCGTTGAAGCCAGATCCTGTTGTGGTAAGGTTGAATCCATATTGCATACTCCGGAAACCGGTTTCTTGAAAATCTTCGGGATTGACCGCTCCTTCTTGGATGAATTCGTTTTGGTAGTAGTTGATGCTTTGTAAGTTGAGGTTGATGCCAAAGAAAAACTGATTTGAAATGTTGCCACCAAAGGAGAAGGTGATTTGGTCGTTGTAACCGGTAATCACCCGGTTGTACGATTGCCGTACCGGACCTGCCAGTACTATATTTCCGTCTTTGTCAAAGGTTTCAGTAGCTCCGATGTATTCGAATTCTGCGTTCGGGTCGCTGTTTAGGATGGGATCAGTCAGGTAGCTGTTGTAGGCTTGGATCAGCTGGGGTGGGATGGATGTTCGATAGAATGGATCAAAATTTTCGTCAATGCCCAGTTGTAGGGGATCAATGCCGTAGGAACCGGTTGCAAATGAGCCCAGTAGGGAGGATTGACTGTTGGTGCCGTAAGCGACGGTTTTGGCGTTGTAGTTGGCTATTTGGTCGGCTGTAATGGCAAAGTTGAGGGATATCAATCCTTGTTGACGACCAGTCTGATAGGTCGATACGTAGCCAAGGTTGGAAACGGCAAATCGGGTTCGGCCGGAATGGTTGGTTTGGTCCAAGAATTGGCTGATTTCTTCGTTGATATTGAGTGAGGGGGTGAATGCAAACGAGCTATATCGGTAAATGGCAGTTGCTGCAGGGTTAATTGAAATGGCACCCAGATCCCCACCTAGAGCCGTGAATGCGTTCCCCATGGCAATGGAGCGGGCAGTGCCTTCCCGTTCTGTTTTTGAAAAGCGGAGTGCGTCGTAGATGCCTTGTCCGAATACGGTTGTAGTGCTGAAGCACAGCAGGATGAGGAGTCCTATTTGTTTGAATGTGTATGTTTTCATAAGGATGTTTGTTAGAAGTGTGTATTAGCGGCGTGAACCTCCGGAGCGATGAGAACCGCCGGATCGTCCGCCACCTCCATTGAAGTTGGATTGGCGCGGAGGTTGGGTCGTCTGATTGCTGCGGTTGATTTGGGTATTCCGCTCGGTGCGATTTTGGTTGTTTTGTTCGTTGTTGCGAGTCCGACCTCGTTCTTTTTGTTGTTCAGTTTTGCCTTTTCCTTCTTGGTTGATTTGGATTCGGTTCTCTTTGCGTTGATCTTTGGGCTTCTGGTAAGCCGGTTGTTGGCTGTCCAGTCCCCGAATTTGACGGGGTTGGCGAACAGCGGTGCCCATTCCTGTGTTGCGCAGTCCTTGATTGTTTCCGTCACGTTTTCCATAGATACGATCTCGGAAAGAGGGCATCGGGCCGGGACCAAAGCCGGGACCAAAACCGGGACCATACCAGGGGTTGTACCAGGGATTGTACCAAGGGTCATACCAGCCATATCCGTACCAGGGATCGTACCAGCCAAAGCCAAACGAGGAGTATGGACCGTAATACGAGTAGTAGGGATAGGTCCATCCGAATGAAAAGCCTAGGCTCCAATGACTACTGGGACCATAGTAGTTGTAAGGATATGGATTGTACCAGCCTGTGTAGTCCAGGGGATGGGCAAGTGTGTCTTGTAGCGTGTCGCTCAAGGTGGTTTCGGGGATGGTCCATTGACTGCTTTTCTCTTCGGTTTCCTGGATCAGCTGTGTCAGTTCTTCTTGTTGCTCTTTTATGATTTGCCGGTTGGATTTTGTGGGGGTATAATAGATACTATCTTGAAAATTACTAGTCTGATAAGACATTGTTCCGCAAGAAGTTGTCAGAAACAAAAGAAGGATTGCTAAATATGATAAATAGTTTTTCATTTTGTGTCTGCTGTTTGAATAAATATTTGTACTTTTGTGCTTCTTTATACTTGTGAATATCATATCTTAATATGAAGACAAATGTATAAAAATTAACTAAAAATAGAAAAAATAAACGATATAGTAATGGCAAAAGAAGTTGTAAATCGGGAAGAGAATTACTCACTTTGGTACAACAACCTTGTGACGAAAGCCGAGTTGGCAGAAAATTCAGCAGTACGTGGTTGCATGGTTATCCGTCCTTATGGATATGCAATCTGGGAAAAAATGCAGTCTTATTTGGATCAAATGTTTAAAGAAACCGGACACCAAAATGCGTATTTTCCGCTGTTCATTCCCAAGTCTTTTTTGAGTCGTGAGGCAGAACACGTGGAAGGCTTTGCTAAAGAATGTGCTGTGGTGACCCACCACCGTTTGATGACCAATCCGGATGGTCCGGGTGTGGTTGTTGATCCGGAAGCCAAGCTGGAGGAAGAACTCGTAGTGCGTCCTACTTCTGAAACCATTATCTGGAATACGTATAAGAACTGGATTAAATCTTATCGCGATCTTCCGATTTTGTGCAACCAATGGGCAAACGTAGTGCGTTGGGAAATGCGTACCCGCTTGTTCTTGCGTACAGCAGAATTCCTTTGGCAAGAAGGTCATACGGCTCATGCCACCAAAGAGGAGGCTATGGAAGAATGCGAACGCATGGTCAATGTTTATGCAGATTTTGCTCGTCGTTATATGGCATTGCCGGTTGTTGTGGGACCTAAAACTGCGAGTGAACGTTTTGCAGGAGCCATCGAAACCTTGTGTATCGAAGCGATGATGCAAGACGGTAAAGCTCTGCAGGCGGGTACTTCACATTTCTTGGGACAAAACTTTGCGAAAGCATTTGATGTGCAATATGCGACCAAAGAAGGTGGTCTGGAATATGTTTGGGCTACCTCTTGGGGCGTTTCTACTCGTTTGATGGGTGCTTTGATTATGGCGCACAGTGATAATAATGGTTTGGTGTTGCCTCCGAAATTGGCACCGATCCAAGTTGTAATGGTGCCGATTTACAAAGGTGCCGAGGATTTGGCTGAAATTACTGCACATTTGGAAACTATTAAACGGGAAATGACAGCTTTGGGTCTTTCTGTGAAGATTGATGATCGGGACAATGTGCGTTCAGGCTTCAAGTTTGCTGAATGGGAATTGAAGGGTGTACCTGTGCGTTTGGCAGTCGGCCGTCGGGATATGGAAGCCGGTATGGTGGAAGTTGCCCGTCGTGATACTTTGGAAAAGACATCGGTAGCTCGTGAAGGCATTGCTGCATACGTAGCTGCTTTGATGGATGAAATTCAAGAAAACATTTACCAAAAGGCATTGGCCTTCCGGGAAGCGCATACTTACCGTGTGGATACTTGGGAAGAATTCAAAGAGCAAATCGAAAAAGGTGGATTTTTGCTTTGTCACTGGGATGGTACAGCAGAAACCGAAGAGCGCATTAAGGAAGAGACCAAGGCAACTATCCGTTGCATCCCTACCGATTCGTTTGTAGTGGAAGAAGAGGGTACTTGCGTTTATTCAGGAAAACCCTCACACCGTCGTGTTATCTTTGCAAGATCTTACTAATATGAGTGCAGACCCTAACCCAAATCAGCAGCCGAGAACGGCTATCCTGGAGGGATTGAATCGCAAATCCCGTTTAAAATCACAGGTGTTTAACCAATGCCTGGACGTGTTTAACCAACTCAAGGAAGTGTTGAGTGAAATCAGTAATGACTTGACTGATTTGCTGGAAAACTCCAACGACCGACGCGTTCGGTTGGAGTACCGAGACCGAGGAAAGTTTGAGGCAGAATTGAAATTTGCAGACGATGTACTGATCTTCAGCATGCATACGGATGTATTTCAATTTGACCGGGATCACTCGATCTGGAAGAATCCTTACCTGAAGGAAGATCCCTACCGTTCTTATTGTGGTGTCATCAATGTGTACAACTTTCTGTATGATTCGATGAAGTACAACCGGACGGAAGATTTAGGATACTTGGTGGCTCGTCTGTTTGTAAACCAGGATCGCCAGTTTTTTGTAGAAGGGAAACGCCAGAAGCGTCAGGATCCGAAATTCTTCGGAACTGCGCCGATGACCCGGGAAGAATTGGTTGCATTTGTGGAGTCTGCGATGTTGTATGCGCTGTCTTTCGACTTGCTGGTGCCTCCTTACGATATGGTGAAGGTGGCCAGTGTGGAACAGGTCAATGCAAAGATTGAGTCAGCGCGGATGAAGACGGGTAAACGCTTGGGATACAAGTATAACTCGGATGACGTGATGGCGCACGAAGATGAATAATCTACAAGAAAAAAGAAGCCGATGAAACGTTTTTGGTTTTGCATGGTTGCCATGCTCTTGGTTACTGGATCGTTGTTTGCACAGGTGGAACGCGGAGATTCCTTGTCTGCTTCGCAAGAATTGTGTCTGATTTGGGCGTCTAGAGTTCCGGTGCCGGACATTAATTATGTACCGGTGGAGCCTCCCCGCTATTGGACCAATGGGATTATGAACCAAGTGGGATTTTCACAACTCTCATTGACCAACTGGGCAGAAGGGGGGAGTGGAACCATCTCGATGAATGCCTTCGTGGACATGCATGCCAATTACGCCAAAGGCAATATGATTTGGGAGAATCGGGCCCAGTTTTCTTATGGCTTTATTCAATCCTTTGAGGATGGCTATAAGAAAGGGGATGATAAGATTTGGCTGAACAGCAAGTGGGGCTATCGGGCTGTTAATGATTTGTATTTATCGGCATTGTTCAATTTCCGCACACAGTTTTCCAATGGATTTGATATTCTTGGCAAAGACGATGAAGGACGTCAAATCAAGTCGTTGAGTTCTCGATTCATGGCTCCAGGCTACGTTTCGCTCGGTTTGGGGGTGGATTATAAACCTAATAATGTGTTGTCTGTCAACTTTGCTCCTTTGACGGGAAACATGGTCATTGTAGAGGACGAACGTTTGCGAAGCAAGTACGGGAATGATCCGGATGAATACATCCGTTATGAGTTTGGTGCTCAGTTAAAAACGGAGTTGAAACTGGAATTCAAGAACTGGAAGTTGCAAACGTCTCTGATTCTTTTCTCGGACTTTTTGAATAAGCCTGAAAATATTCAAGTGAATTGGGATGTCAATGCGGGGTTGGTTTTGAACAAGTATTTGTCGGCTACCATCCGTACCTACCTGATTTACGATGACAACATTCTTATTCCGGACAGCAAAGGTGTGTTGGCCCCGCGAATCCAGTTTAAGGAAATTGTCAGTCTTACCTTTACCTATCTCATTGGTAACTACAAAAAAATGAGTTAATCCGATGGTGTTGCATTCGTTTGAAGCGACCGTTCAGCGATTGATTTCTGAAGCACCGCAAGGGCGCATTCTGTTGGCAGTTAGTGGCGGGATTGATTCCATGACTATGGCGAATCTGTTTTTGCGAAGCAGGTGGCGTGGTCAGTTGGGGGTTGCGCATGTCAATTTCTGTTTGCGTGGTGCCGAAGCTGATGGGGATGAGGCGTTGGTGCGTCAATGGGCAGAGCAAGCGGATCTTCCTTTTTTTAGCATACGTTTTGATACCTTGGCTTATGCCAAGCAGCGAGCGATCTCTACGCAGATGGCGGCTCGTGAGTTGCGTTATCGTTGGTTTGCCGACCTGATGGATCAGGAAGGGTATCGTTGGTTGGCCATTGCGCACAATCAGGATGATGGCGTGGAGACGTTGTTTCTAAATCTGCTTCGGGGGACTGGCTATCGGGGTTTGGGGGGAATTCGTTCTCAAAATGGGGTCATTATCCGTCCGTTATTGGGTTTTTCACGTCAGGCATTGCTTTCCTATGCGCAGCAGGTGCAGTTGTCCTATCGGGAAGACCGTACCAATTCCGAGTCTCACTATGCCCGCAATCGTTTGCGCAATGTGGTTTTTCCGGAATTGGAGAAGATTAATCCCTCGTTCAAGCAAACAGTCTCCCGTAATATCCGGTATTTTACGCAGGCTCAGGAAATTCTGGATCAACAGTTGGGGCAATTGCGTGCGTCGGTTTTGGAGGAAGGTTCGGATTGTATTACGATCTGGACAGGTCGCTTGTTTGCTTCGGATCACCAGGAGTTTTGGACCTATGGTCTGTTGGCGGATTATGGATTTAATGCCGCGCAAGTGCAAGATTTGTTGGCCAATCGTACAAAGTTAGGACGCGTCTTTCAATCGGATCGATATGAATTGGTAACGGCTGAGGGTCTCTGGCGGATTTATCCGAGGACGTCGGCACGTCAGGAAGGGGTGGAAATTTATTTACAAACCCCGACTGAATTTGAGTTTATGGGGAGAAGATACCGTTTTCAGTTGTACGATGTGGCTCCTGCAAATCTGCGGGAAGGTGCTCCTGGTCGTCTTTATTTTGATGCTGGAAAATCGGGCTTGCCGCTAAGATGCCGCTCGTGGCGGGCAGCCGACCGTTTTTGTCCTTATGGAATGCGTGGTGCCAGCAAAAAGCTAAGTGACTTTTTTGTGGATCAAAAGATCGATCGTCATCAAAAACAGTTGCAGCCGGTGATTACTGCGATGCATCAGTCGGAGGATTGCCTGGGTGAGGAGGTCGTGGTACTGTTGCCGGGACTACGTTTGGATGAGCGTTTTCGGATTACGGAGTCAACGCGTCTGTTTGGGGAAATTTCATGTTTATAGTTGGATACCTGTCCAAAAATCTGTAAATTTGTTCGAATAATATAAAACGAACATAATTATGACAGATTTGAAAACATCTTTTGCGGGTTTGTCTCTGAAAAACCCGTTTATTGTCAGTAGTTCAGGATTGACCAATACAGCTGCTAAAAATAAAAAACTGGAGGAAGCGGGAGCTGCAGCAGTCGTATTGAAGTCGGTGTTCGAGGAGCAAATTATGTTACACGCGGGATCGATGAATACCTATGGGCATGCAGAGGGGGATGACTATATGTTGCAATATGTTCGCAATCATCAGTTGAACGAGCATATTTCACTGATCCGTTCCACCAAGGAAGTTTGCTCCATTCCCGTTATAGCCAGCATCAACTGTCGTACGGATTCTGAGTGGGGTGAATATGCTTCCCTGTTTCAAGAGGCAGGTGCGGATGCGTTGGAAATCAACATTCTGTCTTTGCGAACAGATCGAAATTATACGCCCGGATCTTTTCAACAGATGCACGTGGATGTGCTTAAGCATGTCAAACGGAACATTCAGATTCCGGTCATTGTCAAACTGGGTTCCAACATAACCGCACCGGTGGCGATGGTGGATCGTCTGGAAGCGCATGGGGCGTCGGGTGTCGTTTTGTTCAATCGCTTTTATCAGTCCGATATCGATATTGATAAAATGGAATATATCTCCGGGAATGTATTCAGTCATCCGGCCGATTTGTACAATTGCTTGAGATGGACCGCTATTGTTTCGGCTCGTGTGCCGAAGATGTCGTTGGCGCTTTCCGGTGGCGTACACGATGGGGATGCGATGATCAAAGCCCTGTTGGCGGGAGCTTCAGCCGTGGAGGTTTGTAGTGCAATTTATCAAGAGGGCCCTGCAGTTATTGGAAAGATGCTGGATCGTTTGGCGGCTTGGCAGGAAGAAAAAGGCTTTGCGAATCTGGATGCCTACAGGGGTCGTATGAATGCAGACTCTTTGCAAGGAGATGAGCTTTTTGAACGGACCCAATTCATGCGTTATTACAGTTCCAAGGCCGATTAATCTGCTATGAAGCGACTTTGCTGGGTATTACTTTTTTGTGTTTCAAGCAGTTTGTTGCTGGCACAACAACGCGTGTTTTTACATCAAGGTTGGGAATTTGCTCGTCTGGGAGATACGTTGTGGCGGGAAGCAGTTGTGCCGGGAACGGTTCATCAGGATTTATTGTCTCATCAGTTGATTCCGGATCCTTTTTATGGAACCAACGAAAATGAGGTTCAATGGGTGGAGGATGAAGATTGGGTGTATCGTCTTTCTTTTGATCTTACTGCGGAAGATTTGCAGCACAGTGGAATACGTTTGTGTTTTGAGGGATTGGATACGTATGCCGATCTCTTTTTGAATGGTCGTCCGTTAGCCAGTACAAACAATATGTTTGTGGGCTATGCCTACGAGGTTCAGTCTTGGTTGCAAGTTGGAACCAATGAACTGCAGGTTGTTTTTCGTTCCCCCATTCGCGAGGTATTGCCCTTGCGCAATGAGGCAGGTTTTGATTATCCGGCGGACAATGATCATCACCCGGAAAAGACCAGCGTCTATACCCGGAAAGCCCCCTACAGTTATGGCTGGGATATGCAGATCCGGTTGGTGACTTGTGGCCTGTGGAAACCCGTTTATCTGGAGTTTTGGGATCAAGTTCGTATTGAAGATTTTTACGTGAGGACCCTGTCAGCTACGGTGGATCGCGCAGAAGTGGTTCATGAGTTGGAATGGGAGGCGGCTGAAGATGGGCCGGTACGCATCTGTTTTGATTATTCATTACAGGGAACTGCCTTGTATCGGGATACCGTGCAGGTGGAAGCCCAAATGGGAATGCATAAGACATTGGTGCCAGCAACAATTTCGGATCCTGAATTGTGGATGCCCAATGGTTGGGGAACGCCTACTCTGTATGATTTTACCGCAAAAATTGAGTGGCTAGGAACGACTCCGACAGCGGTTATAAGAACTGAACGTGTGGGGCTTCGCGAAGTGCGTTTGGTGCAGGAAGCGGACACGGCGGGTACGTCATTTTATTTTCAGGTCAATGGCCGTCCTTTGTTTGCCAAGGGTGCCAATATGATGCCGGGGGATGCTTTGTTGCCCCGGATGGACTCGTTGCGTTACCGGCGTTTGATCGATGATGCCTTGGCTGCCGGCTTTAATTTTATCCGGAATTGGGGTGGTGGAATTTATGAATCGGATTTGTTCTATGACCTGGCCGATGAGGCCGGTATTTTGGTTTGGCAGGACTTTCTTTTTGGCTGTACCAGCTATTCTGCCGATTCAGCTTTCTTAGAGAATGTACGTGCTGAGGCGGTTTACAATTTGAAACGTTTGCGTCGTCACCCTTCGCTGGTGCTTTGGTGTGGTAACAACGAAGTGGAGGAGGGAATCAAATACTGGGGATGGAAACGTCGTTTTGCAGCCTATCCGGGCGTCTATGAACAGATGCAAGCGGATTATGATCGAATTTTTCGGGAGTTGTTGCCGCAACAGGTGGCTGAATGGGATCCGCAACGACCTTACTTGCATGGTTCTCCATTGTCTGCGAATTGGGGACGTCCGCAAGGTTGGGGGCACGGGGATGCACACAACTGGGGCTTGTGGTACGGTCAGAAGCCTTTTGAAAGTATGGACCTGGAGCGTTTCCGCTTCGTAAGTGAATTTGGTTTTCAAGCGTTTCCGGAAATGAAATCCATTGCCACATTTGCGGGTCCTCAAGACTATGATCTGAATTCTGAGGTGATGAAAGTGCACCAGAAGGCCTCTACAGGGAATGGCTTGATAAAAAAATATTTGGCAATGTATTACCCGGTGCCGGAAGACTTTGCAACCTTTGTCTATGCGGTGCAGGTATTGCAGGGACAAGGGATGCGGGATGTGGTGGAAGCACATCGTCGTCATCGTCCCTATTGCATGGGGTCGCTGTATTGGCAATTCAACGAGGCATGGCCCACGGTTTCTTGGGCGAGTGTGGATTATTATGGCAACTGGAAGGCCTTGCATTATCAGGTAAAAAGAGCTTTTGCTCCGGAAGTGATTTCTTGGTACGATGATGGATCTGATCTGCATTTTTATGCGGCTTCCGATCGACTGTTTGAGCGCGCTCAGGTGCCAGTAAGGGTGGATGTGTTGGACCTGGCGGGACAACTTTTGCGGACCTATGAGTATGTTGTGACAATGCCGGATAATGCGACTGAAGAGGTATTTATCGTGGATAAAGCGACGCTCTTGGCGGAGAATCAACCCGAGCAGGTGTTGTTGCGAACCCGCTTTGTGGATGCCGATGGACACTTGCAGGATCATTTGGGAGGCTTGGTGCGGCCCTTGGTTACGCAGGTTCCTAAGGCGGAGATCCAGTGCAAGGTGGTAGCCAGCAAAGGTCACTGGGAATTGCACTTGAGCAGCCAGGTGCTTGCGCGTGATGTTTTTGTGGAGATCCCCTTGCAGGGCTTGCGTTACAGCGACAACTTCTTCAATCTGTATCCGAATGAGCCGGTTGTCATTGTCTTGGAAGATGACCGTTTGCCGGCTGATTGGCTGGAAGGACCTGCTATTACCTTATGGCAACTTGCTGATATTTTTGAAACGAAAGAATAGTTAATGATAAATAGAACGTTTACAATGAATTGCTTGAAAATCAAATCTTCCCACTACTTGGCGTTGCTGCTTTGCGTGTGGGGAACCATGGCCTGCAGTCCGGACTACCGGATGGCGGATTATGCAATTATTCCAGCTCCGGAAAGTGTCGTGTTGCAAGGAACTGAAATGTTTATTTTGGATGACGGGATGCGGATTTTTTATGCAGATGAAAATCCTCAGTTGAAAGCCAATGCACAGTTTTTGGCAGACTATGTGAAGATCGAATCCGGATTGCATCTAAAGACATGCTCGTGGAGTGAGCGTAAAGCCGACGAGGTGGGGATTGCTTTGTTGTTGGATCCGTCAGTAGGTGCAGATCGGGTTGCCGGTCAGGAAGAATGTTATCGTTTGACGGTTACTGAGAAAGGAATCGAGATTGCAGCACCGACTTCGGCGGGTGTGTTTTATGGCATTCAGGCCCTGCGTAAATCCTTGCCGGTGGGCAAAACCCGTGCGGTGCAGTTGCCGGCCGCCGTGGTGGAAGATGCCCCGCGCTTTGCATGGCGTGGAGCCATGTTGGATGTCTCCCGTCACTTTTTTACGGTAGAAGAAGTCAAGAGCTTCATCGATATGTTGGCGATGCACAACATCAATCGTTTCCATTGGCATTTGTCGGATGACCAAGGCTGGCGTCTTCCAGTGCGGGCGTATCCGGAATTGACGCAAGTCGGAGCGCGTCGATCTGAGACTGTGATTGGACACAACTCAGGAGAATACGATGGAATTCCGCACGAAGGATCCTATACCCGCGAAGATATTGAGGACATTGTGGCTTATGCCGCAGAACGTTACATTACGGTTGTTCCGGAGGTCGATATGCCTGGCCATATGTTGGCTGCTTTGACGACTTATCCGGAGTTGGGTTGTACGGGCGGTCCGTACGAGGTATGGCGTCAATGGGGCGTTTCTGAAGATGTGCTTTGTGCTGGAAAACCTCAGACTTTGGAATTTGTGAAAACGGTCTTGGACGAGGTTTTGGAACTTTTCCCGTCGGAATACATTCATGTAGGGGGAGACGAGTGTCCGAAAGCTCGATGGGAAGCTTGTCCGACTTGTCAGGCCAAGATTCGCGAATTGGGTTTGGTAGATGATGCCAAGAATTCTGCTGAGATGAAGTTGCAAAGTTGGTTCATGACTCAGATTGGTAACTACTTGGCTGAAAAAGGTCGGAAAATGATTGGTTGGGATGAGATCTTGGAAGGAGGACTGGCACCGGGTGCTACTGTGATGTCCTGGCGAGGTGTTGGTGGAGCTGTTGAAGCTGCTCACCTGGGACATGATGCGATTCTTTCTCCCCATACGCACTTGTACTTCGATTATTATCAAAGCAACGATCGTGCTCACGAACCGATTGCGATTGGAGGCTATATTCCGGTAGAACGGGTGTATTCATTTGAGCCGCCCTTTGCGTTGGTTTCAGCTGATCAGCAAGCTCATTTCTTGGGAATTCAGGCGAATTTGTGGACCGAGTACATTGATAGCTTCCAACAAGTTCAATATATGGAACTTCCGCGCATGGCAGCCTTGTCTGAGGTGCAATGGAGTGTTTTGTCGCATCGTGATTATGAGGACTTCCTGAAACGCTTACCCCGCTTGATTGAGCACTACAAAGCGAATGGTTATCACTATGCGACTCACTTATTTGATGTGAAGGCCCAGGTGGTTGCAGATCCGGAAAAGAACCAGGTTCAGGTAACCATGCAGACCTTGGGTGATGCTCCTATCTACTATAGTACGGATGGGAGGGATCCGCGTAAATATGGTCAACTTTACCAAGGACCGGTCGGTATTGAACAAGATGCCCGTTTCCAGGCGGTGGTCAAACGAGGAAAAGAGTTCAGCCGGATTTTTAGTGAACAAATCGGTTTCAACCTGGCAACAACTCGTCCGATTACCTTAACTTATCCAACGCATCCTGCTTACACCTATACCGGAGCCGGTTTGTTGGTGGATGGTTTGAAGGGAGATGGTAACTATAAAACCGGTCGATGGTTGGGCTTTTACCGTGGTGATATGGATGCGTTGATTGATTTGCAGGATGTGCGAAGTATTAAGGAAGTTTCCTTCTCGACCTGCGTAGAAAAAGGGGATTGGATTTTTGATGTTCGCGGGGTGGACATTGAAGTATCGGTGGACGGCGAGCACTATACCCGAGTTGTATCAGAAACTTATCCGATCTTGACGGAAGAAGATCGCAACGGAATTTATGATCATTTGTATGCCTTCCCTCAGGTAGATGCCCGTTATGTTCGTGTTCGAGCAGCGGTGGAACACGCTCTCCCGGATTGGCATGGTGGAAAAGGACTTCCTGCATTTTTGTTTGTCGATGAAATTGAAATACGCTAATGCCGGATTGGCCCTGTTATTGGGCTTTTTGCTGTCAGCTTGCGGCGGCCGGCAGGAATCCTGGGTGGTTCCTCAACCCCAGAAGGTAGAATTTGGGAGGGGTTATTTTGATGCCGGCCCATTGGCTGAGCATTCGTCCCATTTTCGGAAACAGTTGGATACTTCGTTGCACCAGCCGGAATCCTACCGGCTGCGGGTGGAACGGGATTCCGTTATTTTGTTGGCGGCAGACAGTGCCGGTTTGTTCTATGGCCAACAAACCTTGCAGCAACTTACACGCAGCGATGGCCGCATTCCGGTGGTTCAAATTGAGGATGCTCCGCGGTTTGCTTGGCGCGGCTTTATGATGGATGTGTCCCGTCATTTTTATGATACCGCCTTTTTGAAAAAACAGATTGATGCGATGGCGGTGTTGAAAATGAACCGTTTGCACCTGCACTTGACCGATGCAGCAGGATGGCGGATTCAGATTGATGCTTATCCGCGACTGACGGAATTTGCAGCTTGGAGAAAAGGTGCGTTGTGGAAAGACTGGTGGTTCGGTTCCCGGGAATATGCTGAAGAGGGTAGTCCTGAAGCCTTTGGCGGATATTATACGAAGGACCAGTTGCGGGAATTGGTGGCCTATGCGGCTGAACGTCATATTGTGATTGTTCCAGAGATTGAGATGCCGGCCCATTCGGAAGAAGTGCTGGCGGCCTATCCGGAACTTTCTTGCACAGGTGTTCCTTATAAACATGCTGATTTTTGTCCGGGTAAGGAGGAAACCTTTGTTTTTCTACAGACGGTGTTGGCTGAGGTTATGGAGATCTTTCCTTCGGAATACATTCACGTGGGAGGGGATGAGGCTGGAAAAGCGGCTTGGAAGACTTGTCCCCGATGCCAACAACGGATGAAACAGGAGGGACTCTCGGATGTGCAGGAATTACAAAGTTACCTGATCCATCGTATGGGAGATTACTTGGCGCAACACGGAAGAAGATTGTTAGGTTGGGATGAAATTTTAGAAGGAGGTTTGGCACCGGGTGCGACGGTGATGTCGTGGCGGGGTATTGACGGAGGATTGCAGGCGGTTCGTGCAGGAGAGCATGCTATTTTGACACCGGGTTCCCATTGCTATTTTGATACCTACCAAGATGCACCTCATTTGCTCCCGGAAGCTATGGGGGGCTATCTTCCCTTGGAAAAAGTTTATGCTTTTGAACCGGTTCCCGATAGTTTGTCGTTGCAGGAAGCCGAACGTATTCTGGGGGTACAAGCCAATTTGTGGTGTGAATATGTGCCTACTCCAGAGCATGCTGAAATGATGATTTATCCCCGTCTATTTGCTTTGTCGGAAGTGGCTTGGACGAAGTCAGAACTGAAAGATTGGAACGATTTCCATCGTCGTGCGCTGCGACTTTGTCAGACATTTGAAGCGGCTGGTTATCATCCCTTTGATTTGGCCAACGAGTTTGGTAACCGTCCTGAAGCCTTGGCATCCATTACTCACTTGGCTAGCGGTAAAAAGGTGTCGTATCAGCTGCCTTATTACCCGGGTTATGCCGCGGGTGGTGATGGAGCTTTGACCGATGGGTTGAGAGGGGGGTGGACGTATGGTGACGGACGTTGGCAGGGATTTATCCGAAGAGGTCGTTTGGATGTGACCATCGACTTGGAAGAGGTGATGACTTTGTCGTCCATATCAGCAGACTTTATGCAAGTCTGTGGGCCGGAGGTGTTTTTGCCGGCTGAAGTTGTAATTTCTGTATCGCAGGACAATGAACACTTTGATACCCTTGCTGTTCATACGCATGAAGTTGTCCGTGATAGTCAGGTCCGCTTCGAACCCTTTGCCTGGAAGGGTCAGGCAAAGGGACGATATGTTCGTTATCAGGCACGAAGCGGCCAATATGGAGGTTTTGTCTTTACGGACGAAATAGTGGTCCGCTGACAAAATTACCAGTTGTTTTGTAATACTACATAAGGCAGGCGTGCATAGACTTGTTGCCCTGCAACGGTTTCTTGGAGACGTTCGATCATCTGCTCAGGATTGCTGATGGTTTCAAATGTGATGGAAACATTGTTGAAGGACTCCATGATCTTTTCCACGCCGGTCTTGGCTTTCGGGAATTCGCAAACGCGGTATTCTTCCAGACCCGCAGCAATGGCTGCGTATTGAACGGCTTCGTTCAGTCCGCCAATTTCATCGGCCAGGTTGATTTGGATGGCGTCTTCTCCGCACCATACGCGTCCTTGGGCGATCGCATCCACAGCATCCGTGCTCATGGATCTTCCGTCAGCTACCAGTTGTACGAATTGGTCGTAGATGTCATCAACTGAAGCTTGCAGGGTATTGGTTTCCGTACGATCCAAGCCGCGCATCATACCCATGTCGCTGTGTTTGTGGGTGGTGACGCTAACCGGATTGATGCGGGTAATTTTCCGAACAGCTTTGCCAACGTTGGGAATCATGCTGAATACTCCGATGGAACCGGTGAGGGTGGTTGCATTGGTGTAGATTTTTTCGGCACCGGCTGAAATCCAGTATCCACCCGAAGCTGCATAGTCACCGTATGAAGCGATCATCGGTTTTTCAGCAGCGAGCAAAGCCAGCTCTTTGCGGATAATTTCAGCAGTTTGGGCATTTCCACCCGGAGAGTTCACCCGAAGGACCACAGCTTTGACGTCTTTGTCCTCGCGAATCTTACGAATTTCACGAACCATCGGATTGGTGGTGATGCCTTCCCCATCTGCTCCATTGATTGAGCCGACTGCATAGAGAATGGCAACTTTATCTTTGATCTTCAGATTTTCTTGAATGCGTTGGTTGGCGTAGGTATTGATATCCACGTATTGAACCTTTTCGGGATCTTCGGTGCCATACAGGTTGCAGATGGATGCGCGCATTGCTTCGCGAGTGACAATTTCATCTACCAAGCCAGCTTTTACCAAATCTTCAGATGAAGAAAGTTTCATGTCATTGACCAATTGGTTGAAGGAGGCCAAATCCAATTGACGACTTTCGCAAATCGGTTTGGCGATCGCTGTCCACATGCCTTTCAAATAGGCTTCTTGTTGTTCGCGGTTTGCTTCGCTGATGTTGGAGGCGATGAATTGCTCTCCAGCAGATTTGTATTTGCCGTGACGGATGAGTTGGATATCAATGCCTAATTCATCGAACAGGTCTTTCAGGAACATGATTTGGGAACTCAACCCCAGGATCATGGATTGGCTCAAGGGAGCTGTGTAAATTTTGTCAGCTACGGAAGCTAGGTACAGCGAACCTTGGGTGTAGTTGTCGGCATAAGCAATGACCGGTTTTCCAGACAAACGGAAGCGGATGAGGGCATTGCGTACCTCTTCAGCCATGGCAATGCTGGTTGCCGGGTTGTCGCATTTGATGTAGATGAACGGGATTGCCGGATCGTTGGCTGCCAAATCAATGGCGCGAACAACGTCGTAAACACCGATGGATTTGATCATGCCTTGTCCTCCGCTGAGCAATTGTTGGAAATCAAAATCTTCAGCAGACTGGTCGGTAATGCCGGTTGACAAGTCTATGGTCAAAATGGCTTTTTCAGGGATAATTTCTTCGGTAGAGGCAAAGCTCGCCAGCGAGCTGATGACTCCTATCAATAAGAATAGCGCGGCGAACAGTGCCACGCCAGTACCTAACAAAGAGGCAAAGAATGTTTTGAGAAACTTCATAGGGCAGAATCTATTAATGTTTATGTATTTGCAAATATAGAATGTTTTTCTTTTCTTTGCTCGTTCATAGAAAATAAATTTGAAAAGAGGTTTTGTGCATATCGTTTCGGTCAGTTTGTTGCTGATGGCTTATCTGGTTTCCGGTATAGGCTTCCATTGTCATGTGTGCAGCAAAGGGTCCAAACAAGTATCGCTGTTGTTGGAGCAGCAAATATCCTGCTCGGACCATGATTGCCATTGTGGCGATGAGACCGATGCATCGTGTGAAACCGAAACGTACCAGTATTTGCCAGATGGATTGGCGGAGAAGAGCCAAACTTGTCAAGTTGCGGATGACATGACCCTGGTCAAATGGATGTATATCCGTACAGGTTCCTTGTACCTGACACCTCTTGTCGCGATATCGTGTTTACACGTCAGTGCGTGGGGCGATCTGCCCGTCGTCTCGGGCCAAGCGCAGGCTTGGTCGGGTCAATGGCGATTGTAACCGCAATACTGCCCGTAATGGGTGGTTTGTGAGTTCATTTCCATTATTAATCGCATAATTTTATTTTAAAATGAAAATACTTAATCGTTTGATTTTGGCCTTGTTGGGCCTTATCTTGACAATGCCCGTATGGGGACAGCGGGTGGCTTCACTAAAAGGTGTGGTCTATGCCACTTCATTTGGCAAACAAGAGACTGTCCCTTTTGCTTCAGTATATTGGTTGGAATCCGGTACCTACATGGATTGTGACGATAAAGGAGCTTTTGAATTTTTTAAGGTGGCCAAGAATGATGTGACCCTGGTGGCTACAGCTATCGGTTATACACGTGATACCTTGGTGATTACACCCGATATGACCTATGTTGAATTTCACTTGAAGGGAATCAACGAGTTGGAAGAGGCAGTGGTCGTTTCCAAACAGGAGGGGAACTACTTATCTCGGATCACGCCGGTGAAGACAGAGGTGATTACGGCAGCGGGTCTGTGTAAGATGGCTTGCTGCAACTTGGCTGAGAGTTTCGAGAACTCGGCGAGTGTGACCGTGGGGTACTCCGATGCTATTACCGGAGCCAAACAGATTCGATTGTTGGGTTTGTCTGGAATTTATACCCAAATGTTGGATGAGAATCGTCCTGTGATGCGGGGCTTGGCCTCTCCCTTCGGCCTTTCGTACATTCCGGGGCAATGGTTGGAAAGCATTCAGATAGCCAAAGGTCCTTCTTCGGTGATCAATGGGGTGGAGGCTATTACGGGCCAAATCAATATGGAACACCGCAAGCCGACCGCTGAACAACCCCTGTTCATCAACTTGTTCTTGAGCGATATGTTGCGTACGGAAGCCAATATTGCTTCGTCCCTGCAATTGAATCAGAAATGGAGCACCGTTTTGATGGGGCACGTATCGACTGACCCGCTTTCTCACGACGGTAATCACGATGGTTTCCGGGATGAGCCTCAAACTTTGCAGTTCAACTTGGGTAACCGATGGCTGTATTATGCAGAAAATGGCTTCCAAGCCCGTTTCGGTTTCCGGGCATTGAAGGACGACCGCATCGGTGGAATGATGGATTACAATCCGGATGAACGTACGGAGCCGATGGAAGCAGGTCCTTGGGGTTCTCACATTGAAAACGAAGGAATTAGTGGATTTTTCAAGTTAGGATTCCCGTTGAATGAAGACAATTCTCGGAACATTGCGGTTGTGGGTGATTATACCTACCACAAAATGAACGCCCACTTTGGAAACCGTGCTTATTTGGGCGACCAGAACTCTGTATTTATCAATGTAATGTATCAGGATATTCCCAATGACAATCATCGCATTACCTTGGGTGTCCGCAACCAGTATGATCTCTTTGATGAAACCTTGGATGATGTGATTTCATCCACCCTTCGAGGAGAAACCTATAACCTGGGACGAGAAGAAAATCAATTGGGTGTCTATGGGGAATATACCTATACGATGGGGGAAAAGCTATCCGCAGTATTGGATTTTAGTGCTGATTACAACAACCTGCATGGCTGGTTGTTCTCGCCCCGAGCCAATGTGAAATATTCGTTTACCGATCAGTTGGTTGTTCGAGTATCGGGTGGACGAGGCTACCGCTCTTCCAATGTGATTGTGGATAATTTGGGTATGATGTCAACCGGTCGTTTGGTGAAGTTTGGCGATCCTCAACATCCGCAAAACAATGCCAGCTTCTTGGGAATTGAGGATGCCTGGACCTATGGGGGAAATGTGACAGCGTATTTGCCCTGGGGGTATGACGAAAGCGCGTACTTGAGTTTTGACTATTTCCGCAATGATTTCATTGAACAAACCATTGTGGATCAGGAATGGCGTGCTGGAGAAACGTGGATTTACAATTTGAGTGAGTTGTCTCACCCCCAATCCTATACCAATACCTATCAGGTCGATTTCTCCATTTATCCTTTGGAGCGGTTCAACGTGTTGGCGACTTTCCGTTACACCGATTCAAAAGTGACTTTGCGGGATCGGGGTTTGGTAGAGCGCCCCTTGGTGAGCCGCTATAAGGGGGTACTGAACCTGCAATATGCTACTCGGATGAACATTTGGACCTTTGACTTTACCGCTCAAATCAATGGCCCGAGCCGTTTGCCCGATTTTGCAGTGAAGCCGGGAGAGTCGTCCTATTCACCGGTATATCCGATGTTGTTTGCTCAGATTACACGGAAATTCAGCATGATGGATGTTTATGTGGGAGCTGAGAACTTGACCAATTACAAACAAAAAAATCCCATTATCAATGCGGATGATCCTTTCAGCGCTGATTTTAACTCCAGCGTAATTTGGGGACCGTTGATGGGCTTGAAGATTTATGCGGGATTGCGTTTTACCCTTTGGAAATAATAGGCGAATTAAACAAATTTGATACGATGAAAACTTGGATGAAAATGTGGGCTTTCTGCCTGATGGCCCTGGTGATTTGCGTGAATGCAGATGCCAAAAATGACAAAAAGAAAGAAGCAGAAGTGACTTTCTCAGTAGCAATCGATTGTGAAGGTTGTAAAGCAAAATTGGATGCAAAACTTCCTTTCATTGCCAAAGGTGCTGTGAAAGATTTTAAAGTAGATGTGGCAACCCAAACCATTTGGATTCGCTACAACACCAAGAAGGCAGATGTAGCCGCTTTGGAAGCGGCCATTGAAAAATTGGGTTACGAAGCGGAAGAAATCAAACCGGAAGAAAAAGAATCTGAAAAATAATGACTATCTTCACGCATTCTAAAGCAATATTAGTATGCGTAAGGTTTCATTTGTATTTTTCTTTTTGCTGGCTGTTTTTACCGGCGTGTCTGCCCAATCTTGGGTGCGTGTGAACAACGTGGGGTATCTCCCGGATGATGTGAAAGTGGCAGTCTTTTTATCAATGGATCAAGTGGACGGATCGTTTGAGGTATACGACGCTTCGAACGATCGTCTTGTTTTTAGAGGGGAAGGTAAGGCGGCCAATGCATCCCGTTGGGGATTGAAACGAGCCTATCGCTTGGATTTTTCATCGGTCGTGGAGCCGGGAGGTTATTACATCCGTTGTAACGGGACCGAAAGTGTCCGTTTCCGAATTGCTCCGGATGTGTACGACGGCTTGGCTGATTTTTTGTTGGTGTACTTGCGTCAACAACGTTGTGGTGACAATCCGTACACTGGAGAATTGTGTCATCAACATGACGGTTTCATTGTGGATCACCCGACGCGTAGTGGAGAACGCATTGACGTGACGGGTGGCTGGCACGATGCTACAGACTATTTACAATATACCACGACTTCCGCTACCACGATTTATCATCTTTTGTTTGCCTATATGGAGCAAGAAGACAAGTCGGTATTTCAGGATGAGTACTTGGCCAACGGTCGTCGCGGAAGCAATGGAATTCCGGATATTTTGGATGAGGCCCGTTGGGGATTGGAGTGGCTGGTGAAAATGAATCCGGAACACCGGGTGATGTTCAATCAGATTGCCGACGACCGGGATCATGCGGGCTTCCGTTTGCCGCAAACCGACCAAGTGGATTATGGTTGGGGACCTGGAACGGGAAGACCGGTCTATTTTGTAACCGGTAAGCCGCAAGGATTGTCTTCGTACATCAATCGGACAACTGGCGTTTCTTCTACAGCGGGTAAGTTTTCATCGACTTTTGCTTTGGGTGCAGAGGTGTTTGAGTCGTTGGATCCGGACTTTGCTGACCTGATGCGTGGCAAATCCTTACAAGCATTTGAATTTGCGTTGGAACAACCGGGCAATACCCAAACCGCTTGTGTGATTTCGCCCTATTTCTACGAAGAAGATACCTGGGTGGATGATGTGGAATTGGCAGCTGCTACCTGGGCACATTATTCCGGAGAGGCCCGCTGGTTGAAAGAAGCGGATTATTGGGGCGAGTTGGAGCCCATTACTCCTTGGATGGAATTGGGCCGTGGCCGTCACTACCAATATTATCCGTTTATCAACCTGGGACATTACTATTTGGCAAAATCGTCCGACGAAAAGGTGCGTGCGAAGTATCAGGAATTTATGCGTCAGGGTTTGCAAGCCATCAAAGATCGGGCAGCGGATGATCCGTTTATCAATGGAATTCCTTTTATCTGGTGTTCGAACAACTTGACATCCGCGGCCATTACGCAGGCTCGTTTGTATCATGAAGTCAGTGGCGATGCCTCCTTCTTGGAAATGGAATCCGCTTTGCGCGACTGGCTGTTGGGTTGTAATCCTTGGGGAACCTCTATGATTGTAGAAGCACCGGTGGGATATGATTTTCCGGAAGATCCGCATACCTCTTACTACTTGGTAGGTGACAATACACCCGGAGGTCTGGTGGACGGTCCTGTTTATCGGGATGTGTTCTTGGAACGCGCCGGCGAGTCGTTGACCAAACCGGATGTCTTTGAAATCTTGAACAATGGTATCGCAGTTTATCACGATGATTTGGGCGATTATGCGAGCAATGAACCGACCATGGACGGAACAGCAGGTTTGGCTTATTACTTTGCAAAACGTGAAGTTCATGGTAAGCAAATGAAACAAGCTCAGTTGGTTAAAGACTCCTATGGAGCGGCTGTTCGGGTCAATCCTGACCAAAAGCAAGTCTATCTGATTTTCTCGGCCGATTCCTTGTTTAATGGAGGACCGCACATTCTTAAAACGTTGAAGCGTCATGGTATCAAGGGATCATTCTTCCTGACAGGAAACTGTTTGCGGATGCCTGAGCACCGCGACTTGATCCAACAGATCATCGATGAAGGACATTATGTGAGCGGTCACTCAGACAAGCATTTGCTTTATGCACCTTGGGGACAACGTGATTCTTCATTGGTATCATTTGGCGAAGTACAAGCCGATTTGTTGGCGAACTTGAGGGAACTGGAGAAGTTTGGCATTCGTCCGGATCAGGCAACCTGGTTCTTGCCGCCGTATGAATACTACAACAGTGAGTCGGTAGCAGCGCTGGAGTCGTTGGGTATGAATGTGATCAACCTGACGCCGGGAACCGGTACCAATGCCGATTATACAACACCCGATATGCCAAATTATCGCAGTTCAGATCGTTTGATTGAAACTTTGTATAACTTTGAAAATCAAGCGGGTTTGAACGGAGCAATCATCCTGATTCATCCGGGAATTCATCCGGATCGTACGGATGCTTTGTATTTGCGTTTGTCGGAAATTATTCGGAAGCTGAAACGCCAAGGATACACCTTTGCAACCTTTACTGACGTGAAATTATAGAACGTATGTTTACCATCCTTACTAAAACTGTATTGACGCCAGCCATTGTGCAAATGGAGGTTCTGGCACCGCGCGTGGCGGCATCTGCCTTGCCGGGGCAATTTCTGATTGTAAGAACCCATCCTTTGGGGGAACGTATTCCTTTGACTATTTGTGATTATGACCGGAAGAAAGGAACTGTAACCATTGTTACACAAATTGTAGGAGCCTCTTCGCATAAGATCTGTGAGTTGGAGGAGGGGGCATCCTTTGCCGATGTCGTGGGTCCTTTGGGCCGACCTTCTGATTTTGTAGAATATTCCGAGGAAAAATTACGCAATCAACGTTATCTTTTTGTGGCGGGAGGTCTTGGTACAGCACCGGTCTATCCGCAGGTTAAGTACTTGTATGAACGGGGCGTGGCTGTGGATGTTGTGATCGGTGCCAAGAGCAAGGACTATGTGATTTTTGAGCAGCAGATGCAGGCGGTCTGTGACCATTTGTACGTTTGTACTGATGATGGAACGTATGGAAGAAAAGGCTTGGTAACAGATTGTGTGCGTGAATTGCTGGAGGATGGCGCCGTACACTATGATCAAGCCGTGGCAATTGGACCGATGGTGATGATGAAGTACGTGGCTCTGACAACGAAGCCCTTTGATCTTCCGTTGGTTGTCAGTCTAAATACCTTGATGGTAGATGGAACCGGTATGTGTGGGGCTTGTCGGGTAACGATTGCTGGCAAGACAAAATTTGCTTGTGTGGATGGCCCTGAATTCAATGCATATGAGGTGGATTTTGATGAGGCCATCCGTCGTCAATCGATGTATCGAGAACAAGAAGTAGAAGCTAATCATCAATGTCGTTTGGAAAATGGACAAGAAATTAGGAAATAAAATACCTCGCGTTCCGGTTCGTGAACTGGATCCGGCAGCACGTGCAAAACATTTTGAAGAAGTGTGTTTGGGTTACGACCTGCACGAGGCTCAACGGGAGGCGAGTCGGTGTCTGGATTGTCCAAAACCGGCTTGTGTGGCGGCTTGTCCGGTTTCTATTGCGATACCCTCCTTTATCCGTCAATTGGCTGAGGGTAATTTGTACGAAGCAGCGTCGGTCATTGCCCAGGATAGCTCGTTGCCGGCTGTTTGTGGACGGGTTTGTCCGCAGGAAACACAATGCGAAGGTGCATGTGTACTGGGAAAAAAAGGAGAGGCTGTCGCTATTGGTAAACTGGAACGGTTTGTGGCCGACTGGAGTCGGGAGCAACAAGTGCAGTTTGCAGCTTGCAAACCGGCGAATGGGCGCTCGGTTGCGGTTGTAGGAAGTGGTCCTGCCGGTTTGGCTTGTGCTACGGATTTGGCTCGCCTGGGTTACCGTGTTACCATTTTTGAAAGTTTGCACGAGCCGGGTGGAGTGCTTTTGTATGGAATTCCCGAGTTCCGTCTTCCGAAGGAAACGGTTGTGAAACCTGAAATTGCCCGGCTTCAAGCCTTGGGGGTACAGATTGAAACCAATGTGGTTATTGGTCGCACCTTGACGGTAGATCAATTATTGGGTGAGGAAGGTTATGACGCCGTATTTGTAGGCTCTGGTGCAGGTTTGCCGAAATTTATGGGCATTCCGGGCGAAAATTTGAACGGTGTGGTTTCTGCCAATGAATTTTTGACGCGCAGCAATTTGATGAAAGCTTATCGGGAAGACGCCGATACGCCCATCTATGTCGGCCGTCGTGTCGTTGTTGTTGGTGGTGGTAATGTGGCGATGGATGCTGCGCGAACGGCGTTGCGTCTGGGAGCCGAAGTGACGGTGGTTTATCGGCGCACCGAGGCCGAGTTACCGGCACGTTTGGAAGAAGTGCATCACGCCAAAGAAGAAGGCATCCGTTTCCAATTTTTGACCAATCCGATTGCCGTATTGGGAGATGAGCAAGGCTGGGTAAAAGGACTCTCGTGTCAGCGTATGGAGTTGGGAGAACCGGATCAATCCGGACGCAGACGTCCGGTTCCTGTAGCAGGAGATTGTTTGGAAGTTCCGGCGGATGTGGTAATCATGTCTTTGGGGACTTCGCCGAATCCCTTGATTGCGACAACCACCCCCGGCTTGGAAGTAAATGCCTGGGGCTGTTTGGTGGCCGATGAGGCTGGTGCAACGACCCGCTTGGGTGTCTTTGCCGGAGGGGATGCCGTAACCGGTGCTGCAACCGTCATTCTGGCGATGGGTGCCGGTAGAAAGGCAGCGCAGGCCATTCATCAGTATTTGCAGCAGACTTCTTGTTAGAACCGAAGTTCTCCGAAAAACTCCGGTAAGTGGAAGTTCGGTTTTTCGAAAGTGATGGGGTTCCAACTCAAGTAGTGGGGATGGCTGGTTTTGTCGCCGCATTTGTAGAAGTTGGCCCGGAGACTTTCCGGTAACGTTTGTAGTTGGAGACATTCCAACGGGATGATTAGTAATAGATTCCACTCAAATTCGCCATCACTGATATCCATGGGTTTTCGTTCGAGAGAGGAATAACGTTGGATACTTTGCAAGGCTTCTGTCGTAAAACGCTTGGAGGTAGATCCAGGCGTTTTTTCGGAGGCTAAGAGTGTGCCGATGCAATTGACTTCAAAATTGCGGTAGCAGTCTTGTCCGGGAACTTGCACGAAAAACTCCACACAGCTGTCTTCCCAGACAGGGCCATTGTCTTCCAGGGCTACGGCACGAAGCCCCAATCCTCGAGTTTCATAATAGATGTATAGGCTTTTGGCATCCGTGGCAATGCGGAAGGTGGTGGCTGGCGCATACGGGAAACGGTCGGGCCAGTTGACGCAGTCCAGTGCTTGGGCGGGAAGTTGTCGCAGGAAATCTTTTTGTTCCGTCGCATTGAGGCTGCCCAATTCGGGGCAAGTGGGTACAACTAATTGTTTCATAGTAGGAATGGTTTGTGAATAGATCGATTGTGTGCTTTTTATCCAAGGCAACTGTAGCCCCATGAGTAGGATGAGTAATAGGAAATGACGATGTGGCATAGCATTGGAATTTTTTACAAAGGTAGGTATTTTTGAGTAAGATGTTTTTTATATAAATTTGTGAATTCAAAATAGAAAAATGGAATTATTGATTATTCTAATCCTCATTTTCCTGAATGGCGTTTTCTCGATGAGTGAAATCGCCATGATCAGTTCCAGAAAGTCCAGTCTTTCAGCCGAAGCAAAGAAGGGTAGTTCTTCCGCAAAGCGTGCGCTCCGTTTGGCGGAGGAGCCAGACCGTTTCCTTTCAACGGTACAGATTGGAATCACCTTGATCGGTATTTTGACAGGGTTGTATTCTGGCGATCAGTTTGCGGATGACTTTGCGGAAATTCTGGAAAAATGGGGAATGAATCCGATGATATCGCTGGGTTTCTCTCAAACCATCATTGTGGTGATTGTGACCTACTTGACCTTGATTTTTGGGGAATTGTTGCCCAAACGTATTGGGATGAATTACTCGGAAAGGATTGCAAAAGTAGTGGCAGGTCCGATGCAATGGCTTTCTGTATTGGCATCTCCTTTTGTCTGGGTATTGACCCAAAGCACCCGTTTGTTGTCGAAAGTGATTGGAATCCGGGAAGAGGATCCCATTGTAACCGAGGAGGAAATCAAGTCAATGATTGCAGAAGGTGCGGAAGATGGATCTGTACAGGAAGTGGAACAGGATATCGTGGAACGTGTTTTCTCATTGGGAGATCGTCAGGTGGATTCCATCATGACTTCGCGCAATGAAATTGTCTGGATTGAGAAAGAAATGTCAGCAGATCAGATTCACGACTTGATAAAAGCTCATTTATTCGAGGTTTATCCGGTCGGGGATGACAGTTTGGATACGATCTTGGGAGTTGTTTTTCTGAAGGAATTGTTTGCCAAGCTGGATGAACCGGATTTTTGCTTGCACGAGATCATTCGTCCGGCGCAGTATTTTCACGAGTACACCGATGTTTATAAAGTCTTGGAACAGATGCAGGAACGACAAGTCGGTTATGGACTGGTTTGTGATGAGTTTGGTGTTTTCCAAGGCATGGTGACCCATAAAGATATTCTGGAGGGCCTGGTCGGATCGATTTCGGATGAGACGGAAGAGCCGGATATTATTGAGCGTAAGGAGGGAAATAGTTGGCTGGTGGATGGCCAATGTCCATTTTATGATTTTCTGGCTCACTTTGAATGTGAAGCATTGTTCCCTGAAAATGATTACAATACGTTAAGCGGCTTGATTCTTGAAAAGTTGGAACACATTCCGCAGTCTGGTGAGTCACTTGTCTGGGAACACTTCCGTTTGGAAGTGATGGATATGGATGGGGCTCGAATTGACAAAATCTTAGTAACCTTAGTAACAGATCCTGAGAGTGATAAAAGTCTATGAAAAAGTTAATTTTGATCTTGGTGACCGTATGTTGTTCTTCGGTCTTGATTGCACAAAATCATACATTTTTCCCTCCGCAACCGGAAAATGCCCGGTGGACCTATTTGAAATGGGATGCCGATGGGAATCTTAAAGAACGTAATTTTTATGCGGTGGAATCCATAACGGGGGATGCAGTCAATGGAAAAGCGGTTGTGAATGTGGAGATTGTGAGTGTGGCTTCACCCACTGATACGTTGAAAACCAAGCTTTTTTATCGCTTTGAACAAGGCGAGTGTATCCTGGATATGGGTGCTATTTTTGAAAGTGAGGCTTTTGGAAAAATCACAAAGGAATCCATGAAAGATGCGGGTGAATATTCCTAGGAAGAGTTGGATGAATCGCTTCGACAAGTGAAGGAGAAAATGAAATTTACCGGAGAGGTTCGTGGAGTTCCCCAGTATCCGGAAGTGGGTAAATTACCGGATTATGAGTTTCGCATGAAGCTGATGTTTGTCAGCATGACTATTAAGGGAAATCAAAGAAAAATCACCGGTCAGGAACTGGTTCAGACTCCTGCCGGCGATTTTAATTGTTTTGTCTTGAGTGAAAATATCACCACCAAGGCGATGATGCAACGGGAACTCCAAAAGACCACTTCGTGGTATGCTTACGGGATCGGTCTTGTCAAGCAAATGGTTTACAACGACAAGGGAGACCTGGAGTCAGTAACCCTGTTGGAGACCATTAACTGGTAGCCAGATAGCCTTGCACCTTGCTGAAATCTTTGGCAGCTAAATCAGCACGGCGAATGGTGAAGTAGAGCATGCCACAGTCGCAGAAATTAAGCTCTTCATCACCGGCTTTGCAAGAATCCAGTTGCAGTAGCAGCACGCGGTCCGGGTCCTCAAGGATTTCGTCTCCCAAATAGGAAGGACGGCCCAGCAATTGGTGTCCGTTTTCCGGAATACCTTCTTTAAAACTGATGCGCTCGTCGGCTGGAGCAATGGGTTGGTTGTCGTCATCCAACAAAACAGCTTCTGCTAGATTTTTGTCTTCATTGGACGGAACATAAATGACTTTGGTGTCTTCCGGGCTCCACCAACCGTCGTTACGGGGCTCGTCATCAAAGCTGTTGGAGAAGTAGTAGCCAATGCGCGCGAAGAAATACAGGATTCCGGTTTTGGGAAGTAGACCTTCCGGATCAAACGGAGCAGCTTCGCGACAATCAATCTGGCAGATGAACCGGTAGTGGTATTCATCACCAACTTCATCCTTAAACATCGGAAATTCCATGTCTTCCGGCAAATCCGGTCCACCCCACATCTTGGAGCATCCCAAAGGAATTTCTTCGGGGTTGATGGTTTGAGTCTTTAAAATCATAACGTATTTTTATTTTCTTCCTCTGCACGAGCTTTGTTGAAGCAGTGGCGGCAGAGCGGTTCATAAATGTCTTTTTCTCCGAGAACGACCAATTCATTGCTGGTGGACAGGCGGTGGGAGTGTTGTGCTGGATCGCCACAGCGCACACAGATTGCGTGTACTTTGGTGACGTATTCTGCAACGGCCATCAGAGCGGGCATCGGGCCAAACGGTTTTCCCATATAGTCCATGTCCAAGCCGGCAACAATGACCCGGATGCCCTGATCGGCCAAGTGTTGGCAGACTTCCACGATGCGCTCGTCAAAAAATTGAGCTTCATCAATGCCTACTACATCCACATCACCTGATAGCAGTAGGATGCTTTCCGGGGATTCCACGGGGGTCGAAAGAATGGTATTGGCGTCGTGGGAAACAACTTCTTCTTCGGAATAGCGGATATCGATTTGGGGCTTGAAGATTTCGACGCGCTGATGGGCAAATTTTGCGCGTTTGAGCCGGCGGATCAATTCTTCCGTTTTACCGGAAAACATAGAACCGCAGATCACTTCAATCGCTCCTGCTTTTTTTGCGTTTTCTAAAAACATTTCTGTACTTTTGCGGGTAGTAATTCTACGACAAAGTTAAGCATAATATTCAATTTATACAGCTATGGATGCTCGTTTTTCAGAAATTCAACAACACGCAGATAAGCTGCAACAAGCACAGTTGTCTTGGGCAGAATTCACCGAGCAACGGGTGCTGGATCTGATGGAGCAAGTTGCCGGTTTGCGGGAAGAAGTCTCCCAGTTGCGCGCCAGTTTGCAAGCGCAGCAGGAACAGTTGCTTGCTTACCAGCAGTTGCCCAAGCCCGTTGAAGAACCGCTTGAAGAAATTGCTGAAGAACCGGAGGTCGCGCCCCTTGAGGAGCATTCAGAAGAAACTGCAGAAGAACTTGCAGAAGAAATCATCGAAGATTTTTTGGTAGAGCCACTTGAGAATGAGCCCCAGCTGGAAATCCAAGCAACACTTTCGTCTCGGGAACGGGAACCGGAATTGCCTTTTGAACGGGAAATGGTGGTGGATGAAGAAATCTTTGTGGAATTGAATCCGGAGGCAGAACCCATTTCTGAGCAAGAGCAACAATTGTCTATTTTAGAGGCAGCTGCTCGCAAAAGTCAGCCAGCATGGTTGGTGGACTTGGCGGGCCCCTCTGTGACGGATGTGCGGAAGGCCTTGTCGTTGAATGACCGTATTGTCTTGATTCGGGAATTGTTCAACGGTTCAGGTGATTTGTTGGCGGCTACTTTGGATGCGGTCAATCAGGCCAGCAACTTGTCAGAATTTGTGGAAAAGATGCGTCGTGAACATCCGCAATGGGATGAACAAAGTCCGTTGGTATATCGGTTCTATATGATTGTTCGTAGAAAGATCCGCGATTAGGCTATGGGAAAATTATACATTGTTCCGACTCCGGTTGGTAATTTGTCAGACATCACCCTTCGGGCCTTGGAGGTATTGAAAGAGGTGGATTTGATTTTGGCGGAAGATACACGTACGAGTTCGGTCCTGTTACGGCATTATGAAATTCGGACTCGGATGGAGTCGCATCATAAATTTAACGAACATCGGGCAGCGGCAGGGGTCTGTGAACGGATTCAAGCAGGGTTGAATGTGGCTTTGATTTCAGATGCAGGGACGCCGGGCATTTCCGATCCAGGCTTTTTTCTGGTCCGTCATTGTGTGGCCCAGGGGGTTCCTGTGGAAACCTTGCCAGGAGCGACGGCTTTTGTACCGGCATTGGTTTCTTCTGGCTTGCCTTGTGACCGTTTTGTTTTTGAAGGTTTTCTTCCGGTTAAAAAAGGAAGACAGACCCGGCTGAAACAGTTGGCCCAGGAGGAACGTACGTTGATTTTTTATGAGTCTCCCTATCGTTTGTTGAAAACGCTGGAACAATTGTCGGAGTTTTTTGGAGCACAGCGACCTTGTGCGGTTTGTCGGGAGATCAGCAAGCTGCACGAAGAAACCGTACGCGGAACTTTGGCGGAAGTAATTGCTCATTTTAAAGAAAAAGAACCGAAAGGAGAAATTGTATTGATCGTAGGAGGAAGAGAGGATGAGGGGAAGAGATCGGATCACCAGGAGCTTTGAGCGCGGAATTCTTATTTTGGTATTTGTCTTGCTGTTGTTGCAGACCTGTCTGTTTGTTCGTGCTTCATTAGGAGGAGCCACAGAAGCAGTCGGGTTTCCGCTACAGGATCGTTTTGTGGAACGAAGGGATACGCTGTTTGCGTTTGATCCCAACTATGTGACTACGCAAGAACTGGTTTGGCTGGGTTTGTCTCCCAAACAGGCGCAGGTCATCATCAATTGGCGAGAAAAAGGCGGATTTTTCTGGGAAAAACAGGATTTTGCCCGGATGTATACGGTGTCCGATTCTCTGTACGAGCGTCTAGAACCCTATTTATACATTCACGTACCTCAGCACAAGAAACTGAACTTGAATCAAGCAGACTCGGCAGCATTGGATGCATTGCCGGGCATTGGCCCTTACTTTGCCCGAAAGATATTGGACTATCGGGATCGGTTGGGAGGCTATGCAGCAGTGGAGCAGTTGTTGGAAGTGGGGCTGGATTCGCTTCGTTGGAGGTCGTTGTCGGTGCGTCTGTGGTGTGATACGACGCAGATTCGTTGCTTGTCACTTTCTTGTTCACCCGCTGATTCCTTGGCACGGCATCCGTATATTGGTTCTTACCTGACTTCATCCATTGTTCGCTGGCGAGAATTTCAGGAAAAACCAATAAAATTGGAAGATCTTGTGAGTCATGGTGTTATTCCTGTTTCTAAGGCGAAAAAGCTTTGGATTTATTGTCGCCCCTGAGAAAAGTGAAAAAAATTTCGATTTTTTTGAAACAAAATGCCACCTATCTGCATCTATTAAGTAGGTTTAGGTTTTAGTACGTAAAAAGAGATGCCCGTTGTAGCAGAGGGGTGTCTCTTTTTTTTATGCATTCATTTCTGGATATTTCTATCTTTGTAAGAAATTAACAGACGAAAGTATTACAACGATGAATCTAGTTGAATGCCAACAAATCGTAAAACGTTTTGGCGATTATACGGCGCTTAATCGGGTTTCCATCAATATCCCGCAAGGTGAAATTTTTGGGATGTTGGGGCCCAATGGCGCAGGTAAGACGACAATGATCCGGATTATCAATCAGATTACGATTCCGGATGCGGGATCGGTTCTTTTTCAGGGACGTCCGATCCATCCAGACGATGTCTATAAGATAGGGTACCTGCCGGAGGAACGCGGGCTGTATCGGAAGATGAAAGTGGGTGAGCAGGCGATGTATTTGGCCCGTTTAAAAGGAATGTCTTCCTTGGATGCACAGCGTGAATTGAAAAAATGGTTTGAACGCTTTGAGATACAAGGCTGGTGGAACAAGAAGGTGGAAGAGTTGTCCAAGGGGATGGCACAGAAAGTACAGTTCATTACGACGGTGCTCCATCGCCCCAAACTCTTGATCCTGGATGAGCCTTTTTCAGGATTTGACCCGGTGAATGTAGAGTTGATCCGGAATGAAATTTTGCGAATGAAAGCCGAGGGTACTACCATCATCCTTTCGACCCACAACATGGAATCGGTAGAAGAGTTGTGTGATCAGATCGCTTTGATCAACCAGTCCAATCTGGTGGTCACCGGAGGTGTTGAACAAATCCGTCAGCAATATGGAGAGAATCAAGTGGAGGTTCTCTACAAAGGATCTTTGCCGCAGACTGCGCCGGATCTATCCGGGGTGACACTGATCAGTGACGAGCCTTTCAAAGAGAACCGTCGTGCAGTTTTTCAATTGTCTGGCATATCCACCAAAGAAGCAATGGTGGCTTTGCTTACGCAGTGGGATATTGAGCCGAATCAAGTACGGGACTTGATTCCGAGTATGAAAGACATATTTATCAAATTGGTGAAAGAAGGAGGACGATGATGAATTGGAACAAAGTACGCATTGTGATGGGACGGGAGTTTTCCATCCGTGTGAAAAAGAAATCATTCTTGTTGATTACCATTTTGGCCCCCTTGATGATGGCGGCTCTGATCATTCTTCCCAGTGTGCTGATGTTGAATGCCTCGGGAAATGAACAAACCTTGGCGGTGTTGGATGAGTCCGGTTTGGTGATGCCCTATTTGACCGATACGGAGAAATTGAACTTTAAACCGGTGACCGGCACTGTGGAGGAGCTTAAGGCGGATTATCGGAACTTGGAAGCCGATGCGTTGATTTGTATCTCACCTTTGGATACGAACCGTATGATTTCCTTGACATCGTGGTCAGAAAAGGACCTGAACATGGAGGTTCGATCCTTTTTGACCCGTCGTGCTGAGACAGCCTTGCAGGCTTACCGGATGCAGACATACGACATTGAGAACATTCAGTCTTTGCTGGAGGATCTCAATCCAGAAATTACAATGAAGACCTATTTGTTCGGAGAGAGTGGTCAGGAAAAGCAAAGTATTGTGGAGGTAAACATGGTAATCTCTTACGTGGCAAGTTTGTTGATCTATATGTTCATTTTTATGTTTGGCAACATGGTCATGCGGAGTGTGATTGATGAAAAATCGAGTCGGATTGTTGAGGTCATTGTTTCTTCCGTCAAACCATTTGAATTGATGATCGGTAAGATCTTGGGCGTTGCTTCGGTGGCGATTACCCAGTTTGCAATTTGGATTGTATTGACTTTGGTCTTGCTTGTAGGGGGGCTGTTTGTATTGGGACAGTCAGTTTTGGACCCTTCGATGCTGGAAATGGCCATCCAAAATCCTTCAATGTTGGATGCCTCCATGGTGGATCCTGCTTTTATGGGTCCGCTCAATATCATTCAAATGCTGGCGCAGATCAATTTCCCGTATATCATTGGCTGCTTCTTCCTTTACTTTGTTTTGGGCTACCTGTTGTATGCTGCGATGTTTGCTGCAGTCGGATCTGCTGTTGAGAATGAAGCAGATACCCAAATGTTAGTATTGCCGATTACGGCACCCTTGATTGTGGGTTTGTTCATTATGATGCAAACGTTCCAATATCCGGACAGTGCGCTTTCAGTTTGGGCTTCTATCATTCCATTTACCTCACCGATGGTTATGATGGCTCGAATCCCCTTCGAGGGGGGGGTCCCCATTGGAGAACTGCTTGCTTCTTTGGGTTTGCTGTTCATTACCTTCCTGGGAATTACCTGGGTGTCAGCCAAAATCTACCGTACCGGTATTCTGATGTACGGCAAGAAAGTGCAATTCAGGGATTTGTGGATTTGGTTAAAGTATTAAAATTTAAATAATTTATGAAGCGTTTATTATTATCAAGTATCCTGGCGCTCCTGGCCGGCTTCGTGTCCGGGCAGTCGTATTCTTATACCTGGAAACGCGTTGCGATGGATACAACTTGGGAATCGAAACAGCCAAACATAGCCGATTCCATTTTGCAGAAGTACCATCCGGGTATCGAGCCCTTGATGGAAATTGTGGCCTATTCGGAGTTGGAAATGGACAAACATAACCCTGAGAGTAGTTTGAGCAATTTGGCAGCGGATATTATTTTGGATGCGGCCAGAGCCTATACCCAGCCGGAAGACCTTGTCTTTTCAATGACTAATTTCGGGGGACTTCGTGCTTCTTTGCCCCAAGGAGCCGTGCGTATTTATGACATCTATTCCATCTTTCCTTTTAATAACTACATCGTTGTGATTTCACTCTCCGGTAAGGATGTACGCAGTCAGTTGGAACGTTTTGCCAGGTCCAACAGCTTTGAAGCATTGGGAGGAGTGGAAATTGAAGTGCGGGATGGTAAAATGGTCAAATGCAACGTGGGCGGTGCCCCGTTGGACGATGAGAAAACCTACAAACTCGCAACCATTGACTTCCTGATGGGCGGAAGTGGCAAGGTGTTCGTAGGGTCGAAAGCATTGCCGGGTAGCTTGGTGGAAACCAAGATCGTGTTGCGGGACGCAGTAGAAAATTACATGCGTAAGGAAACAGCTGCGGGTAGAACATTGACCGATCGCAAGGATGGACGGATTGTTATTTATGAATAATTGACAGAAAAAGAGTCTATGAAAAAATATTGGATGATCGCCTGTTGGTTGTTGGTGGCAGCAACAGTGCAAGCACAAGATCTGATTATTTTACATACCAATGACACACACAGTCAACTGGAGACGATGACTGTTGGAAAAGGGAAGGGAAGAGGAGGTATCAGCCGTCGTTATGAATACTTCCAAACCGTGCGAGCAGAAGGACCGGAGGTATTGGTATTGGATGCTGGGGACTACAACCAGGGAACCCCCTATTTTACCGTGTTTAATGGGGATATTGAAGTGGATTTGATGAATGTATTGGGCTATGATGTGGTCGCATTGGGAAACCACGAATTGGACAATGGTATGGCGGAATTGGCGCGTCGCTTGAAAAAGGCAAACTATGCAACAGTTTGTGCCAATTATGATTTTACTGGAACCCCGCTGGAGGGGCTGATCCAGCCCTATACGATGGTAGAGCGAGCTGGCCGCCGCATTGGAATCATTGGCCTTACAGCTAAACTGGAAGGCCTTGTGTCTGCGCATTGCCGTCAAGGATTGGTCTATCAGAATGCGGTTGAGGTGGCCAATCGTTATGCTATGCTTTTACGCCAAGAGTATGCCTGTGATATGATCATCGTTTTGTCCCATTTGGGCTATGCTGGAAAAACATCGGATACGGAATTGGCGAAGAATAGTCGCAACATTGATATGATCATCGGAGGACACTCACACACTTTCCTCAAACAAGAACATTTGTTCCGGAATTTGGATGATCAGGATGTTGTCGTGGTGCAAGATGGTGCACAAGGAGAATGGGTTGGAAGATTTGATATCGATTTCCAATAGGGTATCGGAAAGGGATAGAAAGGGGCTGACCAAAAAGTTAATTTAGACTTTGAGGTTAGCCTCTTTTCATTTTTATATTGCACCGGGAGGATAGTAGTGATTGCGGAGGACTCCGTTCGCTTCGCTCACTCCGGACCCTCCCATTGTCATCTGCGTCATCGCTACGCTATAACTTGCTGCCAACGGGCCCCACTTTTAGATTTGCACCATAATTCCAATATGGAGTTATGGTGCTCTTTTATTGTACCTTTGACATAGGCCTGAATGATGTGAACTATGGGTCCCTCTAGGTATTCCCTTTAGCGGGTATTAGACATGTTCAGACTATATGTT
>JAFYSH010000028.1 GCA_017546605.1 Bacteroidales bacterium | reverse complement strand
GCTTTAACTTCGGCTCACCTGGAAGCCCTTATCGGATAAAGTCATTTCTACAAAACGCGCACACGCATTAGGTGGATTCTGTGTAAGAATAGTTCGGATACGGGCAGCCGCTTCCGGACTCTTCGCCACCATATATAGATAACCACCCCCACCTGCACCAGGCAATTTATAACCCAAGCAATAATCATGCACTTGGCGAATAATTGCTTCCACGCCAGGAGGATTGGTTCCAGCATCCAATGCCTTATTCAATTCCCAACTCTTTCCCACCAAACGTCCCATTTCATCGAAGTTTTCACGCTGTATTGCTTCATACAAATCAAGTGCATGAGACTTCATTTGTCCCAACAACATCAAATGTTCGGTTGAGTTCAGGAACATACCACGAACAATCTCTGCCAAGATTCCTTTTGCCGTACGTGTAATACCTGTATAATAAAGCAAATGACAAGTTCGATACTCCGGCGAGGTAAACAAATAATCGGGCAGCCAGCGCACCATCGGATTCTGATTCATGCCTCCGGTTGTCTGCAAAAGTTTCACTCCACGCAAAACACCTCCATATTGATCCTGCCAGCCACCACCGGTAGTAAGTAACTGCTCCAAAATCAACGTACGGTTTCCAAGTTCATTCTTATCCCAATTCAAACCACAGAAATCGGCCACCGCACCCAACACCGTTGACGCCAAAATAGAACTAGTACCCAAACCCGATCCCGCCGGAATGGCAGACAGCAAGGTAATTTCTATGCCTGAGCCAAAATCTTTCAGTTGTTCTTCCAACGAAGTATAAGTTTCCATAGAGAATCCCGGTTGGAAACCCGCTAGAGCCAAGGCTGCTTTCGGAATAGAGAACGGAGACCCGATTTGTGTAAAACAGGCCAATTCATCGTAAGTTTTCACTATTTCTACTGCACCCAAATCGATTGAACGAAGTACTACCTGATACTCCTTGCTTGGTTTGACATAAACCTGCAAAGGAGGCTGCCCGTTCAATTCTATGGCAACATTCACTACATTACCCCCCTCGTTCAAGCAATATGGTGGTGTATCTGTCCATCCACCAGCCAAATCCACACGAACTGGACTTCTACCCCATACTATCTGATCGGCATACACCGACAAACGAGGCTGTTGCTTCTTGGCCAGAGCCGCTTCAGTCAATCCCTCACGCATCAAACCGAAGGCACGAGCCTCATACACCTGATAAGGCTTACCTTCCAACTGCATCACCCGAGCACGAAACATTTGGTCACTGACCCGAGTCATCATCGGCATCGTCTCCGGCAAATCCTTCGGCAAAGGCAATCCATAACGCGAGTACTGACAGGCAGCATCTTCCAAATTGATCTGATAGAATACACTATAGTCATAATTCTTAGCAAGCACTCCCCAGTTGGATACCCGGAAAGCCTCACGCTGCGCATTCAAGCGACGCAAATTTGCCTGCGCTGAAATTTCATCGGCCGACATCTTCCGACAACGAAGCCAAGCATCCTTTCCTTCCTGCAAATCCGGTTCAGAAATCATCCAACGCATCATCAGCCCCAACTCATCCACCGAATCGGTGAGGGGAAAAAGACGAACTGCTTGCAAATCATGAACACATTCAACATCCTCCAGCATCAAGCCACGAAGCGACAACCACTCTTTAACAGGCCGCCCCAAATACAACGTATCCTCTTTCGACAAATCACCCTTGAAAACATCATGAAATCCATACGGACGAGCCACATATCCCTTTTCGCCCATCGGAACCACATCCACACAAACACCCGCAGGAACATCCAACACCCAATCATTAGCAGGAACACCTGTCACTACATGCTGCTGGCGTAATGTCCACTCCTTCCCTACATGACTATTCTCAATCCATATTTCCGAATTCCTAGAAGTCAAAGGATTAGCGATATTGGCATTCTGCACAAACATGGCCGGATGCGGCTTCACCTTATAATGCATGATTTCTCGTTGATCAATCACAATATTCTGCACGCTCAATGTAGAAGATATCAACTCACGACTTGTTCCATAATGATAGAACTCACCCCCAGGAAGCGGCAAGATAGCCACACTCAACTGATTCACTTCCTCATCTTGGATTTTCGGGTTTCCACCTAACGCCAATCCAAATTCCGAATACAGATCATAGAAAGAGAATTCTCCTTTCCGGCAAGAACGATTCACCAATAATTCCACTGCACGGTCACTCAACAACCAAACACCAACATCCATCAGGAACAAGTGCGTCTTCATCAAATTGCCCAGTTCTTCGACAGACGGCTTTTGCAACATGAAGTCCAACTTATCCGGATTCCGACGAGAGGAGACAAACACCCCATGATTTTTAGCCAGATTCGGATCCACCCACAAACCATAACATATTACATCGGCTTCCGGAATTTTTTGCAAAGGCTTACTTGCACGAATATACACATCACCACTGGCTATCAAAGTATGCAAAGACTCCGGAGCATTCTTCATGATCTGCTCATACAAAGGAAGTTGCAAAGACAATAAATTCTGCGACAAACGTTGTCCACGCGCCCAACGAAAGACAGGAACCGGCGTCAAAATCTTGCCTGAAGGTGCATAACCCGGCAAACGACGGCTCTGTCCTCCCGCATGAAGTAAGATACGTTTTTCTTGTCCTAGCCACTCATGCAAAGACAAGTCTGGAGACCATTCCCTCCGGCATGCCTCCAACAGCCAAGCCGTACCACCTCCAGAGCCCAATTTACTATTTACTGGGTCAGACGTACAGAACCATTCTGCCCGATCCACCTTCTCCAAATCGTGAAAGCACTCCACCAAATTGGGAGGCAATGACAATAACTTCTTCATGCTACTTCTCTTTTTCGTGCAACAAAGATGCTTATTTTCCATTAATACTCCAAAAAGTCCCCCCTTTTTTTTGTCCTTTCAACGCAATCATCTATTTTTGTTGTTTATTATAATAAAAAAACGACTTACATGAGAGATTTTTTTAAATTCACATTTGCCAGCCTGCTGGGAGTTATCCTAGCAAGCATTGCCCTTACCATATTGGGCATCGTAAGCATGGTAGGCATGATAGCCTCATCAGATACCGAAACAGTCGTTAAGGAAAATTCTATTTTTATCCTAGACCTAGACGGAACCCTATCCGAACGAGTAAAAGAAAACCCACTCCAGTCTATTCTGGGCGAAGAATACCAAGCATACGGCCTCGACGACATTTTGT
>JAFYSH010000027.1 GCA_017546605.1 Bacteroidales bacterium | reverse complement strand
CTTAAAATCTCAGGAGCTTCTTCGGTTTTGAATACTTTATTCATTAGTTTATCCCCAGCTGCTCAGCAATCTTATAAATAAGATCGCGTGATTGAACACTCTTCAATGTGTCGCCATATGACAAAGCAGACAACTGCTTCTCAATTTCCTTGAGCCTAGCCTGTTCGTCGTCTGACAGATTATGCTTACTCAATAACTCTTCCTGCTCTTTGATGAGGTTATCCCACTGAGGAGCACGCGAGCTCTGCAGACCAAATAGATCACTGAGCAAAATCTGACTAACATCATATGTTGAGAATGAACTGCTGGTTACATCCTTGATCTCCTGATTATCGAGAACAATCATCTGTGCTTCACCCATTGCACCCAACAAAATGATAGGGCTATGAGTAGTTACAACAAACTGAACATTTGGGAATGTCTTTGTAAGGTTATCTATGATTACTCTCTGCCACTTCGGATGAAGATGCAAGTCAATCTCGTCAACGAGAACTATACCAGGTGTACGAAGAGCATCCTCCATATCAGGGTTAGCCTCAGCCATACGAGATGCGATATCTGCAACCATTGCAGTGATGATCTTATAACCGTCACTCATCTGCTCAATTCTCAACTGACGCTTCTGGCCATTTTCTGCAGTTTCTTCCATCACGAAACGCAATGGCTTAAGCTCAATATGTGGATTGGTAAATCGATCACCGATGAAGATGCTGAGAGCCTTACGGACAGTCTCCAGTACAGGAGAACGATATTCAAAATCTTTTCTGCTTACCTGCTCACGTCTCTCTTCATCCTCCATAAGATCAAACCACTCAAAGAAACGCTTAAAGTTTGTAGATGATTCAAGAGTGTTCTTGTAGGCATCCCATCTTGAGAATACCTTCTGGAAACCACGCTTTCTCTCCGGAGCCTGAATCTGGCCTCGACCAGTTCCATAGTAAGCAACCAAAGGAAGAATACACTCCTGGTTAGGATCATTGACCATGTCCATAAGAAGGTCAGCATAATGCTTAGCCTGCTTCAAGTCTGTCTCTGACGCCTTGCCTGAACCTTTTCTACTTCTGTTGATTAAAACAGGACCATTATAAGTCGTAGTGAGCTCGGTTTTTACATTCAGATACTGAGACTGATTTCCAAACTCATCAATATGCACATCTGTCTCCTGATACTGCTTTACAGACTGACCAGGAAAGTGAGAAAGAAGTGAGCTGATCTGGATGGAAATACTATCAAGAATAGAACTCTTACCCGTACTATTGTTACCAACAATGATGGTGACGTTCTTGTCCTCCCTGAAATTTATAGTCTGTTCAACCTCACCAAACAGACGCATATTTTTAAGAGAAAGTGACTTAAGTCTCATATCTACAAATGTTTTATAATGCAAATATAACAATTAATTACAATCAAGATTCATACTTTGAGCCATTAATTTAGCAATCAACCCATTGCACATCTCAACCTTGATAGACAGAACTTGTATACGAGGGCATATACGATTATTATAAAACAACAGTACCTTCTTATCAGATTAGCATAGCCACTGACATGTAATAATCATAATGAACCAAATGAAAAAAAGACGAAAAAATCAGTAGGATATTTTGGGACTATACCAAAAAAATGCCTAAAAAGTCTTACCTTTGTACTGGAAATCGTACGGGAATTTTACGAAATTTTTGTACCTCTCTTGTACCTCATCAAAATAAAAGAGCTCTAACTCTTTGATTTTTAATCAGTTAAGAATTAAAGCTCTTTTTGTGCGGGCGAAGGGACTCGAACCCCCACGCCGTAAGGCACTAGATCCTAAGTCTAGCGCGGCTACCAATTACGCCACGCCCGCATCTTGTTCCCTACAAAGGACTGCAAAGATACAATTATTTGCGCGGATTCCAAAAAATTCCGTAATACCCGCTATGCTTGCTTCACAAATTTAAGCGCAGCCCAGTGATCCAGCTCCACAGACTGAACCAGCCGCAGCCCATGTTGTTCTGCCTCAACCTCCAACATCATCGCATCTTCTACGTAAAATCCACTAACAAGCAGCTGTCCATTCGGGCGCAGTGAGCGAGCATAGGTGGACATATCTTGTAACAGGATGTTACGGTTAATATTTGCCAACAACACATCGTACTTGCCGGCTTGCAACAGCGAAGCGTCACCACACAACACTTTGATCTTATCCCCTACACGATTCTTTTTCGCATTCTCCAACGCTGAGCGAACTGCGGTCGGATCAATATCGATGGCATGAACCGGAGACAAAGCCTTCATTTTAGCGGCCAAAATCCCCAAGACGCAGGTTCCACAACCCAAATCCATCACTTGTTTGCCCACCAGTTCCTTCTCCATCCCCAACAAGAGACGAATCATTAGGGTTGTTGTTTGGTGGTGTCCCGTTCCAAAGGCCATTTTGGGATCAATCCGAACAGTGTATTTGGTACGGGGCAAGCCTTTGTGAAAAGAGGCTTTTACCGTGCAACGTCCATCTACCACGACCGGTTCAAAGCCCGCCTCCCAAACGGCATTCCAATTCTCTTCCGGAATGAAACGCAACTCATAGGACAATTGAAAACCAGCGTGATTAAAGCCACTAAGTACGACTTTCAAGTTGGGTTCTGAGAACTGTTCCTTTGGAATATAAGCCAACAGTTTTTCATTTTCGATGGAAAAGCTCTCAAAAGGGAGCTCACCCATTTCTGCCATCACCCATTCTGCAGCATCGTCAGAAAAGGGTTGCAAGGAGATGGAAACCTCAATGTAGTCCATGATGCAAGCACTAAAACGACACAGCGATTCCGATAAAGTCTTCCGCTTTGAGCGCTGCTCCTCCAATCAAGCCACCATCGATATCCGGACAAGCAAACAATTCTTTAGCATTCGAGGGTTTGCAACTTCCACCATACAAAATCGACACCTCATCGGCAGCAGTCTGCCCAAATTGATCCGCAATCGTCTTACGGATAAATGCGTGAATTTCTTGAGCTTGTTCAGCAGTCGCGGTTTTACCAGTACCAATCGCCCAAACCGGTTCATAAGCAATGACCACTTGAGCGAATTGCTCCGGTGTCAAGTGAAAGAGCACTTCACGGATTTGGGCTTCTACGACTTCAAAATGACGATTTGCTTCCCGCTCTTCGAGCTTCTCACCCACACAATAAATCGGCTTCAGGCCTTCAGCCAATGCCAGGTCAATTTTACGAACCAACGTTTGTGAAGTTTCTCCGTAGTATTCACGACGTTCTGAGTGACCCAAAATCACATATTGACAACCAATACCAGCGATCATCGGAGCTGCCACCTCACCGGTATATGCTCCTTTCAATTGATCAGCACAGTTCTGCGCAGAAAGGGCCACAGAAGAACCACGCAAAGCCGCAGCCGCAGGTACCAAATGAGTAAACGGGGGCGCAACAACCAATTGTACCGATGACGGCACTTCTTGCATGCGCTCCAAAATTCCTTGAATCAAAGCTTCCCCCTCAACAACAGAGGTGTTCATTTTCCAGTTACCTGCAACAATGTTCTTTCTCATAACGGTTATAGTTTATATTTTAATCAATTTCAACTTTTGGACAACCGCAAAAGTAGCAAGAATTTATGAAAAAAGGGACCGCAAAGGTCCCCTTTTATCGATTATAAAAACAGAAAATTCTGCTTGTTTGTTATTTCAACATTCTTTTGATTGCTTTACCCAAACGTTCGATACCCAAAACGATTTGTTCATCAGAAGCGAATGAGAAGTTCAAACGCATGGTGTTCAATCCACCACCGTCGCAGCAGAATGCATCACCGGTTACGAAAGCTACGTTTTCTTGGATAGCTACATCGAACAATTCACGAGCGTTCATGTATTCCGGCAAAGTTACCAACATGAACAAACCACCTTCCGGACGAGTCCAGGTAACACCTTCCGGCATGTTCTTTTCGAGGCAATCCAACATCAAGTCACGTTTACCACGGTACAATTCGATGGTTTTCTTCAAGTTCTTGTCGAACAGACCTTTTTCCAAATAAGCAGCTGCAATTTCTTGGCAGAAGATCGGAGTACACAAGTCTGATGATTGTTTAGCAACAATCAAGCGGTCAATGATGTCTTTGTTTGCCAACACCCAACCCAAACGGAAACCAGGTGCAAATGTTTTGGAGAAAGTTCCGAACAAAACAACACGTTCCGGAGCCAGTGAATACAAGGTCGGGTAAGATTGACCTTCGAAACGGATATCCTTATAAGGGCTGTCTTCCAGAATGATCATATCGTATTTGCGAGCCACGTCCACCAACGCTTGACGTTTTGCCAAGTCCATGGTTTCTCCTGACGGGTTTTGGAAGTCCGGAATTGCATAGATGAATTTGGGACGACGGCCTGAAGCGATCAAAGCTTTGATTACGATGTCAGCTTCTTCATCTTTGGTACAACCAACGGGTACACCTTGGTAAGAATAGAAAGCTTGCAATGCGCCCAAGTAAGAAGGAAGACCGCAGATAATGGTATCACCCGGATTGATAAAAATACGAGCTACCAAGTCAATCGCTTGTTGAGAAGCGGTGGTAACCAACACGTTTTCGATATCACAATCAATACCATCTGCACGGTGACGTTTTACAATTTCTCTACGCAATGAAATGCTACCTTCGGTAGAACCGTATTGCAACATTTCTTTGGGCTTCTTGTCCATCAACTCATTGATGATCTCTTTCAATTCATCAACCGGGAAAGTTTCCGGGTTCGGGAAACCACCAGCGAAAGAAATGATTTCAGGACGAGTTGCAACGCTAAGCAGGTCGCGGATAGCAGAACGACGCATGTTTTTCGCGTTGTCTGACAAATAGTTTTCCAAGTTCAGAGCCATATTGTTTTGTATTATTGAGATTTGTCTAAAAAACATTCAATGAAATTCTCACAAATATAGTGGTGTGTAACCAATCTACAAAATTTTTTACTACTTTTACACGAATTAAACCTAGATAAAACCACCCATGAGATCAGTTGTTCGCATCACCAAGGAATTCCGCTATGAAGGCGCCCACACCCTGATTGGATACGATGGAAAATGCCGCCATATTCACGGCCATTCCTACTTGATGTACGTCACCGTCATCGGCTGTCCTTCTACAGACACGGAGCATCCGAAGAATGGGATGATTCTTGATTTCAAACTCTTGAAACAGTTGGTCCAAGACACCTTAATAGATCGTTTTGACCACGCATTGGTTATGCCGGAAAACGCCGTCCTGGCCGAGGAATTACAAACCGCCTATGGCAACATCATCCAAGTTCCTTTCCAGCCAACCAGCGAAAACATGGTCATTTATTTTGCGGAAGAACTCACCAAAGCCTTACCGACTGACATCCAACTGCACAGCATCCGGTTGTATGAAACCGTATCTTCCTATGTAGAGTGGTTTGCCAGCGATAACCTTCCGACCCCCTGCGTATGAAAAAACTATTTCTGATTGATGGACACGCCCTGATCTTTCGGATGTATTACGCCTTTCTACGGCGCCCGATGATCAATTCCCGAGGAGAGGATACCTCCATCCTGTTCGGATTCACCAAATACATTCTGGAACTGGTCAAACGGGAACACCCTACCCACCTGGCCATCGCCTTTGACCCCCCGTGCAAAACCTTCCGACACGAAATTGACAGTAATTACAAAGCGAACCGGGCTGCTACACCCGAACTGATCAAGTCGTCCCTGGAACCTCTGATCAAGTTAATGGAAGCCTTGGATATCCCTGTCATTATGGTCCCGGGGTATGAGGCTGATGATGTCATCGGATCCATGGCAAAACGCTGGGAGGCTGCCGGATTTGACGTATTTATGGTGTCTCCTGACAAAGATTTGGGTCAGCTCATCTCGGATCACATCTTCCAATACAAACCGGCCAAAGGCACCAATACTGAAGAAGTGGTTGGCAGAGAAGCCATCTGCCAACGATTTGGCATTCAGGATCCCATCCAGATTATTGACATTCTCACGCTATGGGGCGACTCCTCGGACAACGTTCGCGGTGTTCGCGGCATCGGCGAAGTCGGAGCCAAAAAATTGGTTGCCCAATATGGCTCCATCGATGGCATCCTTGCTTCACTGGACCAACTCTCCGCCAAACAACAAGCAGCTTTTGAAGAAGCCCGCCCCTACATTTACCAAAGTCGGGACCTAGTAACCATTCGTACAGACATTCCCCTGGAAGTCACTGAGCAGGCACTGGTGTTCCAAATCCAACCCCACTCACAAGCCAAACAACTCTTCCAGCACTACGAATTCACATCCCTGCTGCCCCTTTTGCCCAACACCCCGTTGATGGAAGGACAGGAACCGCTGGCTGAAGTTCTTCCTCCCAAGAGTCAATCGGTACTGACAGACCTACAACAAGTCCGTTGGGGATCCCTTAAAGAAATGGAAGCGGCAGCTCGCAGCCAACAACGCTGTGCTCTCTCCTTTTACGAAGGAAACTGGCTTCTGCTCACTACAGACCTGGCCTACCGCACCCAAGACGGAGGCAGCCTGAAGAAAATCCTATCCGATCCAAAAATCACCAAAGTTGGATACGACTTAAAAGCCTACTACAAAGAACTCTATAAAAACTATTCGCTGGAGCTCAACGGCCCTTTGGCCGATCTGCAGGTCATGCACTACTTGATCAATCCAGAAAGTTCCCACCAATATGAGACCTTGACCCTGTCTTACCTAGGACTGGATGCAAAGACCCTGCAAGCTCCTGAAACAGAAGCAGACACGACACCTGCTCCAGAACCGGACCTATTCTCCGCCCTCTTTGCAGATCCAGGAGATACGCCCGAGGAGAATCGCGAACAACTACACCAACAATGGCAACAGACTGCACTGCTACTCCCCTTACACGATGCAATGGTACGCCTCTTCCAACAGGAAGAGAACTTGCAAAAGCTCTACGAAAGCATTGAAATGCCATTGATCCGTGTACTGGCCAATATGGAACTGGAAGGATTCCGCGTTGACTGCACCCTGTTGGAGGCTTACAGTAAAACACTGCAACAACAAGCAGACGAAATCGAAATACAGATTCGGGAATTGGTTCAAGAACCCGACTTGAACGTCTCATCTCCCAAACAAATTGGCTGGGTGCTGTTCGAGAAACTACAACTGGATCCCAAAGCCAAGAAAAGCAAGAGTGGTCACTTCTCCACGGACGAAGAAACCCTGCTGGAGTTGCAGGACCGACACCCGGCCATCGGCTTGATTCTACGTTTCCGGGAGCTTAAAAAGCTGATCAACACCTATATTGATCCTTTCCCCTCCTTCATCGATCCCAAAACCGGAAAGATACACACAACCTTCAACCAAGCCCTGACCGCAACGGGCCGCTTGAGTTCGGCAAAACCCAACCTGCAAAACATTCCCATCCGTAGCGAACTTGGAAAAGAAATCCGTCGCGCCTTCATTCCGTCAGACGAGCATCACCAGCTCGTTTCAGCCGACTATTCACAAATTGAACTGCGACTGATGGCAGTTCTCAGTCAGGATCCGGATTTATTGGCGGATTTTCAACAAGGAAAAGACATCCACACCGCAACCGCTGCCCGGATCTTTCATGTAGCAGAAAACGAAGTTACTCGAGAACAAAGAAGCCGTGCCAAAACTGCCAATTTCGGCATCATCTACGGCATCTCAGCCTTCGGTTTGGCCCAACGGCTCAACATTGCCCGAACGGAAGCCAAAGAACTCATTGAAGAATATTTCCGAAGCTATCCGTTGGTCAAAACCTATATGGAAATGACCCAAGATCTGGCCCGGAAACAAACCTATGTTGAAACCCGATACGGACGCAAGCGCTACCTTCCGGCCATCAATTCCCGCAATGCAATGGTGCGCGGTCTGGCTGAACGAAATGCCATCAACGCCCCCATTCAAGGCACGGCTGCAGACATCATCAAACTGGCGATGATCCGCGTTTCAAACCGGCTGGAAAAAGAGGGTCTCAAAAGCCGCCTCATCCTCCAAGTACATGACGAACTCATCGTAGATGCCTGGACGCACGAAGTGGATCAAGTGAAGACCATCTTGCAAGAAGAAATGGAGCAAGTAGCACAATTCCGCATTCCACTCACCGTTTCCAGCAACAGCGGAAACAACTGGCTAGATGCCCATTAAACGAACCAACACCAACAGAGAGCATGGAGCAAACCAACAACGATCAACAACTGGCTCAGGCCGCCCGCCAAGGCGACCAACAGGCTTTTTCTGCCCTGGCCAACAAGTACAAACCCTTGTTGATCCGTTTTCTGTTACCCTACACACATATCTTGGAAGATGCGGAAGACCTGTGCCAAGAAGCCTTGCAACGAGCTTTTCACAACCTGGACCAATACGATCCCCGCTACGCTTTTTCCACCTGGCTCTTCAACATCGCCCGCAATGCGGCCATCGATCTTCATCGCAAACAAAATAACAGTCTGTCCGTCATCCCTCCCAATTGGCATGCCTTCGAGAACGGAGATTTGGAAGAGAGTCCGGAAGACACCTACATCCGCAACCAAACACGAAAGAACCTGCAAAACGCCATCCAGTCCTTACCCGAATTGTATCGGAAAGCAGCAGAACTTCGTTTCATCAAAGACTTTGCCTATGAGGAGATTGCCAACCAATTGCAACTCCCGTTAAATACAGTCCGCACCCGCATCCGCAGGGCCCGCGAACTCCTGGTACAAACCATTATTACCCCCAATGATCCGAACCTATGATTGACGCACAACTTATTTTTCAGTATTTTCCAAACTTGACTACCCGCCAACAAGAACAAATCCGTCAACTGGAAGACTGTTACAGGGAATGGAATGCAAAAATTAATGTCATTTCCCGAAAAGACATGGACTCCTTCTACCTGCACCATGTCCTGCACGCACTGGCACTGGCGGTAGATGCCCCCTTCCAATCTGGCGATAAAGTACTCGATGTCGGAACGGGCGGTGGTTTTCCTGGCATCCCCTTGGCCATTCTCTTTCCAGAAGTATCCTTTACGCTATGCGACTCTATTGGAAAGAAAATCAAGGTTGTAGAAGCTGTATCCCAAGCTTTGGGACTTACCAATGTCACCCCAGTATGGTCGCGTGTGGAACAATTGCCTGACACGTATGACTACATTGTCTCACGCGCCGTGACCGAACTCAAACAATTTATGCCCTTTGTCAAAGGCCGTTGGAAGAACTCCATCCTTTATTTAAAAGGTGGAGACTTGGAAGAAGAGATTTCAGACTGTGTACGGTCTTGTAATTTGAAGCGCAAACAATTTGAGTGCAGGGAGATTAATCAACTGTTCCAAGAGCCTTTCTTCGACGGAAAAAAGATTGTAATTATTAAGAATTAAATTTGCAAATTCAAACAAAAGCACTACCTTTGCACTCCCTTATTGAAAAATAAATAAGACTAGATATGAAACGTACTTTTCAACCCTCACAACGCAAACGCCGCAACAAACACGGCTTCCGTGAACGCATGTCAACCCCCAATGGTCGTCGCGTATTGGCTGCCCGTCGCCGTCGTGGTCGCAAGAAATTGACCGTATCTTCAGAAGATCGGTTCTAAGATTCTTTCAAGGAAAGAAGAAGTCGGGGCTGTCCTCACAAAGAGGAACGGTCCCGACTTCTTTTATGACAGAATTGTTGTATATTTGAACCCCAAAACGCTGAATTATGGCAAACTCGCATAGAAATACGCCCACCCAAAAATGGTACCAACACTGGATAGCACGCAACCTCATCCTTGCTGGAATCCTATCGATACTGATCTTACTCACGGCCATCCTATCCCTGAACTTGATTACCCGTCACGGCCGAGAACTCATCGTTCCCGACTTTTCCAACCTCTCCGTTGCGGAAGCAAGTGCAATGGCCCAACGCCTTCACCTACAGGTCGAAGTAACCGATTCTGTCTATGTCAAGCGTATGCCTCGCGGACACATTACCCGCCAACGGCCGGCTCCCGGCAGCGCAGTCAAGAAAGACCGAAAGATTCGATTGACTATCAATTCCGTAATGCCGCGCCTAGCCTCGGTGCCGGATTTGATCAACCTCTCCCTGCGTCAAGCCAAAACCGAATTACAAGCGCAAGGGTTACACGTGGGTAATTTGATCTATACCCCAGACATTGCCAGCAACAACGTATTGGCACAACAATACCAAGGAATTGATATTGAACCGGGGACAACGGTTGAAAGCGAAACCCACATCGACCTGGTATTGGGACTGAATGAATACGACCAGCTCACCTTCATTCCAGACTTGCGTGGCTACCGCTACCAAGCCGCCAAAGACCAATTGCTCGACCATTTCTTAAACTTGGGCAGAGTCCGTTTCGATGAGACGGTTCTGAATTATACCGACTCCCTCAATGCCGTTGTCTATCGAGTGCATCCTTCCCCGAGCGACACACTCGCCTACCCGATGGGGACTCCGATCCATATCGAGTTGACTCTGAACGAAGAAAAGCTCAATCCCGAAACTCAGGCCCTATAACCTATGGAAAACACCTCGCTTGCCACCGATCAACAAGCCCTGCTGGACGAAGCCATCCTTGACAACGAAGAAATCCTGGAAGAAGAGGGCGCCCTTTTTGAGCATTACCGCTTTGAAGTTCCCCGAGGACAGGCCTTACTGCGCATTGACAAATACCTGGCCAATCACCTGGAAGGCACCTCGCGCCATCGTGTCCAATTGGCCATCGATGCAGGCTATGTCTATGTCAATGGTAAAAATGCCAAGGCAAACTACCGTATCAAACCCCTGGACCTGATTACCATTTCACTTCCCTATCGGCGCCGCGGTGTAGAAATCCTGCCCGAAGAGATGGATTTGAATATCTGTTACGAAGACGATGACTTGTTGGTAGTCAACAAACCTGCCGGCCTGGTCGTCCATCCGGGCTGCGGCAATTACACCGGAACTCTGATCAATGGTTTGGCCTACTACCTGGGCAAGCGACAAGATGCCGAAGAAGGAGACGAACGCATGGGGATGTTGGTGCACCGCATTGACAAGAATACGTCAGGCATCTTATTGATTGCCAAGACCGATGAAGCACAACTAAAACTGGCAGAGCAATTCTTCCACCACACCATTGACCGCAAATACATTGCGATTGTTTGGGGCGATGTCAAAGAAGATAGCGGCACCGTTGTCGGTCACATAGGCCGCGACCCCAACAACCGCCAATGCTTCAAAGTATTCCCGGACGGAAGTTCTGGTAAACACGCTGTCACCCACTACCGCGTCATCGAACGATTGGGCTATGTCACCGTAGTGGAATGCAAATTGGAAACAGGTCGAACCCACCAGATTCGGGTTCACATGAATTACATCGGCCATCCGCTCTTCAATGATGACCGTTATGGAGGCGACCGGATCTTGAAAGGAACCGTTTATGCCAAATACAAGAAGTTTATCGACAATTGTTTTGAGATATTGCCCCGACAAGCCCTACACGCTAAAAACTTAGGGTTTGTTCACCCTCGAACAGGAAACTACGTCTTTATCGAGAGTGAACTACCCGAAGATATGTCCAGCGTAATGGAACGCTTTAGGGTCTTCTCATCGGCGGGGCGCCAGGACCACCCATAGGACCACGACCTCCCTGTCCCATCATTCTATTACCTCCGCCAAACGTTCCGAAGCGATAAGTAAAGGTCAGCAAGATGTACTGTCCCAAGGTATTGCTTTGTACGTCTTGAATGTAGTTATCGGTCATGGTTCTTCTCAGACCCAAAGATTGGTTCAAGATATCGTACATCCGCAACGCCAAGGTACCCTTTCCTTTAAAGAGTTGTTTGGACAGTTCAGCATTCCAAATCGCTTGCGGATTACCATAACCGTCTTCGTAACCATAATAAAAATTGTAACGGAAATCGGTTTTAGCTTCCCAACCTCCCGGCAAGGTCAAGTTCAGTTCGGCATCCACGGTATTGGACCAAGTAGAAGGCCGCTCTTGCTCCTTGATGGTGTACCAGGCGTTTTGGTAGTTCACCGAGCCGCCAATGCGGGATTCCAGGAAATCATTGCGGTAGATCAACATCAAACGTTCGTTCAAATTCATCGAGGTGGTTGTTCCTTCTTGCAACAAATGAATGATCTCTTGGATGTTCTCAGCATTGCCCATACCTGAGTAGCTACTTGCATAGTTCAAGCTGACATTGGTAAACGACATGATCGAGAAATTGGAACGGGCAATCGGAGAATTGAACATAATGAAAGCTCGTCCACTCATAGATCCTGTTTTGGAGTTAACCGGAGCCGTGTATTGAACCCCATTTTCATCGTACCAGTTGGCATTGACAATATCATCCATGGTGTAGCTGAAGCTCACATTCGCATTGATGGAAGAGAACGTACGCATATCGGTGTGACGGAAGTCTGTACGCAAGTTGTGTGAAAACTCAGGTAGCAAATTGGGGTTCCCTAACACAATGGACAACGGATTGGAGTTATCACGTACCGGTTGCAATTGGGTCAACGAAGGCTCGCTGGTACGGCCGTTGTAACGCAAACGTAAAACAGTATTATCCGAGAAATTGTAATCAAAACGGGCTGAGGGCGCATAATTGATCACCGAATAAACCGTGGTACTGTCTGCTCTACCATCAAAGAAGCGTTCGTGGCTAGTCGTTTTAGAAGGTTGCGCACTAAAACCGATTTGAGCCGTGTACTTCTTCTCTTGCTTCATGAAATTCAACTGGATCGTTTGGTTTACGAACGAGTTCTCAAACTGCGTTGAATATTCCTGATCCAACAATGTATAATGACCTTCCGCATCTTTGTTATAACTGTATTTATCCGAGTTATTTTGGCTAAAGTTATAGCGGTATGATCCTTCCACATAAAAGTTTGCCCCCAAGGGTTCGGTATAAGAAACTCTTGCACCCAAGGTGTACGAATCTTCCCGTTGGTTGTATTTTTGATCAATAATATCAGAAGAAGTCTGCTGATCGTCAGTGTAATAATTGGTAATGGAGCGATTCAATCCATCCATTTCGCTACCTTTCAACGAATAATTCATATTCACGGACAAGGTACGGCCCGGAATACCCAAACGTTGACGAAATACCAAGCGGCCACTGGTCGAATAATTGAAGTTATCGCCCTTACTTTCGCTGGAACCGTCATTTAATTTCCCACGTTGGTCATTCTTGGACAAGAAACTTGATTGTTCGCTGAAATTACCGTAGCTCACATTGGCTTGCGGGCGGAATAGAATCGAGGTATTGTCGCTGATTTTCCAGTCAATTTCTCCACCTGCCCGGTGACCTTCTGTCATTGAAAAACTCTTGCCATCGTTGGTGTTGATCAAATTGGAACCATCGGGTTGGAAAGTCGTTTTGGTACTGTTTTGCAGGACTTCGTTTTCAGAGCCACTGTACAAGTAGTTACCGGCAACCTCCATGGCCTTGTTTTCCAAAAAATATCCGGTTGCATTCAAACCACCCATCCAAGAGGTCGTAATACCATTTCCTCCCATGCCCATCATGGGGCCACCACCCATACCACCTCTCATGCCCATACCCATTCCAGGACCACTGGAACGCATGGCTCTCATCATTTCACCACCCAGGTCTCTAAAACCACGGTTGTTAGTGTTGTTACCGTTCAAAATGATACTAATTTGCGACTCATCCGTAAAGCGAGCAATCAAACCACCTCCTTGAAAACGGGGATCATGTTCATCCGTTGCCGTATCAAATCCACCACCACCACTCAGGTTTCCAAACCAGCCTTGCATCATTCCCTTCTTGACACTCAAGTCCAACACAGTTTCCGTTTCACCATCGTCAATACCGGTAAACTCGGCTTGTTCCGATTTCTTTTCAACCACCTTCACTTTTTCAATGATTTTCGCCGGCAAGTTCTTGGTTGCCAACTGGGGGTCATCCAAGAAGAAGGTCTTGCCATCAATGTAGATTTTATTAATGGTTTCACCGTTGAAGGTAATGCTGCCATCTGAGCTAACATCAAAACCCGGCAACTTTTTCAACTGGTCCTCCAACATATCACTATCCGATAACTTGACGGCAGATGAATTGAACTCAATCGTATCCTTCTTCATGACAATCGGATTGCCGACTGCGGACACAACTGCCTGATCCAGCAATTCCATATCCAATTGCATTTCCCATTTTCCCAAATCCATCGACTCGGCACCTATCTGGATCTCCCGACGGATTAACTTATATCCCATCATTTCTGCCTTCAACACATACTCATCGGGGAAGAGGTTTTTCAGCACAGCAACACCCGCTTCATCAGTCAAGGTAAAATTCATATGCTTAGTACTGTCTTTCAATGCTTTCGGACGAATTGAGACCGTTGCAAATGAAATCGGATCACCACTTTGCGCATCCACCAGGGTCAATGTAACTTTGGATGCACCCCGCGGTTGGGCGATTAGGATACCAGCAAAAAATATTGCCATCAAAAGGAACAAAATTCGTTTCATGAATATCATCTAATTTCTTTGTTTGCTATATAGACGCTTTCTACTAAAATTCGTTTAATGGAAGTATGTTTTTTTAAGGCTTTACAATGCGATCCGGATGAGATTTGAGAAAGGAGTCCCAATCTCGCGAGGCTGTCTGATCCAAAAATGGATTGGTCAACTGATAGAAATGACACATCGCGATAGCCAGCGCATCCGTCGCATCCAAGTGGGGTCCTGACAAATCTACCCGCAAGGTTCTGGACAAAATCAATGCCACCTGCTCTTTGGAAGCTGCACCATTTCCGGTAATCGCCACCTTCACTTTTCGGGGCGCATATTCGTGGACCGGGATTCCACGTAACAAGGCCGCAGCCAAAGCAGCCCCTTGTGCCCGTCCCAATTTCAGCATCACCTGAGGATTCTTCCCGTAAAAGGGAGCTTCGACCGCCAAATCATCCGGATGATAGCGATCCATCAAGGCTCCAATCTCCTCGGTAATCCGCTTCAATTTGAGAAAATGATCCGTCTCCTTTCTCAAGTCGATTACCCCCATATCCACAAAATGGGTCTTTTTTCGATCCACTAAAATAACCCCGTAACCCAACAAACGGGTTCCGGGGTCTATTCCCATAATGATGCGCTGATCCTGCATACCGGCTGTTAACGGATAAAATCAGCTCCGAAATACGGACGCAAGGCTTGCGGAATGTAAATACCTTCTTCGGTTTGATGGTTTTCCAACAAAGCTGCCAAAATTCGGGGCAAAGCCAATGAACTTCCGTTCAAGGTATGCGCCAAGTTGGTTTTTCCGTTGGCATCTTTATAACGCAATTTCAAGCGGTTGGCTTGGAAAGATTGGAAGTTGGATACAGAGCTGACTTCCAACCAACGGCCTTGTGCCTCCGAATAGACTTCAAAGTCGTACGTAATGGCTGAAGTAAAACTCATATCACCGCCACACAAACGCAAGATACGATAAGGCAATTCCAACGATTTCACCAAACCTTCCACATGGGCTACCATCTCATCCAAAGCAGCCGCAGAAGCATCCGGGTGGGCAACTTGCACAATTTCCACTTTATCAAACTGATGCAAACGGTTCAAGCCACGCACATCTTTTCCATAAGAGCCAGCCTCACGACGGAAACAAGGCGTATAGGCCGTCATTTTGATCGGGAAATCGGATTCTGCAAGAATGACATCCCGGAAAATGTTGGTCACAGGCACCTCAGCTGTCGGAATCAAATAGAAGTTATCCAAGCCTACATGATACATTTGGCCTTCCTTATCCGGAAGCTGACCGGTACCAAAACCAGAAGCTTCATTGACCATCAAAGGCGGTTGGATCTCTTGAAAACCGGCTTGGGTATTGTAATCCAAGAAATAAGCAATCAAAGCACGTTGAATGCGGGCTCCTTGTCCTTTGTACACCGGAAAACCTGCCCCAGTCAACTTCACACCCAAATCAAAGTCAATCAAATCGTATTTACGAGCCAATTCCCAGTGCGGCATTGCACAGGCCGGCAACTCGGTTCTTTTGCCACCTTCTCGCACGACCACATTGTCTTCAGCTCCTTTACCCAGCGGCACAATATCTACCGGCAAGTTGGGAAGACGCACCAACAATTCATTTTGCTTTTCCTCACTCTCCAACATCAGTTGCTCCAATTCCTTGGAACGAGCTTTCATATCAGCTACCGATTGTTTTGCCGCTTCAGCCTCTTCTTTCTTACCTTGTTGCATCAAAGCCCCAATGGCTTTTGCCTGTATTTTTTGTTGCGCCAAACATTGATCAAGCTCAGTCTGGTATTGGCGACGGCTACGGTCCAAATCCAAGATCTGATCCACGATTTCTTTGGCATCAAAATTCTTCACTGCCAACCGCTCGACTACAAATTCGGGCGCTTCTCTCAAAAGTTTCAGGGTTAACATGTTTTTGCTTTTTAATTATCTTGCAAATTTAACAAAAAGTGAACAAACACGATAAAAGAAAAGAGGAAAACTGCTTCGCAATCTTCCTCTTTTAAATTTTCGTATCAATCCTGCTTATTCAGCGAAAGGAACAACAGATACATAAGATTTGTTGTCAGCTTTCTTACGGAAAGTAACGATACCATTCACCAAAGCATAAAGGGTGTGGTCTTTACCCATACCTACGTTCATACCCGGGTTGTGCACAGTACCTCTTTGGCGAACCAAAATGTTACCGGCTTTGGCGGTTTGACCACCGAACAATTTAATTCCCAATCGTTTGCTATGTGATTCGCGGCCGTTCTTGGAACTACCGACACCTTTCTTGTGAGCCATAATCTGTTTCTCCTTTAGTTAATTTCTTCAATAAGAATTTGAGTTAAACATTGACGGTGACCGTTTTTCTTTTGATAACCTTTACGACGTTTCTTTTTGAAAACGATTACCTTTTCACCTTTGAGGTGTTCCAACACGGTTGCTTTAACAACGCTACCAGCTACGTAGGGAGCACCTACTTTCACTTCACCTTCGTTGTCAGTCAGCAAAACTTTTTCAAAATCGAGAGAAGCTCCTACTTCTGCATCCAAACGGTGCACGAAAATTTTTCTCCCTTTTTCAACTTTAAACTGTTGCCCTGCAATATCAACAATTGCGTACATAAAATAAATGTTTTTAAAAGTTTTAGACTGGAAGCGGTTGCCTAAACAACTCTTATTCAATAGCTCCACAGCCTTTCTAATCAGTTTTTGGGGCTGCAAAACTAACACATTCCCCCCAATCCACCAAATTATTTCGCTCATTTCAAGAAAAAAACTAAATTTGTAGCAATTATGTTATAAAGTACATCAAAACCTTTTGATTATGACAGAAACACCCTTTGTTTACAACCGATTCGTCACCGGTGCCAACTTCTTGTCCCGCAAGCAAGAACGTGAAACGATGATCAACCTGTTGAAACAAAACCAACATATCCTGCTGATTGATGCCCCCCGAACCGGAAAGCGCTCTTTGGTTCAACGTGTTCTTTCCGATATCAAGCTGGCCAATCCCAATCAGCTCGTCTGCCACCTTGATTTGATCAATGTCCGCACATGCGATCACTTGCTCAAACACATCATTTTTAGCTTGGCCGGATGCTTTGCCACTACGCAGAATGAGATCAAAAACTTCCTGACAACCCATTTCCCGCTATCCGCCCCCCTGCTGCCTGAAAATGACGATGAAATCCCCGAGGATTTCCTGGCGCCAGACGGACAGTTTTTTAACAACGAGCAATGCGACGAAATCCTTTCCGGACCGGACCGGATTGCCGAACATTACAATACCTCCATCATTCTTTACCTGGAAGAATTCCAAAACATTTCCTTGTTCAACAACGCGGAAGACTTCCTTAAAAAGATGGAAACTCATTTTCGCGCTTACCAAAAAACCACGTGCATCATCACCGGCTCGATGATCAATGCCATGAAGTACATCTTCCACGAGAAGAAATACTTCTACCGCTTCGCCGAAGAAGTGCACTTGACTCCCCTTGCTGAAAAGGACGTAACTGACCACATTATGAAAACCTTCATGCGCGTAGGCCGCGTGGTCAATCAGCCACTGGCTCAACGCATGTTCCGCACCCTGCAAGGTCATCCTTGGTACATCGCACACTTGTCCACCATCTGCTTCAACCTCACCAAAGGCTACCTCAACGACCGGCTCGTCACTGAGGCCTTGTACTCCTTGATGAGCATTCACGTCCCCCGCTTCCGAATGATGATGCACGACCTGACGGAGTATCAGATCCACCTGCTTCGTGCTGTCTGCGACGGAGTGGACAAATTCAGTACAGCCAATGTATTGAATAGCTACAACTTGAACTCTTCGGCCAACGTATTCCGACTCAAAGAAGCACTGAAGAAAAAAGAAATCATCACCTTCGATGAGCACGATATTGCCAGAATCATCGACCCCTTATTTGAGCTCTGGCTTCGGACCCGATATTTCAAATCCAGCACATTGGAATAGCCCTAAAAACAACCAATCCATCGTTTATGCGCCACACCTTTCTAATTGCCACCCTGCTTTGTGGCCTCTTTTTGAGCACCCTCACGTATTCCCAAGAACGATTCTCCTTCGCATGGCTTGCCGACACTCACATTGCCGAAGGCGCAAAAAGCCAAGCCGACCTGCAAGCCTGCATCCAAGACATTAATGCCAATGACTCCATTCGCTTTGTGGTACTAGCCGGAGACATCACGGAGTTTGGTTCTGACCGTGAAATCCGACTGGCTCACTCGATCATCAACCGATTGAACAAACCGTGGTACATCGTCGCGGGCAACCACGACGCCAAATGGTCAGAAAGTGGCTGCAATACTTTTGCAAAAACTTTTGGTTACGAGCATTTCAACTTTGAAGTAGAAGGTATTCGGTTCATTGGCACCAACAGCGGTCCGAATATGCGGATGGCACCGGCGCTGCTTCCACGCGAAAGCATGGTATGGCTGGATTCAATTGCCACCACTATTGACAAACAACAACCGGTCATCTTCATCAACCACTACCCGATGGACACCTCTATGCTGAACTGCTTCCAAGTGCTGGACGTCCTCAAAAAAACCAATGCCCAACTGGTGCTGGGAGGGCACTGGCACAACAATGTCAAACTGGATTACCAAGGGCTTCCTGGTATTCTGGGCCGATCCACCCAAGCCTCTGGAAAGAAAGGCAGCGGCTACAACATTGTTACCGTGGACAACGGCACACTCTATGTCCGAGAACGCATTGCAGAAGGGGAAACGGGAGCCGAAACCTTTGAACCCTGGTTCCACCTGAACTTCACGGAAGCCAAACCTTTCGTAGAACGTGCCCCGGAACTCCAACCCCTACCCGACAAAATCAAACGGTTCATCCCGGAATACAACGACAACGAAAAATACCCGAATGTCCAAGAAATATGGACCCTGCAAGACAATAGCGATATTGGTGCGGCTGCCATCACCGATGGGAAGGTAGTCGTTTACACCAATACTCAAGGCTGGGTCCGCTGTCTGAACCTCAGCGATGGCACCTTGCTTTGGGAAGTCAAAACCGACGGAAAAATATTTTCCACTCCAGCCCTTGCCAAGAACAAAGTCGTTGTAGGAAGTACCGATGGCCACCTCTATTGCTATCAGCTCAAGAATGGCCGTGAACTTTGGCGTTTCACCTGCGACAAATCCATCCTCGGCAGCCCCGTCATCCACGAAGGGCTTGTCTATTTTGGAGCCTCGGACGGCTGCTTCCGGGCCCTCTCACTCAAGAATGGAAAACTGACTTGGAACTATCCTGATATCAAAGGCTTCATCGAAGCTCGTCCTTGGGTAGACAATGAACAAGTCATCATTGGCGACTGGGCCAACACACTCTACAGCTTGGATCCTCAAACCGGCCAATTGCAGTGGACCTGGAAAAACAAAGGCAGCCGCATGGTCTCTCCGGCTGCAGTGTGGCCCGTAAAAGCCAATGGCCGCATCTTTTTTGTAACACCGGAACGGAAGACCTACGCCATTGACGCAAAAAACGGCAACCATCTCTGGAGCAGCAAGGGAGGACGCGAATCCATCGGCCTGTCTCCCGACCAACAACAAGCCTATGTCAAAGTCATGAAAGATTCGGTATATGCCTACAGCACCACTAGTGCGGTCCCGCAACGCATTTGGGGCGAAAACTATCACTTCGGATATGAAATTGCCCCGACTCCGATCACCTCGGATGGCACCCTAATCTTCATTCCAACTGACAAAGGAGAAATCATTGCAGCCCAAGCTGTTGACGGGAAAGAAGCATGGCGCTACCGCCTCTCATTTGCCTTGATCAACTACATCTTGCCCCTACCCGAGCGCCAATTACTGATCACCACAATGGACGGGAAAGTAACCTTGATGCGCTACTAGCACGAAGAAAATTATACGAAATAAAAACATTTACCCTATTTTCGCAGAACTTATTGCAAATTTTAACAATTAATAGTAGACAATTTATGAAAAAACTCCTAATGTCCGTACTTGCCTTGGCTGTGGTTATCAGTCTGTGCAGCTGCGAAGACAAAAACACCCCGGAACCCCAACCGAAAACGACCATTGAAATGGCCGAATCCTCAGTGATCACCACCGTATTCGGAGGATCCTACTCAGTGGCCTATACTGTTTCCAACCCGGTAGAAGGTGCTACCTTAAACTTGGTATCCAACAACAATTGGGTCAATGACTTTACCGTAACACCTTCAGAAATTCAATTCAATGTAGATCCGAATACAGAAGGTTTTGAGCGCGAAGCTATGGTTACTGTAAGCTACTCTGCCAACGAAGCAACGGCTACCATCCGCGTTAGCCAACAAGGTGGTTCCCTCTATCCCTTCACCATAGAAGTGACTGAAATCACCGAAGCTGAGGTATACTTCAACGTTACCCCGAGTGACAAAGAAATGACCTATGTGGCCGTAACCGTGACCGAAGAATTCGCAGGAACCATGACCGAAGATGAAATGTTCGAATCACTCTTGGAGCACTACCAAATTTACGCAGACGCTGAAGGTATGAGTATCGGCCAATACTTGGAATACTATGGCCAATTGCACCAAGGCGACCTGCAAGGCATGTACTACAATCGCCTCACTCCCCAAACCAACTATTACATCGTTGTGGTAGGTATGTCCACTGACTGTGAACGACTCTCTGATATCATTACAAAAACCTTCACAACCACCGAGGTTCCTATGACAGACGCAACCTTGGACGTATCTGCAACCTGCAGCGGCTCTACCGCAACCATCACCGTGGATCCCTCCGACAATGAGACCCGCTACTACGTTGAATGCGTTCGCAAAGCAGCTGTAGATGCTTCTGAAGTAGGCTTGTATGGCACCGTTCAACAACTCATCGACATGTACATTATGTACGGAGAAATGGGTGGACAAAGCCTCGAAGAAGTGTTGGCTGCAATGTTGAAATCAGGCAGACAAAGCATCCAGAAATCCGTAGATCCCAGCACAGAATACGTAGCCTTCGCTGTTGCTGTAAATAAAAACGGCTACCTCTGCTCTGAAATCTTTGAATACATTTTCACCTCCAACTAACGAACAACTGTAGCATTCCGCTATCACTTCCTATATAAGAGGAGGCTGACTATAGATTTACACCGTGATCCCAATATGGGGTTGCGGTGTTCTTTTTATATTTGTTGATGATCAGAAGCAGATAGAGCATTGGTTCGAGTCGAAAGTGATTTCACCTAAATATTGCTAATAAGAAAAAAATGATCCCTGCTATTCTCACGAACGGCAGGGATCAAACTTATCTTTACGGACTTTCGATATATAATTACTTAACTATATATACATTAGCATCTAAAATGCGCTCAATCTCAGCATCACTCTTGCTATTCCAAGTATTTCCGTTCAGAGTGATATTGCTTTCTGCAATAACAATTCCGCTATCAGCAGTTACTTTCATCAACTCCCCATTTTCATCGCCATTGGATACAATAGTATTGCCAGTGATTTTCAAAGTAGCTTCATTTGCAGCAAGTACAAAGCGAAGAGGACGATCTGCTGTCCGATTTATGGTATTATCAGCAATCTCAACATTGCCATAAATCTTAGTCATGTTTATAGCGCTGTAGTCTGAATTTGTAAAAGAACATCCTAATATTTTTACGCCATTGTTATTTTGAAGAGACATTTGTGTTTTTCTATTATCCGGACGGCTTCCCTCAAAAGAACATCCTTGAACCATGAAATTCTTTGCCTGATATGCATTAGTGCCAGTATTCATTAGCTCCGAGTTGATAAATTTGCAGTTCTTAACAAGAACGTTTTCATTATTCATTGAGATTTGCAAACCATTTCCTGTAAATGTTATGTTCTCAAATGTCCAACCGGTCATAGTGGGCTGATAATCATTCTCACCTAGTCTTAGTCCTGAAAAAGAGGCGCCATCTTCACCTACAATTTTGACATTCTTTGCTTCGTAGTTTGCATAATTATATCTGTGTCCATTATTGGTAGAATTGTATAAATCAACTCCACCAAAGTCAACTCCAGCAAGCTTAACTGTAATGTTATCTTCTGCATTCGCAAGAACTGATTTCAGTTCGTCAACAGTTGCAACCGTATAAGTAGGATAGAGAATGTTGTTCTCAATAGTAACATTATTACCATCAGTAACCTTGATAAAATCTTCATCCGCTCCAAGATAATTTGTAATAATGTTATCTTTAATAACTACAACTGCATCGCCTGCTCCTGCCATTCTAACGAAACGATTATGGATACCATCTGCTCTATTGTCTGTGAGGCTTACATTGCCTGTATATTGGCCATGGTCAACGGTCAAAAGCATACCGTGCAATGCAGTATTTTTGATTGTATTGCCTTTGATAGTAACATTCTCAGTTTGGCGTAACTCACAAAGTCGTGCAATGCCGTCAACAGTATTATTTTCGATAATGATATTCTTAGCTGCAGTTTCAAATGTAGAGTTGTCGGGTTTACCGTTTCCATAGAAATAAACAAAATTCACATTTGCGTTATCTCCAATCAACTTACTGTTTTTAACAGTGAGCCCGTCAACGTTTATATAAGTAAGGTCAAAGAACAACGGAGCTGAGTAAGAATGTCGAGGATTAACATAATTGTCAGTAAACTCAACTGAATTAATCACGAGATTTTTAATGTCAACAACATAGCCTGTGCTTCCACTATTTTCAATATATCCAGAAACGACCTTAATAGCATCTACTGTTGCTCCGGGTGCTCCGATAATTGTAAGATCTTCAACATTACGACGCATTTCATTGCGGTAAACAAGGTAATCACAATCAGTAACAGTATTTGAATTACCTTGAACAGGACGCAATTCAAGTGTACCATAGTTCACATTAGGTTGAAGAACGACAACTGTTCCTTTAACAGCCATATCAAGAGCAGCCTGAGCAGCTTCTCTGGAATCAACTAAAACATAAAGATTATCCTCTTCGTCATAACCAGGCTTAATCTCCACATTGATATCAACATCGCTTGTAAGGAGTTTACCATAGATATTAGTACGGTAGTTGCGTTGAACGGGAACTGATCCGACGGTGCGACCCTTTGCATCGTTGTTAACGTTAGAATAAGTGAATTCTATATCTACAACCTCCTTCTCTTCATTCACAAGAAGATAGTTCATTGCGAGATACTCATAACCTGAAACAGGGAATGTCTCATCTTCAGGGATAGCGTTGGCTGCAAAGGTAATTTCTGCCTCACCGGTAGCTTTGCCATCAACAAGGTTAAGTGTGTTGTAAATATTCTTCACCTTTACAGAAGATGTTGTAGGCACATAACCTGCATTTTCAGAGGCATTATAGTCATTGGTTCCGATGTTCAATTGAGCGAAGGGACGTTTCAACTCGATAGTTTCAGTTTGTGCACCAGTTACAGTGAATGTACGGTATGCGTAGAAAGCATCACGATTTTCATCGTTGCTTTTTGCGTCGGTATAATCCACTGTCATTGTTTGGTTCGCAAAATTAACTTCATACGGAGCACCTTCAGCTGCAGCCCAGAAAATCACTGAGTACTTATTACCCGTAGTCAACTGAAGTTCTACAGTTGCGCTACCGTTGATTAAATCAACAGTTTTTGTCAAATCTTCAAGAATATTTCCATTTTCATCATAAACAGCATATTGCAGCTGAGTTGCAGTAGTTCCATCACTGTAAGCTTTCACAGCGATTTGGGGAGTAGCCACGTTGAAAGAAACCGTAGCTTCAGTTTCAAGATTCGGAGTAAACTCTTGTTGTTCACAAGAGGCTGCAAACATCATGATGAATGCAGACAATCCTAAAAGAATCTTCTTCATGATTAAAAAGGTTTAATAAATAGTTTTATAAAAAATTAACGAT
>JAFYSH010000026.1 GCA_017546605.1 Bacteroidales bacterium | reverse complement strand
TTATTTTGAGTGGCTGCACAGATGTCGATGCCAACCTACGAGAACTGTTCCGTAGAGTGGCATTCAACATATGCATCGGTAATAGCGATGACCATTTCCGCAACCACGGTTTTCTGCTTACTGCGAAAGGTTGGACGCTTTCGCCAGCATACGATATGAATCCAACGCTGAATGACCATCAGAGTTTGCTTATCAATAGCAATACGAATAAGGCAGATCTATCTATTCTGCTCAACTCTTGCGAGGAGTATATGCTTACGCCAGAGGTGGCTAAGGACATAATCATCGAGGTTGTAACGGCAGTCAAGGATTGGCGTACACTTGCAAATAGGTTAGGCATTGCCAAGCGAGAAATAAGCCTGTTTGAGGGAGTTTTTGATAGCAGAATAGCTCTATATTACAATCAAAGAGAGGATAGAATCATGAATGATTTGTAGGATCCATACGGAATCAGCGGGAGCAGCTTTGCGCGCAGCAAGGCTGCTTTTGTTTTTGTCTATGTCTCAAAAAATCTGTATATTAGTGCCGACTTAGACTATTAAATTCTGTTTTCCAAACATTTTTTTAAGAATGAAACATAATCTATCATTCCTTTTTATTGCAGTTTTATATATTCTTTTGACGGCCGGTTGTCGCTTGGTGGAGTTCAATGACTTTTCAGTTTCAGGGCGAGTAATTGATGCCTCGGGCAATCCGATTTCTGGAGTCAAGGTAACTCTTCAGGAAAAAGGTCAAACACTTTCGGTGACCACCTATTCAACAGGTTCCTATGAATTTAAAAATTTAGGAATGGGTATGAAAAATCTAACCTATACCCATAATATATACTGGACAGAAACAAGATCTGTAGAAGCCAAGTACTACTATGAAGAAAAAGTAGCAGATGTTGTTTTGGAACGTATTACGGAGCCTGATCCCGAAGTTGATCCCCTTGAAGCCTTGGCTGAAAGTATGGTCTTTGTCGAAGGTGGTACCTTCCAGATGGGAGCAACGACAGAGCAAGGATCGGAAGCAAACAATAGCGAAAGTCCAGTGCATTCGGTGACTCTGAATGATTTCTACATTGGTAAATACGAAGTGACCCAGGCTCAGTGGACGGCTGTGATGGGGAATAATCCCAGTTACTTCAAAGGAGATAATCTTCCTGTGGAGCGAGTCTCTTGGAACGACGTTCAAGAGTTTATCCAGAAATTGAACCAACTCACCGGTAAAACCTATCGTCTTCCGACCGAGGCTGAATGGGAATATGCAGCCCGTGGCGGTAAGAAGAGCAAGGGGTACAAATATGCGGGCCGCAATAACATAGGAGATGTGGCCTGGTACACTAATAATAGTAACAGCCAGACCCATCCGGTGGGCCAAAAGCAACGGAACGAACTGGGCCTGTATGATATGAGTGGAAACGTGTGGGAATGGTGTCAGGACTGGTATGGATGGTACGACACATCCGCCCAGACCAATCCGACGGGTCCTTCCAGTGGTGCGGTCCGCGTCCGTCGCGGGGGTAGTTGGCGGGAGGATGCTGAGCACTGCCGGGTAGCATATCGGGCCTACAGCGATCCCTCCAGCAGGAACTTCAACTACGGGTTCCGGTTAGTCGAAGGAGAGCTTCCTCAACAAGAAGATCCCGAGCCCGAGCCCGATCCTGAAGTTGATCCCCTTGAAGCCTTGGCCGAAAGCATGGTCTTTGTCGAAGGTGGCTCCTTCCAAATGGGGGCGACGGCGGAGCAAGAATCGGATGCGAATCAAAATGAGTATCCTGTGCATTCGGTGACGTTAAGTGATTTCTACATCGGCAAGTACGAAGTGACGCAGGGTTTGTGGAAGGCGGTGATGGGAGAGAATCCGAGCCTTTTTACCGGCGGTGACAATCTTCCGGTTGAGCAAGTGAGTTGGGAGGATGTGCAAGAGTTTATTCAAAAATTGAATACGCTAACAGGCAAAACGTACCGTTTGCCGACGGAAGCGGAATGGGAATATGCGGCCCGAGGCGGCAAGATGAGCCAAGGTTACAAGTACTCGGGCAGTAACACAGTCGATGAGGTGGCTTGGTACAGGGATAACAGTGGCTACACTCATCCGGTCGGTCAAAAGCAACCGAACGAATTGGGCTTGTACGATATGAGTGGAAACGCGTGGGAATGGTGTCAGGACTGGTATGGTGATTATTCATCATATTATTCACCATCTGCCCAGACCAATCCGACGGGTCCTTCCAGTGGTTCCCTCCGCGTCCTTCGCGGGGGTAGTTGGGATGAACTTGCTGGGCGCTCCCGGGTGGCCATACGGGGCGGCACGGATCCCTCCGACAGGTTCAGCACTATCGGGTTCCGGTTGGTCGAAGGAGAATTGCCTCCGAAAGAGGATCCCTTGGAAGCTTTGGCGGAAAGCATGGTCTTTGTGGAAGGGGGAACTTTCCAGATGGGAGCGACTGACGAGCAAGATACCGATGCGCAAGAAAATGAAAAACCGGTCCATTCGGTGACATTGAGTGATTTTTACATCGGCAAATACGAAGTAACCCAGGAACAGTGGACGGCTGTGATGGGGAATAATCCCAGTTACTGCCAAGGAGATAATCATCCTGTTGAGCACGTCTCTTGGGACGACGTTCAAGAGTTTATCCAGAAATTGAACCAACTTACGGGTAAGACATATCGTCTACCGACCGAGGCCGAATGGGAATATGCAGCTCGCGGCAAGAAGAGCCAAGGTTACAAGTATGCGGGCAGTAACACAATCGATGAGGTGGCTTGGTACACTCAAAATGGTAGCGGACGGACGCATCCGGTCGGTCAAAAGCAGCCGAACGAATTGGGTTTGTACGACATGAGCGGGAATGTTATGGAATGGTGTCAGGACTGGTATGAATATTATTCATCATCCGCCCAGACCAATCCGACGGGTCCTTCCAGTGGTTCCCTCCGCGTCCTTCGCGGGGGTAGTTGGAAAGACCTTGCTAGGAGCTCCCGGGTGGCCTATCGCGACGGCTCCAAGCCCGACTACAGGAATGACGGTCTCGGGTTCCGTTTGGTCGAAGGAGAATTTCCGCAAGAGGATCCAGAAGTAGTCTTGGAAGCTTTGGCGGAAAGCATGGTCTTTGTGAAAGGGGGAACCTTCCAGATGGGAGCAACGGCTGAGCAAGGATCGGATGCGTATGATAATGAGAAACCAGTTCACTCGGTTACATTAAGTGATTTTTACATGGGCAAGTATGAAGTCACCCAGGCGCAGTGGAAGGCGGTGATGGGAGAGAATCCGAGCTATATTACCGGCGATGACTATCGTCCGGTTAAGCAAGTGAGTTGGGATGAGATTCAAGAATTTATCCTAAAATTAAACCAATTGACGGGCAAGACCTATCGTTTGCCGACGGAAGCGGAGTGGGAGTATGCGGCCCGAGGTGGAAAACAGAGTCAAAGGTACAAGTACGCGGGCAGTAACACAATCGATGAGGTGGCTTGGTACAAAGAAAATAGAGTTTATGGGACTTATCCGGTCGGTCAAAAGCAGCCGAACGAATTGGGTTTGTACGACATGAGCGGGAATGTATGGGAATGGTGTCAGGACTGGTATGGTGATTATTCATCATCTGCCCAGACCAATCCGACGGGTCCTTCCAGTGGTACGACCCGCGTCCTTCGTGGGGGTAGTTGTCTCTACGATGCTGGGTCCTGCCGGGTAGCCAATCGGGATGGCCGCGGTCCCTCTAGCGGGAATCGCGATATCGGGTTCCGGTTGGTCGAAGGGGAGCTTCCTCCTACTGGTGGTGAAGAAGAAGGTGCCGAAGAAGATGATACCGTTTATCCTTTTGAAGCAACCCTCAGTAATGCTACATACAAAGGAAAAAACTGCATTTATCTTGAACAACAAGGTACAGTCAATGGAAAGCGTGTGTCTCTTCAATTCGAAATGTATGACGCGGATGACTCTATCGTAGAATACTACGAAGCAAATGTTTTTGCTCCGGGTGTTTATACTATTGGCTCTGAATTTAAGGGTATAGTTATCTGGGCTGAACATTGTCAAGTTAGCATTAATGGTGGCGCAATGGAAATGCCTGAATCAGGTACTTTGACTGTTACCCATGTTGATGGTAAATACAACCTCCTTTACGACTTCAAAACTGCTTCTGCAACTATCAAAGCTGAATACACTGGTAGCTTGCAAGGTATGAAAGATCCCTCAGAAATGGGCGGCGGCGAAGAAGGCGGCGAAGAAGGTGGCGAAGAAAGCGGCGTTCTTAATGTAAACTTCACTTCTGCAAGTGGTATCGAAATTAACGAAAACCTATGGGAACTTAACTTCTCAGGAGAAGATGCTAGTGGCAATGCAGTAAAAATTGAAAACGTTTGTTTCTGGCAAATAGATGAATACACCGTTGGTCGTCTGAACGAAGGTGTTTATAACTTCACTGATTCAGATTTCACAGGAAACATCGTGTATGCATCTTCAGTTTACTTGATCGTTGTTGGTAAAACTGCAAGCGAATTGGTTTCTGGTACCATCACTGTAAGCTATATCGAAGGTGGTTATCAATTTGTATTCGACATAGTGGCACAAAATGGAACAGTTGCAAAAGGAACTTATGCCGGTCCTGTAGCAGGTATGGCTGATCCTAATAGCTTTGGTGGAAATGAAGGCGGCATCGAATTGGTCGGTGATTTTGTTGCAACACATATCAATGCTTATTTCGAATATCCAAACTGTGCATATCTTGAACAAATTGGTTCAGTTAATGGTACAACTGTAATAACTCAATTTTACTTGGGTGATTGGGCTAACTCCGCAGCTGAAGAAGGTGGTTTCATTCCAGCAGGTGTTTATGAAGTAATTGATTCAGATTTTTCTACTGGAAAAACCGTATGGGCTGACTCTTCTCAACTCAACATTGGTGCAGGTTTTGAAACTCCTGAATCAGGTACCGTTACCGTTAACCATGTAAATGGTCAATACCAAATCATCTACGACATCACCACTGCAAGCGGAAAACTTCAAGCAACTTACGAAGGTGACATTAGCGGTATGATCGTTCCTAAATAATCCTAAGTAATTCCTGAATATTTAAAAAAGCAAATAACATCAATGAAAAGATACTTTGTGTGGATAATGATGCTGTGGGTGGTCTGCGGGTTGCAGGCGTTGCCGGCAGCAGCCCAGAATTTAAAAATGAGCCTCGCAGGTGAGGTGCGACTGGAAGAGGAAGATATGGATGCTACGTCCTATTATCCGGTGCGTGACCAGAATGACAAACTTTGTGCGCTGATCAAGGTGCGTTGCACCAACGAGTTGAAGAACCCGTTGGCGTTGGACAACCGAGGCTTGGGTGTGACCAAGCGTCAGGAAATGGACAATGGCGAATACTGGTTCTGGGTGCCATACCAAACCAAGAACTTGTACTTTGCGTGCAAGGGTTATGAAGAGGTACCTCCGATTCCTGTTCAGCTGCAACCCGGCAAGGTGTATCGAATCACTTTGCGTACGGATGCTGTGGCACAAACCATTTTGAACGCATCGATTTCTTTTAACTACTTGCGCATGAACATTGTTCCGCAAGGTGCGCGGGTCTCTATTGGTGACACGGAAGACTGTTCTTTGTACTCAGAAATCGTCACCCAAAACGACTTTGAATATCAATTGAACTACGGTCGCTACTATTACCGCATTGAGCATCCAGAGTATGAAACCATAACCGGCCAAGTAGAAGTGTCGGAAGAAGATCAGGAACATCAATTTACAATGACTCCGGCCTATAGTTATCTGACCTTTGAGAGTGATCCCGTGGGTGCAGATGTGTTTGTGAATGGAAAACATATCGGAACAACTCCGTTCCGCTCCGAGACCCGTTACCTGCGTGGTGAACTGGAAGTCTTGATGCAGAAAAGAGAATATGCTTCCCGGACGGAGAAAATTCAGGTACGTGGCCAAGGAGGAGAACAGACTGTTCATATGGCATTGGACGCACTCTTTGCAACCGTAACTTGTACTTGCGAAGATCCTCAAGCCGAGATCTGGGTGGATAATGTATATCAAGGCACCGGCTCTTGGACCGGCCACTTGAGTACGACATCCAACCACGTTTTGGAAGCACGCAAAGCAGGATGCCAAGCGCGGAGTATTTCCTTTGAAGTAAAAGAGGGCGAAGTGGTGACCAAGACGGTAGAGGCTCCGATTCCGTTCTATGCCATCCTGTCAATTCAATCAACCCCCACTGCAGCCTTTATTTTTCTGGACGGGGAAGAAATTGGAAAGACTCCAAAAGTAAAACAGGTGTTGGTGGGCAAACATCAGATCACCTTGACAAAGGAAGGACACTTTCCGGTAGCATTCGAAGTTGAGCTAAAACACAACCAACAACTAACAGTGGCCAAGGAATTGAAGCCCATAAAAGCCGAAAATACCACACCGCAAGCCACTGTACCTAAAAAACAGCCGGAAAAGAAAGCTGCTCCCAAAGAGAAAGCCCAAAAGCAAGAGAAGACGCAAAAGCAAGAGTCGAAACGCCGTCTTTTTGCAGAGCTGAACTACGGCATTGGTAGTCCCAGCAAGAGTCTGAATTACCCAGCTTGCTCGAAAAACCATTGGGGAGGAACATTTGGCTATATTCCGAACAAATGGGGCGGCTACATTTCGGGCTTGTGTGGTGCAGAATACTCAGACATCACAGCAACCGCCGGTGTGATCTATCGTCCATTCAGTAAAAGTGCCGATCTACAACTCTATGCTGGAGCCGGTATCTTTACGGGTTATCGTTCACCTGTGCAGAACGCTAGCATGTTGCAATTTCTAGGTGATGTGGGCGTACGCTTGGGCTTGGATGTCCTTCCGGGTCAGTTCCAATGCCTATCCCTTAGCTTCGGCTGCAAATTCTGCTCAAAATGCGTCATCCCCACCTTCGGCATCGCCATTTCGTTGCAAAAGTAAAAAGAATTGGATTTATGATTTTAGATACTTACACCAAGGAAGAATTAATATCTACTCTTGAATTTGGATATTGGCCATTCGGGAATGCCTCAGGTCTCAAGATTTATGTACCCACACAGTCGGTAGCAGCGTATAAGAGTGCAAGCGGCTGGAGTGATTATTCCTCTTATATTGTCGGCTATGACTTTTAATAACAAGGCAGATGTGAGTTTTCCCTTTTTACAATACTATCTTTTTTCAGATTTGAGGACCACCTTCCGTTCGAGGGTGGTCCTTCATTATGGAGCCGTTTTTGCGCTACGCAAAAAATATTATTATATTTGTTGAATACGTCAATAACACCCAAACCAATATGGCAGAGAACAAGAAAGAGATGGAGCGTGCAGAGCTTCATAGAACTATATATGGGCTATCGCGGATGATATGCGAGGAGCGGTAGATGGATGGGATTTCAAGGCATACATACTCGGTATGCTCTTCTACCGTTATATAAGCGAGAACATTACCAACTATATCAACAAGGGCGAATGGGATACAGGCAACACCGATTTTGATTACGCCACTTTGGACGATGCCACTGCCGAGAGCATACGCGAAGAGATGGTGGGTGTGAAGGGTTTCTTCATTCTGCCAAGCCAACTCTTCTGCAATATCTGCAAGGTGTGCGATAAGGATGCCAACCTGAACGAGACTTTGGAGAAGATCTTCAATTCCATTGAAGCAAGTGCGAAGGGAACTGATAGCGAGGATGATTTCAGCGGTCTGTTTGCTGATGTTGATGTTAATTCCAACAAATTGGGAGCGACGGTCATCAAGAGAAACGAGAAACTTGTGAAACTCCTTCGTGGCATTCAGCAGATGAACCTCGGCGACTATCAGGACAATACGATAGATGCTTTCGGTGATGCCTATGAATACCTGATGGGTATGTATGCGAGCAACGCAGGAAAGAGCGGTGGAGAGTATTATACTCCACAGGAAGTGAGCGAACTCCTCACCCTTTTGGCAAC